>NZ_CAXSVC010000015.1:0-124051 GCF_964240755.1 Bacteroides sp. HPS0048 | reverse complement strand
TGTGGGCGCTGAGGGATTCGAACCCCCGACCCTCTGGGTGTAAACCAGATGCTCTGAACCAGCTGAGCTAAGCGCCCTTTTGTTAAGCGGAAGTGTTTCGTTTTTAAATGTGGGCGCTGAGGGATTCGAACCCCCGACCCTCTGGGTGTAAACCAGATGCTCTGAACCAGCTGAGCTAAGCGCCCGTACACTTCCGTTTCAAAAGCGATGCAAAGGTACAGTTTATTTTGAGAATACCAAAACTTTCGATAATTATTTTTTCACTTTTTTATTTCAAAAGAAACGAAGTCACTGATTATCAACAACAAAAAACTTTCTAAAAAATAAGATACATATCACCAGAAATCCGGCTATCACTACAAACGCCCATACCCCTCCTATCTGCCTCCTCTGTTTTTTCTCCCGTTCATCCACTTTTATCAACGATTTACCAACCGCAAAAGAAGAATCGGCTTTCACAAAAGAATGTTCCGCACATCCTTTCTGCAGTTGCATCCTTCCTCTATCAACCACCTTTTTAGTAACAGAAAAAGACTTTCTTTGCACTGCTCTTCCATTCTCATGGCCTACTCCTATAGTATCTGCTTTCCAGGTGAAGACAGTTTCTTCTATATGCTCATCGGCCTGCCTGTTATTTTCCCATTCCGTTTTTCGTACGTTATCCACTTTTTCATAATGCCCTTTTGCAGTAACAGAGTCTATTTCCACATTCCGTTCCATCCGGAAATGAGAACTGCCACATGCCGACAAGAAAAGCAAAATCACCCCTATCAACAACCATTTCTTAACATCAAAGCAGGGGCATGCCTTTATAAACTCATCCGGTTCTATCCTCCCATCTCCATTCAGGTCCGGCGAAGTATCCCGATGCCCCATCACCGTCACTATCCCATAACGTTGTTTCAGTTCTTCGATAAGCCGTTTCAACGTTTCTTTCTGCGCCCTGGTTCGTGTATCAGCCGGATGTCTCCCGGCGTCCAACCCACCAATATAGCAGATACCAATACTTCGCTCATTCCATCCGATACAATGAGCCCCCATCCGTGCAACCTCTCTCCCGGGTTCCACACTTCCATCCAACCGTACCACATAGTGATATCCTATTTCGTTCATCCCCCGGGCACGATGCCAACAATCTATATCTTTAGCGCTGAAATCCATTCCCGCCTGCGTAGCCGAACAATGAATTATAATCGAATCGATTTTCCTCATAATACTTATTTTTTAAGATTAATAATCCGACGGAGGAATACGTTTTCCACACCCTCTTATCTCACATTTCTTTATTTCCGACTCCTTCTGTGCCAATTCTACTTCATGGCAACGGATCATCCACCCCATTTTATCTTCCTGCTCCTTCCGTAGTTCAGCATAAAGTCCGTCAATCTTCCCATCGCGCTGTTCCAGGCGCTCTTCAAGCCAATCCACCTTCTTTCTGCGATTCTCCTCCTCTATATAACTCACTGATGCCTCCTCCTTCCGGGCATCCATTTTTCGGTAAGTAACCAATCGCACGAGCCATTTAATGGCCTCCAGCCCGCCAACGGCAGTGATGAAGGCCATAATTGTTGTCAACGACACCTAACTTACGTTATACAGAAGGATCCTCTCCTTCCCCTTCTCCTCCGGAAGGAGTACCGGAGCCGTCATCATTGATTCTATCCAGATCTTTAAACGCCAATCCATCGGTGCGGGTAGAGGATGCTCCTGCATTAATACGTATATCCCTATTCGCACGAAAACAGATACGCAATCCTGTAATGTCACTTGCCGAAAAATCCTCCGGCTTATCGGTTCCTTTACTTTGCGCCGACAGGTAAAAATAACCTATCCCGTCGATATTAACTGAACGTCCAGTCAGAAGAGTCTTACGCAGTAGTGTCCGAAAATCTTTCAGTACACTGATCGTCTCACCTTCACTCACACCCGAGTTTCCACTGATTTCCTGCGCCACCTCCTTTAGTGTTGCCGCGGTGTCATACTTATAAGAAATAATAGGATACGTTCTCTTAACTGAACTTTTGTCTGTCGGATCACTCAAACGTAAAATTCTTTTAAATCTAATCGCCATAATCTTCTTTTTTTAAATAAATACTCAATGTTATTACTTCGCTAACGTTAACATTGCAAAGATGCGACATTCACATCAGAGACAAAAAGACAGGTTACAGCATCCTCTTAAAACGATTTAGTATATAAAAAGAGACTATTAGAGGACAAGAGAAAGAGAGAGGGAAGGTAATAAAAGAGTTATTTCTATTTCCCGGCAAGTAAGCATAACCTAAAACTACATTAAAAACCAGAATCCCCCAAAAAGCCGGAATCGCACATTTACAACTCCGGCCTCTCTTTATATTTAGTGTAAGTTTCAATATCACAAAATAAAAATAGCCAAACTTCTCCGTAAAACAGAGAAATCTGGCTATTGATAGCTACATTTGAGATGAAAAGAATGTAGCATCATATTCAAAAAGGACGCATTGAATTCTAAATAAAAGCCCTCCTTATAAATAAACCACGCCTGATTTAAAAGGAGGGCTACACAAACAAACAATAATATTTAAGCTGAATTATCATGATTCACATCAGAATAATCCGGCACTCCTTACTCTATCTTAATCTTTAGAGTAAGGAAGAAAGCATTGGACGAATCCAATGTTTGGGGTTATGCAGTCATCTTCTGTTTCCAGACAAAATAGGGAATACAAAAGAATAAGAAAAGTCCCTTTAACAAGCTCAAAAAAGTCTTCATCAAAAGCTTATTTTTTAACCTATCAGAGAATTAAAACTTTAAGAAGATCATATTTGGTAAGTTGTGTATATTGTTACTGTTTGGTAACTTAATGACCTTTGTCTTTTTAGTGAGAAACAACAGCTCCATTTCTCCGAAGTGTATCTTTTAATTCTTCAGAACACTTTACGTAAGAGAAATTATAAGCTGACACATCAAAAGCGGTAATAATATTAAAGGAATAACAGAAATCCGTCCAATCGTCAGAACAGAAAAGCAAACGGCCATTCGACAAAACAGCAACGAGCTGATCATTCTGTATATTGAATCCGATGTCCAAAATATCGCCATCAATTACACGATGGCTTCCATTATACGGATGCTTTTTCCACCATCCCCTTTTCTGGCCATTCTGTTCTATTTCAAAAAAATAGTGAGTCCTTAAAATTCTTCGACCATCTGACTCTGCAATGATTGTCTTTTGAGGATGAACCACCATCATCGAATTTGAAGCAGGCAAATCTAAATGCCGCAAAACAGCTCCATTCCCTGTATGATAAATATCTAATCTGCCATCCTCCAATGCTACCGCTATAAAAGGTTGTTCTTTAAAGGAACTTATGGAACTGATAGAAGCACCGTCTCCATTAAACGTTAATATAGAACCATCTCTAAAGCTTCTCAATTTAGCCGTTCTGCCAGAGCCATTAACAGCAGCAACAGAACCATCTCGCAAGAAACAAATAAGACTTGGATTAGGAATAGGACTATCTAAATTAGATTCCTTACCGGTACGAAGATTATATAGACATACCCGTCCGGATTCTTTCTTCCTTATTACACAATCTTCTTTGCAGAGAATCTTACCCCGGTGACTTTGAAGAAAATGTTCATTAAAAATTCGCTCTGTATATGATTTCACGTCATATACCCATGTAGAGTGTAGCTGCCTTCCCAACATCCAATCTCCTCTCTCCGACAGATGTATGCTTTCCACCGAACTCGGACAGGATAACTCAGCTACCTTCACCCCCTCATCCAAATTCCATAACTGTACACGTCTGCGACCATCAAATGCTTCATAGCTCATGGTTACGGCTCGACTCCCGTCTCCTGAAATAGCAGCATCCATTAGTTTCGTCTTTCCGCGTGAAAGAATGCCCACCACAGACTTTTCATGCTCAAGCACCAATCGACCATCCGCATAGGATATAACATGCAGATTATCGTCTCCGACTCTATCAATCTCACCAAAGCTGCTATCACACTCATTCTTCTTAAATCTTGAAATAGATGTAATATCTATACCGTCCACCGGTTGTAAATAGATATCCTTCCCCTGATTGATAGCAATGCACTCTAAAGATGCCAAATCGTAAACCACTTCACGATTCGGATAATACAAATGTAGTTTATCTTCAGCGACAACAATCAACTTCAGCTTACGACAGATGCCTTCATCTTTGCCGATTACTCCGGAATAGTCCCATCCATTTTTGTAAGAAAAGACAAAAAGCTTACCCGAGAGGACAAAAAGGCGATTATCCCCAAATAGCATCTTGGACACCTTCTTTTCGAAATCAAAGATAAATGGTTCAGAAGGATTTAAAAGGGAAAATATGTAAATCTTATTATCTGCCCATGTTGCCAAATATTCCTTGCCAAATGACAAACATAGATTCATATGACAAACTGGAGTACCCAAACTTATACCCAATGAAACTTCATCTATAGTGGAATCATTCAATGAAACAGGTGTTGGCATTGTGATATTATTGGGTAAAGTGACCCCTCTCAAATCCATTTCGGAATAATCGGCAACATTCTCCTCCTCGGTCGAAGGAAATGTATCCAATAAATTTTGCGCCAAAACCTTCAATTCCGACTTTCCAACAGCTGCATGCCTTATCTTTTGAGCAATCCCCCTCCAATATAGTCCACCTATCTGTCTTATGTAAGACATAATGGCAATTGGAAGTTCACGCGAATTCCATAACGAAAGAATATTCCGGTCATTGTTTGAACGACGAATGATGTACTTCGCTGAAAGATAATCACGATACATTTGGTGAGGAAACGCAGTCAACCCATTTTCCTTGTATAGAAATCTCATTTCATTGGCGAGGAAATCTGTCACCAAGAATGAGTCTAAAGTCAAAGCAGAAGAATCTCGATAAAATTCACGTATTGAATTAGCCTTATCCTCATCTATCACAACATCGGTCAACACATCTTTCAAAATTTGCCTAAACTTATTATCTTCCATATTTATCCTGAAAGACGATTCATAAGCATAAGCAATATTCGGAAGAACTTCATCCAAACAGACTTGTGACAAAAGTACCTTTTTACCATCTACCTGCTCTCGTCGCATCAATAATGCCTGCTGAGCCACATAGTAATTATGAAAAAGGTCAGTCTCACAAGTTATAGGAAATATCCAATCCAAGAAAGGAACATTCCTATAATCATTCACAACCGAACAAATTTCCTTATAGATGGTTACCATCATTGGATTACAAAGCAGACGCATTAGAGCCTGCGACTGCTCTATATCCCTCCACTCGTCATCTGAAAAAAAACCTTTAATATTTTTCTCACTCAGTTCACACAAAACCGCTTTTTGAAAAGACGGTAAATTATATCGTATAGTAAAATCAGATCTGGAAGATATTAGAATTTGAATTCCATTTAGAAAGCTTAATTGCTGTATCTCCTTTACAAAAGCCTGTTCTAATGCCCCATCAACCTCATTCAAGCCGTCCACAAATATTGTAAGAGTGGGTACGCGGTGCTTCGCAGTTAAACACTTGTCCAACAATGCCATATCCCCTTCATACAGATACCTCGCACAATATTGCACAATTCCCATGCCTAAACTCGCTAATTGCTCAACCGAGATATACAGCACAGGATAATCTGTAGACTTACAGAAATCCAATAGCATCGTCGTCTTTCCCATGCCACCATCAGCGAGGAGGACAATATGAAGAATATTTGTATTCCATGACGCATCAAGAAGTTCTCCTAAGGTATAATCGTTACAGTTCAAATGAATCTTCGGAACAAGATCACGCTCTAAATTATCTGGCAAACGATGAGCAAACCGATCATTTGCCTGTCTTGCTACTGCCAGTTCCCTTGATACACCACCATCACCAACAGGCTTCATCTGAAACCTATAAGTATCAAGACGTTCACCATCTAAATTAATAATGGGATACTTTGCCCATCCTTCAGGAAACCATGTATAAGCATAAACGCGACAATCACAAGTTAAAGGGTCATACTCTCCAATTAATATCGTTGCGTTTGCATCGTTCTCAACAAACAACTCTCCTGCCTGAAGAGAATCAAGATATTTTAGTCGTTGTAAATTGTGATCATGCTCATGCCCGGCCAACCAAAGTCTCACACCATTTTTCTGCAACACATCTGAGAGAAACTTCTTTTCATCCTGAAGCAAAGACGTAATAGAATAATGGGTAAGCAAGATAGTTGGTTTCTGCTTGTTCAGATTACGGATAACAGAATATAAAGATTCCAATCCAACCAATAAATCAGTCGCTTTCCCACTTTTGGAATAAGCAAGCGTAGAGTCAACATGTAGAATATTGAAATCCGGTGTCTCAATATTGAAATGAGGGACATCTGCATTTGTATAGTTATTTAGCCTGTCATCAGAGTAAAGTTTAGACAAAAATTCAACAAATTTTTCTCTGCCACACATAATAGAAGCCAAATCCTCAGTATCTATGTGTCCATACTTTGGTTTATAATAGCCACCATAAAGAAGCAGACGTTGAATTGCCTCCTCTCTTCCACCAACAAAAATATCCACATCATGATTGCCGGGAACAATATACAACCGATCCTTTGATACATCTACTGCATTACAGATATCATTCAGATAATCTGCCATCTCATCCGTAAAGTCGTTGGGCATAACATTTGCCGACCTTATATCCCCGGTACAGAACACATAGTCACACTTCAAGCCCTCTTGCCTTAGGAAAGACGGGAGTTCGTCACGAAGCCTGTCAGAAGAAAAATTCCGGTTATTCAAATGTAAGTCTGATATATGTAACCAACGGATCATTATTCGTATTTATTACTTTATTAAGTATCGTGCTAAATTATAACATTTAAACGATTACCACAATGTTCTCAGAGGCTAAAGTTACAGAGATTTATTGTATGGCGAATGATTTTTTGCAGAAAAATTACCTAACAGTAGGAAAGAAATAAGGCCTCTGCATATCATTTGACCCATTTTAGATAAAAGTATGTAAGAAATGGCTTATTTTCCACTGGTACTGAATCCCATATTTCACTATCGCTCTCCTTCAAAGATTAAATTATAGGTGTGAAAATCACATTGACTAATATTTTGATTACTCTCTTTAGTGTCTATAACAAACGGCTTGAAATGATTGATACCTATCCTATTATATATTTCAAACAAACATGATGTCACTCCTTTCAATGAATTATCTGCTTTGTCAACTTCACGAAGAAATCCGGCAAAATCATCCTGGGTCTTAAATAAATCAGTTATAGGCAAGTGATTGTTAAATCCTAACACAAGTCCAGTTTTTCTACCTTGTACAGGTTGATGCCAGACAATATCTTTAAAGTATAGTTTAGCATTCTTTACCATATCTTCCTTTACTCCCAACAATGCCTTTTCAGACAATTCAAAACCACCATCTCCAGTAACTCCTATTATATTAGCTTTTAATGTCTCATATACATCTTCTGTTGTGGCTCGTTCGGCATGAAATGTATTGATGACATGCCTCAATATCTTTTCTGCCACAGATTGCAGATATATGTGGCTAAATATAAGGTCAAGCTCCTCACCAGATTTTAAGCAAAGATATAGCGCATCTTGAAGTAGAATTGCAGACAGCACCCATTCTGACCCTTTACCGATAAATTCATCTACTATTTTAAGATATTCGTTTGTTGAAATACCAAATTCTTTCGCATTTTCTTCAAGATTGCTTTTTACAAGTAAATGAATACAATGAATGTATATCTGATGCGTCCGGCAAAAATATCGCGCCATCACAGACAATCTCAGATAATCTTTGAAATCATATGCTGTATGTACCATTGCAGATCTACTCATAACAAAGTCTGCAACGTCTTTCTTTAAGTCTTCCGAATTCCAGTGTTGTACAGCCTTTCTAAAAGACTCCGTTGAAATATCAGGAGCTGCCAATGTAATTAAATCCTTAAATGGAATATGCCCCAGTTCTTGGTCAAAGAAATAGAAGTCAAAGGATCTTTTCCAAGATAGATGTTTATATCCAAATTGCCGGTCAGTAACTTCGTGTTGACCTGATGAAGGGAATAGAATTCTTAATACAGCAAAAGACTTTATGTCAACAAGTTCACGTGCGTCTTTCAACACAAAATTCGTATCACTTGAGCCACCAAACGGATTTTGCTTGAAATACACATGTTTATACAGCAGGTCATATTCTTCTGGATATTTGTATTTTATCAACCCTAACAAGAGAAAGTCTTTCAAGACAACACTTTCCTGAATATCAGCAAAAGAAGCTATAACCAAGCCTATATAACGTTTTATATCACGGGGTGTTGGCAGATAACTGTCTATAAAACTGACAACAGAAATTAAAGCTTCATCTATTTGCCATTGACTCATATTTGCAATAGTTCCATTTGCTTGTAATGCATACATTTGCCTTTGTAAATATCCATTTTTATAAAACAGCTTTCTATCCGGCAGTCGTAGTTCAAGATTAAAATACTTGTCTGTATAGTCTCTATCTACAGTTTCATGAAAGTAGGCCTTCAATACTTGGTTTACATATCCCTTGTCATATGCACTCACAAAAAATGTTCTTTCGAAAGATCCGTTGTTTCCAATAACCTTCAGTACTTCTACGATTTCTTCTCCAGTAAGTCTGTCGAAGTCATCAATAATCACAACTATCTGTCTGCCAATAGCACGTATCATGCTCTCCACATCCTCTCTTGAACTTTTTACATCTTGTGAATGAATAACATCCAAGATTTTGGTCCATGAAGTGTCCTTTGCCAACACACTTAAGCCTTTCATATAATCAGATATTATATGAGTTGCTCCTGTATGATATTTGCTCAAAGCAGAGCAAATTGTAGTAAGGAAATCATGTTGTATGAACTTTACCTCTGATGATTTTCTTGGATTGAAATCTACTACAATGCATGAATTATCTTTCTCTACATAACGTTTTAGAAGGTTAAGCATAGATGTCTTTCCCGCACCCCAAATACCTGTTATGCCCAAACTAAAAGAAGACCGCCCTGTTCTTTCAGTAATTGTTCGTGCTATTCGCTGTGCAAAATGTCCATATCGAAACTCATCATCTGACATGTCTTGTACAGGATTGTCATCTATCAATGTTACCGATGGAACTTCCACAGATATTCCGCTTTTCACATCTTGTTTCTCTTTATGTTTCAGAATGTAATATGTATAATAATATAACCAATGTACGCAAAAGCCAACCGGGAATGATAACAATAGTGTTTCCCAACAATTGAATCCAAAACCGAAATCTACATAATTCCATTGTTTGCTATAAAATACATATAAAGCCCAAGCCATTACATATAAACCGATATGTTTCTCGTCATATCTACATTTGTACATTCGCCAACCATGGATACCAATAATAACGGATAGTAAAACTACTAATGTCACCAATGATCTACTATATTCTATTTGAAGGAAATTCCACAGCGGAGTCAAAAGATGCACTTCTATTGGCTTATTAAATAATACAGCAATCAATACTATTATCATAGCCTTGATGCATACATCCCTCAGCCATAATAAAATTTTTAGAATAGTCTGTTTCATACGTAAATATTAAGCGTCCCTTATTGTTTTTGGGACATAATTTGTACTCTAAATAAAATATTTGAGTTTTAAGACAAAACAAAGTAAGCGTCCAATCAATACGTCAGTTACTCGTAAACCACTTATTTCCATACATTTACACACATAACTCAACTAAAGACTATTGAATTTTAGATTTCTTTAATTGATTTTACTCAGTTTAGCAGGGGAGAGATTCTCAAAATCTGTACGGTCTTCCATAAAAGCTGTTAAATAATTCTTCAAGAATTGTCTGAAGGATAGTGCACCCATTTTGCAGATAGACACAAAAGTATGATAGACCGTCGAAGTCTCAGCCCCTTTATAGTTGCCAAAAGCCATTTTATTCTTGCGCTCAATTGTCAAAGGGTGAATGGAACGCTCAGCGATAGAGTTATCAATGCAATACCTGCCGTCATTGCGATAAGCCATGACGGGAGTCCATGCGTTCTTCAAATAATTGAGCGCATTGGTTAGCAATTTGCCTTTGGTGTGAAGGGGCGGCAAGTAAACGGGCCAACTCCATCCAAATGAAACCTATAATTTCGGTAGTTACCGTTCCTTCGTCGTTTGATTTCATTAGGGGGAAGATAATCATTACTATAATCACGTTCTAAATCATACAGCTGACCGACCCATTCCATAAAAGACCGAGCCTTTCATCCTTGCCCTGCAATAAGACTTTTTGAAAGCGCCCCCTCATATGAGCCATACGACACATATTAATTGAACACCTACAAATCAATTCAGATAAACCTCCGCATTCTCTCTATCCAGTTTCTCATACACAGAATTATTCGACTTAAACTCAGGCACCACCTGTTTCATCAGTCTCACCGTATCTTCGATCTTCACCGCGAGTGCCAACTCAGCCAGTTTATCATAAGAGGCAAGTATTTCATCCCGTTTGTATTCCCTCACTTTGGCTATACGTATTTTGTAATGATCCGTCGGAACCGTATTCTCCTCATTACTCAAAACCTCTTCATAAAGCTTCTCACCGGGACGCAAACCGGTAAACTTTATTTTAATATCTTCACCCGGAATGTATCCTGCAAGACGGATCATTTTCTCTGCCAAGTCTACAATCTTCACCGGCTCGCCCATATCGAAAACAAATATCTGATTACCGGTACTCATTGTGGCTGCCTCCATTACCAAACGGCAAGCCTCGGGAATAGTCATAAAGAAACGGGTAATCTTGGGATCAGTAACGGTAACGGGGCCGCCTTCCTGTATCTGTTTTCTAAAATATGGAATCACACTGCCATTACTGCCAAGTACATTCCCAAAACGGGTAGTTACAAACTTCGTTTTTCCTTTCACCTGACCATGTTCCATTGCAAGCCCTAAACTTTGTACATAAATCTCAGCCAGACGTTTGGAAGCTCCCATCACATTGGTTGGATTGACAGCCTTGTCCGTAGAAATCATCACCATCTTCTCAACGCAATATTGTACACAGAAGTCAGCAACCAGGCGGGAACCAACCACATTGACCCGGACCGCTTCACAAGGATTCTCTTCCATCAAAGGGACATGTTTGTAGGCAGCCGCATGAAATACGACTTGTGGACGGAACCTCTCAAAAGCCATCTGAAGACGTTCTTTCTGACGGACATCACCAATGAAAGGAACAAATGTCAATTCGGGGAAAAAGCGTTCTAATTCCAGACGGAGTTCGTGCATGGGAGTCTCTGCATTATCAAAAAGAACCAATTGCTTAATTCCGAAGGTAGCCAACTGGCGGCATAATTCACTACCGATACTACCGGCAGCTCCTGTCACCAGAATGGTTTTACCCGTAAAATTCTTAATAATTTCCAGCATGTTGATCTCGATCTCATCACGCCCCAATAAATCCTCTATCCGAATTTCTCTGATGACAGTTTTCTTCAAACCATCCCCCAAAACATCGATAGACGGAGAAACGTAGTTTTTCACATTATTATCCTGACAGAATTTCACCAAATGCCCCTGTTCCTTCTGAGCCTCTTCATACGAGGGAAAAATAATGCCATTAATATTGTACTTTTCTACAAAGCATACAAAGTTGGATTTATCTGCAAAATAATAGACCGGTGACTCTGACAAAGAGTAGGATTTGAGATTTTTATCCGGATTCACAAAACCGACTACATGAAAATGCTTACTCGTGTACATCCGTTTCTTGAGCGCAACGCTTTTATCACCGGTACCATATACCAACACTCTTGCTTTTCTGGAAGTAAACTGTAACACAGCAATATCGTAGATCAAGATAAGCACTACGCGGGCACCCACTAAGATCCCTGTAGTTGTCAACAAATCGATGAAACAGCATACATACAGATACTTCTCCGGTAACCATGAACCGGTCAGAATGGCAACAATCAACAACGATAATTCTTTCAGCAGGATGGCTGTCTCAATTTTACCAACACTCTTTATTGATGCATGACGTATAATGTTTCTGCTGACTCTCAGAAAATGAAAAATAAGAAAACTGATGATACCCGAACAAACCGAGATGGTTATGATAACGTCTTTTTCAATATTAGTGATAAAACTATTAACAAAAAGCAGAGTGATACATGTACCTGCAACAGATAACACGGTATCGGTAAACAAAACAGCCCGATAATTTACAAATCTCTTCTTTACAGACAGATTATCAAAAATCTTAGAAATAATACTTTTCACAATATTTTTTTTATGTTAGCGTCCAATTTTGACGTATCCCATAAGGAAAGCTGCCAGAAGTCAGCTGTCCATTAAATAAATTCAAAAAAGGAGTTGGTTTGTAAAGTTTATTATTACTCAATCCGATAGTCATTGGAAGAAAATTCTGATGGCAAGCCTTAATCTGTTCGGAGCTTAACTTGCCTTTTTCATATTCGGCTCCCAACCGGTAAGGTTCTCCAAAAGCATCCAGAAAGAAATCAGCACCTTTATCACCACCCTGCTCTGAAGTATACTTGAATTTTGCCCAAGCATGAGTCAGACAGTAAAATGTTCGGTATCTATCAGTTTGTCATCCAAATACATATAGACATTGTACCCATCAAACTACAGTACCTTGAGTTGGCTTTCTCCAAAGATATGACGTAAAACATCCCTATCTCTTGAGCCCTCCTCATAACAGTAGATGACCACCTTGGCAACCTTGTTCACCAGACACCAGATATACTTTTTATAGTTGTCTTCCACCTTTACCCGGTACCAGATTTCATCACAGTTTACTATTGAATCTTTCTCAAGAAAGTTATCTTTCAGTATCTTTATCAACCTGGAGCCTTTCTCAAGCCAGTTGGTCAGCGTCATACGGCTGCCCCGCATCCGTTCATCCATCATACCTACCAGTTCACAATAAAGAGGATTGTCAAGCACATACTTGTTGAAAGCAAGATAAGCCAAGAATAATCTGAAAGCAAGTATCTCGTAACGGATAAACTCGTATTCGTGCTCCACGATGCTGCTGATCTGTTTATAGGAACATCTGTGCAGCACTTTTATTATCGTACAATCGCCTCCTTAATACTCTCCACGATGTACCTCACATCATCGTCTGTCACATACGGACCTGCTGGCAGACAGAAACCTACCTTAAAGAGTTCTTCCTCTATACCATTGGTATATACAGGAGCATCTGCATATACCGGCTGCTTGTGCATTGGTTTCCATACAGGACGGCACTCAACCTTCTTACTGAGCATAAATACACGCATAGCCTCGACGTTATCGTTTGGCTGACAATCGGTTGTTGGTGAGTCTACAGCGTGGATGACACCAGCAGCACCACCGATTGCAGTCTTAATAACCTCCTTATAAGCGTTCTCCTGACCAATGACCTTCACCTCCGGATTGAGTATCATCGTGCAGAGCCAGTAGTTAGAATCATACTTAGGATCATTTGGCTGCCTATTGATCTTTACACCTGGGATATCCTTCATCAAGTCCTCATAGAGAGCTTGAACATGCTTGTGGTGAGCGATGTGCTGATCGAGAACTGTCATCTGACCACGTCCGATTCCAGCGCATACATTACTCATACGGTAGTTGAAACCGATGGCTGTGTGCTGATAGTATGGATATGCATCACGAGCTTGGGTTGCATACCACATGATAGTGTTAGCATCTTCTGTATTGCGGCAAATCAAAGCACCACCACCAGAAGTGGTGATCATCTTGTTACCGTTGAATGAGAGTACACCATACTTACCAAAAGTACCAAGCACCTGACCATTGAAACGTGAGCCCATACCCTCAGCAGCATCCTCAATAACGGGGATACCATACTTATCTGCGATAGCCAAGATCTTGTCAATTTGGTAAGGCATACCATAGAGAGCAACAGGGATAATTGCCTTAGGGTACTTACCCGTCTTTTCTTTACGGTCAATGATGGCCTTCTCAAGAAGTTCCGGATCCATATTCCATGTATCCTTCTCAGAACCAATGAAAACTGGCCTTGCACCCAGATATGTGATAGGGTGTGAAGAAGCACAGAATGTGAAGCTCTGTACACAAACCTCGTCATCAGCCTGAACACCACAAGCAAGCAACGCCAAGTGTACAGCTCCTGTACCAGCCGAGAGGCACACTACCTTGGTATCTTTCAAATCTTCATTCACATGCCAAGAAGTAGGCTTTGTCTCTGGCCAACGAGAATCATCATAAATAACACTCTTTGAATTGCCAGTGACAAAGCGGCATAACTCGTCTTCAAAGGCATTTACATTAGGCCCCATTGGTACCACCCAATTGGTATCAAAAGCTTCCTTTACATACTTCTGTTCCCATCCCTCTTCACTCATGTGAGCGAGACAAAGATAAATAGTTTTTCTTTCTGACATAATATTTAGTCGCTTTATATATATTGCGAATTATTAAAAAACTCTGATTATAATCCCTGAATGACTTCCTCCGGAATATTTGCGTCCCAAAAGCTATTCAGTTTTTGGATTGGGTTCTCGTTTTTATCGTAAGTTTCCATCATGATTCTCGTAGCTTGTATCTCTATGATCTTAGGAGTGAACTTTGTGACGGTAAACTCATGGAAAATAACGGATTCGAACTATCCCCCTCTGCTTGTTGCAAAGTAGGTACTCTAACCAACTGAGCTAATTCCCCATTTTACGTTTACAAACGCCACAGCAATTATTTCCAATGCGCAAAATTTCTCTTAATTTCAACCATTTATTCCTCCATTTTTTTCCACTGTGGGAACGGACACTTCTCTATTAGTTCCACTTGTAAATTTAGGTTATAGCGTAACGATTCTAACGACTTCTCTATTACTTTCTCCTGCAGGAAGTCAGTGAAGCTCCTTACAGGCTGTGGCGATTTCATCTCCACCATCACAACGCTCTCCTTCTGTTCCGTATCCAATTAAGTATAATGAGAAGCCTGTTGATTAGTAAAGATGTTAGCTACCAACGGACAAGCCTTCCGCAACTTCTTCATCACCTCCCCACGATTGCTCATATTGCGCATCCGGTTCCAAAAGAGCCCCAAGCACAAGCCAGTAACAGTTATAACCTCTTGTAAAGCATAAACCGATGCCGTCAGATACACGTCCCTCTGTACCTTGGATATGATGTCCATCCGATCCTTCTGCACAAGAAAGGTCATTCGGTCACCATTATAAAATGATGCCTTTATATGATTGCTTACAAAAAATATCTTTAATCTTCAACAGAACGGTACCCCGGGAAGAATCCACTCTGCACGAACTTTGCATCATTCTTCTTTCTTATCTCCACTAGCATATTATACGTCTGCAGATCAAACATATCCTTCGAGATAGAGAACAGTAGATCACCATTCTTATTGAATGACTTCTTGAACTTGTACAGAGGATCCTCGCTCGATCCTACACCACCTCCAAGATGGAAGAGCTTATATCCATGTTCGGCACCATACATAGCGGTCGCGTAAAGTATCAAGCTAGTCGCGTTCAAACTTCTATATTCAAAGATACTCCCAGATAAATGATAATGCACATGCCCATTACAGAAGAGCATGATACTCATCGCAATAATTTTATCTTCAAGTTTAGCAGTAGCCATCAGCCAGTTACCTTTTAGGTCATCAATAATAGACTGATAGAACTCCGAATTAAAAAAATAATACTCCTCGGCATTATCCTTCAGCATAGTCCCATTATATATCTCGATAAACTCCTTAAAAAGTGCTGGATCATCACTTAATTTCACAGTTATACCGTTTTTCACAGCCTTACGGATAGTGCTACGGTCCTTACTTTTAATATTTTCCATAATACCATCGACAGTAGTGGTGTCAATGAAGATGGTATTACCCAAATCAATGATAGACGAGAGGCCACGCATTACATCCTGATTCTTGAGCCAAGGACACCAACGAGTAAAAGCACAAACTATTTTCTGCCCCTTCATAAAAATTTCATATTCTTTCCAGAAACGCTTCAACTTCTCGTCAGAGCAGTCACCATCCATCAACCACCCACCATATCCGTAAGGAGTTACAGCATCAAAGAATTGTCCTTTATCGATACTTTTAGCCCATTTTTCATCAGCTATATCGCGAAGCATAAATGCACACATACCCCTCAGTCCATCGCTCTCATAATAAACGAGGACAGGATAGCCATCCCCATGTATCTCAAACGACTTCAAATATCCACTCAAATAGTAGATGTCATGATTGGAAAACGACACGACTTTTTCGTCCCATTCCTTCGCCTCGTTGATTGTATAGATCTTAAACATAATTACTTATTAATCTTATTATATTCTTCGAGTGCCCTTTCTAAAATAAAAAGTGCGCGTTTTAAATCATCCTCATTCAACACGTAAGCAAGGCGTACCTGATTCTTACCAAGCTCCGAACAACCCGTATAGAACCCAGCAGCCGGTGCCATCATAATGGTCTCTCCAATACAATCCATCTTTGGTCCTAATCCTGTCGTCGTAGAAACTGGAGTTTTCTCGTCTTTATATACAAACTCTTTCAAACACCAAGCACAGAACTTTTCTGCATCATCCACAGGCAACTTCGCCACTGTATAGAACGCACCCATAGGAATAGGCGTGTAACATCCAGAAATCTTGTTCACCCCATCAATGAGCGTCTTTCGTCTCCTAGTATACTCCTCATACATCTCGCGTGAATATTCCTCTGTACCCTCAATGCTCGCCTCGGCAATGATCTGACCAATCAGTGGCGGGCTCAATCTCGCCTGACAGAACTTCATCACTATTTGTCGTACTTTTTCGTTTTTCGTAATCAATGCACCAATGCGGATGCCACACTCCGAATATCGCTTAGATACCGAATCAATTAACACCACATTCTGCTCGATCCCCTCCATGTGCATGGCCGAAATATAAGGCGAACCCGTGTAGATGAACTCACGATACACCTCATCCGAAAACAGATACAAGTTGTATTTCTTCACCAAATCGCGAATCTGATTCATCTCCTTCTGGGTATACAGATACCCCGTTGGATTGTTCGGATTACAAATCAATATCGCCTTTGTGCGCTCATTAATCAACTCCTCAAATTCCTCCACCTTCGGCAAACAAAAACCCTCCTCAATAGTGGTAGTAACCGTACGAATCACAGCACCTGCCGAGATTGCAAAACTCATATAGTTAGCATAAGCAGGTTCCGGCACAATGATCTCATCATCCGGGTTCAAACAACTCATAAAAGCAAATAATACCGCCTCTGAACCACCACTCGTAATGATGATATCCTGTGGTGTCAGCTTAATCTGATAGCGGTCGTAATAACCCACCAAGGCCTCACGAAGAGATAAGTAACCCTGGGAAGGGCTATACTCTAATGTAGTACGATTGATAGTTCTCAGGCAATCTAAAGCCTTCTGAGGAGTCGGTAGGTCTGGCTGACCGATGTTCAGTCGGTATATCTTCACGCCCTTGCTCTCAGCTTCATAAGCTAGAGGAGCAAGCTTACGAATTGGTGATTGAGGCATCTCAATGCCTCGCTGGCTAATTTGTAGTTCTTTCATAATATGTCTTTTCGATTCCCGCGATCATCGGAAGATTAACATTCAAATGCAAGTATGCGTTCGCACATCTTCTTTATATCATTCCTACTATATCTCGGGTCGCAATGCACCGACAGCATTCTTTTCGAGAAATCCACAGCCTCTGGGTATTCCGAATCCTCAGGCACCGCCCACAAGATAGCAGGATAAATCATATTCTTAATCAAATGCATTCTCAGAGCACTTCGCTCCTCTGCAGTATCGCACAAAATGGTAATCGAGAACGGTCTCCAATCACTTTGAGTCGAGTTTAAACTGATCTCGTCGAAGTAAAGGGGGCGAAGGACATTGAACTTCAAGCCCAGCATCTCATACGCCAATCTCCAGTTTTCAGCTTTCAACTCATCCCACATCCCATAGTTCATCTCCCGTGCTATATTCATTGTTTCCTTGTCCATACCCGAGAGCCCCAACTTATCGATGATCTCCTCCGAAGTCAGCATTTTTTCTCTGAACACGTTCTTGTCCACAGGCTTACCCATCAGATACTCGCGCTTCATCTCCATGCCCTCATATCTCATCTTCGCCATGGCCTTACAGTCATCCGTCTCACCTATCTGATCTGGTAACTGCAGCCCCTTAGGACTCCACAATATGCCGCCAGCAGCTGTAGGCATTGTCTTCCTTATCGAGGCAATGCAATAGTCCGCATCACTCCTCTTCGTCCATTCCGAAATTATGTCGTGCGTATGGTCCTCTATCACGGACACGTTGATGCCCTCATTCGTACGAAATCCTCGAAGAGCAAAGAAATTCATTCTCAACAGTACGTCCCCTTCCTCGTAAGGCAAACCCCTAACCACCTTGTCATCACGATCCGAAAGAGGCGTGTCGTCATACAGTTTTATCTCAATTCCTGCCTCATGGGTCAGATACCCTATCACCTCATAACAGAAATAGGCTGGAATCCAAATCCTCTTCCAACCCTTAAATTTACATATAGCCTCAATAGAGTGTCGGCCACATGCATATTCACGCATGCAGCCATATACGTCATAAAGTGTCCCTTTGCTCGACTTAGCAACAATATTGCGGTAGTCAGGCATAAGTTGAAAATCTGAACCGAATTCTTTCATTCGCGATTTTTATTTTCCACGCAATTCCATGAAACGGTCAAGAGCCATCTCCTCCTTGTAGTTTTCAAAGAGCTTGTGCACGTCATACACTGGCTCATAGCCCAGTTCTTCCCTGGCATTGGTAATATCCATCAGGAAGCCACCACCGCTCTTGCGATCAGGATCAATATACTCAATCTTTGAAGGATGATCTTTTGGTGAGAATACGTCGATGATAGCTTGGCACTGCTCTTCCAGAGTCACTGGCTTTCCGGTACTTACATTGTAAAAACCGCCATTACGATCTACCAAGCAAGCCTTGCAGATCATCTGTGCACAGTCATACACGTGTACCATATCCTTGGCATAGTTCTTGTCGCCCCAGATAGTCAGGTTCTCGCCCTTGATGGCTTTATTGATCTGCTGATACAGTGGGCGCATAGTCTTCACACCGTTGGGATAGTAGTACTGGAATGTACTATACTCATAGATAGTTGGGAAACGGAACACAAACTTCTTCAGTCCGAACTCCTGATGATAGTGCTCCATCATCTCCAGTGCACAGTTTTTAGCGATCACGTATACAGCATGGTCGCCAGTGTAGCTAAAGTTTGGCTTGTCGTATGGATCCAGCACATGATCCTGTGAATACAGTGACACGTCGAACACAGTCTGACTGAACAAGATACGGTCTGCCTTCACCTTGCGGCAATACTCCAGCACGTTGGTAGTACCTACCACGATGCTGTCTATATACTTGCGCGGGTCATAGTCGCTCATGTAAGAAGGAATCTCTGCAGCCAAGTCAATCACTGCATGTACATTCTCTTGAGGCAACTTGTCGAAGTCCTCCTGTTTGGTGATGTCTATCGAGAAATAACGTACGCCCTGCTTCTCCCAAAAATCAGTCTTTCTGCGACCAGAGGTAATTACTTCATACTTCTCCTTATCAAAGAAATTCAACGCATAGAGCGTTACGTAAGAACCTACATTACCTGTAGCTCCAAAAATGATAATCTTTTTCCGTCCCATTGCTTGTTTTTTTAACATTTACAATATTTTGTCTCAAATTCATTGATTGCCCATTGTTTCTTTTCTGCCCATCCAAGGTCGTCCACCTCATTCTGCAAACCATTACCGATATCCTTGCGGTTCAGTACATTCATTACAGTCATCCACACGATCTTCAAGTCGAGCATCACGTTCAGATGATCTACGTACCATACGTCATACTCAAATTTTTTCGAGTACGACAGCGTGTTGCGTCCGTTCACCTGAGCCCATCCCGTGATTCCTGGTCTAACCTCGTGCCGTCTCATCTGAATCTCGTCATATAGTGGCAAAAACCATGTCAACAGTGGTCTTGGACCAATCAATGCCATGTCGCCCTTCAAAATATTGATAAACTGTGGTAGCTCGTCCAGCGACAACGAACGTACAATACGCCCCACCTTGGTCAGTCGCACCTCGTTTGGTAACAGTTCGCCATTTTCATCTCTTTCGTCCGTCATGGTCTTAAACTTGATCACCTTAAACACCTTACCACTCTTACCCGGACGTTCCTGATAGAAAAAAGCACCCGCTCCCTTGTTCGCAAAATGCAGGAACAAAACTATCAGAGCGATGATCCACCAGATAAGCAGTAACACTACCAATGCGATTGTAAAATCTATCGCACGCTTAAAAAAACATTTATACATATAGCATTCTAATTATTATTTCTCATACCCATTTGGATTGTTCTTCAGGAAGGTCCAGCTATCACGGCACATCTCCTCTATGCCGAATTGTGCCTCCCACCCCAACTTTGCCTTTGCTGGAGCAATAGCAGGTGACAACATCACCTGAGTATCTGTCTTTGATGATGCAAGCACCATCTCCTGTAATTTCTTTATCGATTTTCAAGCAGCAGCTATTACATTTTGCTTCTCAGATTCTTTGTAGACGCTACTCCAATCAATAATAGAAAGAGCTCATAATCTTTGTAATGGGATGCAATGCAGAGATTATGAGTGCAAGTAGCATCTTTTGCCTTTTGCAGTCATTTTTATTTCATTATCTCCTCATAGAAATTAAGCAAGCATGATCGTACAAATCCTTGCTCATAACGAGAATCAATCATAGGGCGAGCGTTTTCAGCCATTCGTTTATATGCTTCTTTATCCTCGATCATCTTTTTCATGGCCTCATAGAGGGCATCCGCATCCTTTGAAGGAATGATCAATCCATTCTTACCATTCTCAATGATCTCGCGACTTCCATTGATATCAGTAACAATTGACGGCAATCCCATAGCACCAGCCTCCATCACCGTATTAGGGAATCCCTCGCGATAACTTGGAAATACAAAACTATCACTGGCAACATAGTAAGTAAGCAGATTGTCACCAAACTTACTACCAACTGCTTCAATCTGAGGCGTTTTTTGAATTCTTTCAAGCGTCTCAGGTTTTACAGGATCAAGATTTTCCTCATATTTACCAACCAGAATCAATCTTATTTTGTCGTTAACCTTAAGCAAACGAACGAACGCTTCCATGAGTTCATTCATTCCCTTGTCACCAACGATGCGGCCAACAAAAATAAATGTAAATATACCTTCTTTTTTGATTGTCTTGGCAGCTTCATCTATCTCTGGACGATGTCTGAAGCGATTCATATCAACGCCCATAACATTGCCATAGCCCAGAACTTTCATTGGTTTCTTGGTGATATGAGTTTGCAAGTCATTCCTTACACCTTCTCCCTCTGGAATAACATGAGTCGCACAGAAGCAAGTAATCCAATCTGTAAACATCAGTATCTTACGCTTGACACCTGTTGCCGTTGGCCAGACCAAGCCTGTGAAGGTATGAACTCTTCGAGGAACACGAACTATCCATGCTGCTATCATACAGAGCATACCCGCCTTTGGTGTCATGGAGTGTACTATAAATGGTTTTTCCTTACGAAATACCTTAACAAGCTGCAGAAGTGACTTGAAATCATTTTTAAGGGAAATATGACGTTCCATTGGAACAGCAATTGTTCTTATGTCCTCATTCTGAATTTCTTCAAGTTCAGGACCGGGAGACGATAAAAGTATCACTTCATAGCCTTTGTCTTTCAAAGTTTGATTTGTTGAGGTATAAAAGACTAATGATCCTGATACGGTTACAACACGTATTATTTTCTTGTTATTCATTATTTTAGTAATATGCCTCCAAGCTGTGTCCCAGATGCTTTAATTTTATATTGCTTTACACCCTTCTTTTTGGCAATTTCAGATATTCCAACTTCGTCAACAACATCGCATCCCTTCATCGTATGCGTGCCGAAAAGAAGCAATGGCTGATTAACGGTCTTGTCTTTTTGAATAATGGTGCAATGGTCGAATGAAAATTGACCACTTTGAGTAGCATAGGACCCAACATCTATAAGTGAGCAGTTTTTGAATGAAATTGGCGACTTGCTTAGATTTAATATCTTGCATCCCTTCGTAAACACGCAATCCTCGAAATAAAATCTGGAATCATTTTTATTGCCACCTCGACAGAAACTTGTATTAGTGAATGTACATTCCTTGAATTCAACATTCATAGGATAGACATGACCGGAAAATCCTTGCCATACCACTCCTGATTTCTCATTACCGATAATATCTTTGAAACGACATTTCTCAAAAGTTGTCTTATCCATGGAGAAGCCATTCAACCGACTACCTTTCTCGATAGTTTTTAATCCGACAAAATCACAATCGTAAAAATTCGTCTTGCTGATATAGTTGTTCTGACTTCCCAAATAGAACTCACATTTCTTAACATCAGCATCGCCTACAAACACCGTGGCATCATTGAGCACACAAGCCTCTACCAACTTGGTTTTGCTTTTCGGCATATTATTTAAGTGAAGGGTAGCCCGAGTAAAAGTGCTGTTTGAGAGTTTGAAATTCATCGGATTAGGAACAAAAGAGTTCGCAGTCACAATTCCCCATTTACTACAATCCGTAAACTGGCAGTTCTCTATTGTAATATCACCCCTATCACCAACACCATCCTCATATTCCAAATCAAGGCCGGCCATGGGAGCTGTTCCTGTCATTCCACCATAAGTTCCTATATGATGAACATTGGTATTCGTAATTATCAAACCTTGAGATGAACACCCTGTGATTCCATTTCTTCTACAATAAGAAATTTCGCAGCTATCAATTGTGGTCTTACCATGAAAAGCAACCTTATCGTGAGACGTACTGCCCACATATAGCCCATCGCCAGTCATATAAGAGATTTTCATATTCGAGATGGCACCGGTTGAACCAGAACAATAAATACCATATCCCCATTCGTGTGAAGTCTTGTATTCTTTACTCTTATATATTACAGGCGAATAGTCATGATTCATTGCATCACCCACAATAGATCCGTTCTGTACCACAAAGTTCTTGCAATCAAAGAAACGAATAACGCTATATTTGGTACTATGATTGGGAGAAACTTGAATAATACTACCATTTAAATCGACCGTTATATTCTTACAATGAGAAAAGCATAATGCCATGGCATCAGCAAGCGGAACTTTTGCGTAGCCACCATTTGGATCGGAAGCAAACATAACCAAAAAAGATTTACCTTTTGGAAAAACCACCCGACCACCACCATTGGCATTAACAGCATTGGCCAGTCGATGGAGAACTTGCAGGTTGTTTGTCCGGCCATCACCTACAACGCCATACGCTTCGGCATAGAACACCTTATCATCATGACTTCGAGCAGTTAATGATAAAGAATGTATGATAAGTATAAAAATGGGAAGCACAGCCCTACAGAATTTCAGAAGCATAACGCATTTACAGTAAATTTCTAATTTCTTGAATCAGAGCATGCCTCTGTTCATCAATCAGCTTTCTTTTTTCTGTGAGATTGGCCAAATATGCATCGCGGCCACTCTCCAGTTCGTCAAACATGTTAATCAAATTGTTATCATGAACCTTATCCATGTCAATAGAGAAATCATCATTGCCAAGAACATTCATGATTCCTTTACCCTTATTTCCACCATAAGCTATAGCTATAGCAGGAACACCAACATTCAGCGAGAAGATAACCGAATGGAAACGAGTTCCTACCATATAGTCGTAATAAGAATAAATCTTCTCTATATCCTTACAGGTCAGTTCGAAGTCCTCAATATAACTTGTGCTTTTCTTGATTCTTTCAGATAAAACATTGACCACATCTTTAATGGCTATACGATCATCCTCATGACTACTTGGCCCTAAGGTATGTGCCATAAAGGTAACATGATAGCCTTTATTTACAAGATACCCAACAAGGTTAACGAAACCTTGAATGTAATTTGTAAATAACTGCTCAGCATTCTCAAAACCCTGAAAACGATAAGGGCGTAAGGTCATTACAACTTTTTTCCGGTCTACAGGTACGCCATGAGCAGTTAAGTAATCACGCATATCCGTCTCTGAAGGTTTAAGGAAAAAACCGAGATCTGGATATAGTTTGGAGTTCACATCCAGAGAGTCCAGAAACTGCTTTGAAATATTTTCGCGCATGGTTGCAAGTGTACATCTTTTCAAAGATTTCACAGCAATACTTCTTGCCTGAGCATTCTTCAAAGGACCAACCGAGTTCGGCAACACAAACACTTTCTTTCCGTATGCTTCAGCAAGGCGAATGTGGTATGTGGCGAAATAAACAAAATAAGGATCCGTCACGCTACCATAAGAATGGATAAAACCACCACCTTTAACGAATACAGCATCACACCCTTTGAAGGCGTTTAAAGTATCTCTTTCCTTTTGGTTAAGAAACATTTCGCCCATAGACCTAATCATATGGCTATCAGACAATAAAGATCGGGTACATAAAAAGTCTTTTACAGCTTGCCATCCCCACTGAAGCATCGTTAATTTAGAATAACCTCTGCTATCTTCAGGTTTAGATTGGAATTTGCGCCCTGGATGCTTTAATAATGAACTTATGAACTTATAACCCAATTTCTCTGTCTGACGATTTTGTAGGTAAGCATGTTCGCTTTCTAACTCACCCATAAGTGAGCATTCTACCTGGTTCTTTCCATAAATATCCTCAACCAAGTTGATAGTCTCCCATACAAGAGCCTGATCACCTCTGTTCAAATCGGTATTCCCTGGGATAATTAATACTTTTTCCACACTAATTTTCTTAATTCGTTCAGTGCTTTCGCAGAAGTATTGGTGTGATACTTCGTTGCAAACTCTACTTTATGCTTATTTTCTTCCTGAATGAGATCTGTATGGTCAGCAAGATAAGCTAACCTTCCTTCCATCTCAGTAACATCAGAAATAATATAGCCAAGATCGTTCTTTGCCATATAATCCATAGATGCAATCTCCTTAGGACCAATAGCCAGAATACCTGCCGTAGATTGCATACAGTCAATAATCTTTGTTGAGAATGATAGACGAGTCATCTGGATGTTCTTCTTGTCAAAAGATTCAATGAACAAAACCAGTTCCGACTTATCCATCTCCTCACAGACTTCACTATATGGCTTACATCCCATGAAGAGACTGTTCTTCTTATCATCCAATACACCCAGTGATTCAGGAAAAGGGTTGGTATTAGAGAACACCTTCAGCAAGAACTGATGCGAAAGTCCCTTTGTGTTTACGCTCTCTAATGCTTTGGCAAACTCAACCATCATCTGCTCACGGCCGAACAGTAAATTACCTGCGTATACAATTGTGATAGGGTTTCCTATTATTTTATTCTCGTCATAACGAACCTGTTTACATTCCTTGAAGAAAGGAACAAACTGCTTTCTAAAAATGCTGGTATACTCATCACATAGCTTCAGCGAACCTCCAAAAAGCAAAGATGCCTGCTCAATTGATTTGCGATAGCGGCTTCGGAGCATGGTCTCGTATATATAGCCCAAAGGCGCATGCGATTTGCGTCCATACATATCATCCCCCCAGAACAATGCAATTTTAGCTCCGGTAACCTTGGCACAATAATCTAATAACTTGTGCATATAAAGGTTGCTGTGACCATGCATATAAATAACATCAGGAGCAAAATCTGTTAAGAAGTTATTTAATCGACAATTTTTCCAAACTGGAAGAGCCCATATCAACTCACGTAGGAACAATAATGATGTGAAACGATGTTTTCTAAGAAAATCGCCTTTTTTACTTTTTGCAAGAATATTGGGGCCTACCTCTTGTTTACCTTCACCATAGTCAGTTACAACATTACCGCATAGATCTGTTGAGAACACATGATAAAGAATATCATTCTCGGTAACCTTGAAGTATCGCTTACATATTGTATTATTTATAGCTTCGTTTCTGCAATAGATATTAGCCAC
This sequence comes from Bacteroides sp. HPS0048, assembly GCF_964240755.1. Taxonomy (NCBI): domain Bacteria; kingdom Pseudomonadati; phylum Bacteroidota; class Bacteroidia; order Bacteroidales; family Bacteroidaceae; genus Bacteroides; species Bacteroides sp. HPS0048. The sequence goes on along the minus strand of NZ_CAXSVC010000015.1, from coordinate 97,982 downwards.
TTCGTCATTTTCTGATATTTCAGAAAACAAATTGGAAATTGTATTGCCAGTAGAATTTGATGAGTTCCAGGCATTAAGAGTAAGAATTAATACCTTCATCTTTCCCAAAAGAAATAATATAAAACATTGCTTTGAAGAACCATATAAAGAAGTATGCCAATCATGGAACATAAGGTAATGTTCTGCATGTTCCTATAAGGCAGCTTCACCCTAACAGCCATAGGAAGAATTACTAACAAGTATAAAGTGAAATATTGTCCCATACGAATCATAGAACCATTCAGCATAATCAAAGGTGTAAGCAAAATGACCATTGGCAAGTTCGTAAGGAAATTATGAATTGTATTATTGTTCGTCACTTTCCGTAAGCAGAGGAAACAGCCAATAGCAAGCAACTCCATCAACAGGAAATAAGTATTTGCTCCTCCGGCCATTTCACTTTCTCCATAGCTTGCGTAATAATCATTTTTGATGAAGGAAGCAAGCCACAACATGATTGCTCCAGACATGGTATACATGACTGGAACGAAAAGTATGCTGACATAAGTAACCTTGTTGATCCACTTATGCGGTATCATCTTCAATCCAAACCAAGCGAAACATAAAGCACAAGATGTATGAATAAAGAAACCTAAAACAATAAACACAACAGCCAATAGATTCTTCCCTTTAAGAATCTGAATTAATGCGATAATTGAAAAACCTATAGCTATCTGCTGACGGACACCAGAAAGCGCAATTACACGAAACAATGCCACATAAAGTGTAAATGCAAATATACATTCTAAAGTTCTGCCTGTATATTTATTGACAACATAACCCAGTGGTATAAAATATATTGCAGCTATGATAAGCAAAAATGAAGTAAAATCACTTACAAATATCTGTAGTATCTTTACTAAAAGACTATATCCCGGATCTCGAGTTGTACCTCGAATATATGCATCTGCAAACAAACAGAAAGTATCCGACCAAGACGTTATCTTCATGTCATTAAATGTGCTGTAATAGAATATTGTATCATTACCCACATAATAAGAACGCAAACCGGATTCCAACAGGAGCATACTTATGACCGACCAAACATAAAAAGTTTTACCTTTACGTCCATAATTTGAACACAAAAGTCCTAACAAAATAATGACAGCTAATTCATAGATTCTAATATCCATTAGAAGAATATATATTTAAAAATTTATTAGCCATATTTTCCTGAGAGTATTCTCTTCCTGATATTTCTGATATAGCTTGTTTATAATAAGAAGAACTATTCCAATTAATCAATGCATCAGCTAACAGCTTAATATTTCCATATTCTACAAAATTACTGAAAGCATCTATCGCTATACTCTCAGGCCCGCCTGCAGTAAATCCGACAACAGGAGTACCGCAACAAAGAGACTCTGCTGTAACCATAGAAAAAGTTTCTCGTTTTGACAGCAGTATCGTTAAATCAGATTCTGAATAAAGTTGCGCAAGTTCGATCTGAGATTTTGCCCGTCCCACCAACTCTATATTTGCTGGAAGCTTAGAGAGATTTTTTGATGTGGTGTTTGAAACAACTACAAATTTATAGTTAGGTATAAGTTTGGCAATCTGTGGTAAAAAACGACCGCCCTTAATATCGTTTTGTTCCAATCCAAAATAAGGAGTAACAAACAATACTACACGGTCGTAATTATCTCGTCTTATTCGATTTGAACCCTCTGTATAATGAAATACCGATGTATCAACACCATTAGGCACATAAACAAGGTTATACGCCTTCATGATAGCAGACTGCTTAGCTCTTTCTGCCAACCATGGAGATACAGCAGTAACAATAAGTTTGTCTTTATCAAATGAATTAACGGCATCATACATCTTTCTATATGAAGTCTCAGATCTATCAAAGAAGTAAGAACCAACACGTTGTTTATAAACCTCGCAATTATGGCAACCATTCTTCCACTTCTCACAGTCGTAAGAATGTGAGCATCCTGCTGTATGAAAAATCTCAGCATGTAATGTAAGAATAGTCTTCATCTTAATCTTCGCTAAATACTTCAGCATACGATAAACATTAAACGAAGATGCGTTTACGCAGTGCACGTGAACTATATCGGGACGAAAATCCTGAATGCTATGTTTCACCCGAATATTCGAATAATGTACTCCGCCAAAAGGTATACCTGAAATACGACCAAAAACCGCGTTGATGTAATGCTCTCCATTACCACATACTTTCGAAGAGTAATCATCGGCATGATCGTTACCTACGCCATAGCAGGTAAATACTTCATGACCTTGTGATCGAAGCACATCACTAATCGAAGCAACTATCTTACCTGTACTTCCTTGACGATAGACGCAATTTAATTGCAATATTTTCATTTTCTTAGAAATTCTTCGGCAATAGATGGATACAAATCAAGATAAGAATCCACATTCTGCCAATCTATCAACTCCTTCTTCATAACATCTAACCGGGCTATATCTTCAAAATATATGATTCTGGATGATAATAGCATCGGGGAAAGAAGCGTGTAAAAGCGGTCATTCATGCCAACATTACCTTTATTAGCCGTAACAACAACAAAAGGCTTATGTAATTTAAGGCACATTACCATACAATGGAAGGAATCAGTCACTACGAAACTGGCATTTTTTATTTTTCTCAACCAATCGTTAAGTGAATAATTAGCATCATCGTTATTCCACAACACATTATCACCAAAAAAAGATGACAACTGTTCTTTTCTGGCTTCTATGTTACGAATGAAGAAGCAATATTTATATATTTCTGGTGTTTGAGCTTGCGAATCTTCTGCAAGCTTTTTATATGATTCACTTCCTAAAAGAAGCGTTGGATCAGGAACAAGAACTGCATCTTCTCTTCCCATAGCCTTCACTATCTCAATACCGGTTTCTTCACGAACACCTATCTTATCAAAATTTGTAATGTTTTGTTTTGCAAGAGACAACGCATTCACAGGGAATTCTGTACACCCAAAACTCACGGCATAACCCACTTTCATTCCTTTAAAAGAAAATCCAAGGTAATATGCTGCAGACGGAATTCTTCTACCCTCACCATTAAGAAGGAATGATGGATTTAATACTTGGTCACTACCAGAGATTACCATATCTAAATTATGAGTAACATCAGTTATTTGTGTAAGCCTATATACTCGATTTGTGAGATTTAAGTATTTTTCTCTAAAAGGCACAATAGCAGACTCTTTCTTCAGCCCTTCACAATAAAGGGCATGGTGCATGAAGTTGCGATTTATTATATAACGCCATATACTATTATCAAAGTTCCTTGGCTTATAGTTTATTATTGTCACTTCATGCCCTATAGATTCCAAGAAAGATTGTAGTGCATAAGTTTGCAAGACTGCTCCATAGTTTGTAGCCCAATGAAAAGTGAGTATACCTATTTTCATTTCATAAAAAGAAATAGTCGTTTAATTATTCTAACCAAGAAATTATTACTAACAGGCTTAAGCGATTGCAATGATAGTATCCCATTCTCATGATAAGATTTCCAAAATGCATCTCTCTGAATAGATTCAGTTGTGCTGGTAATCATACAAGAATTATAAACAACACTCGCATCATAATCAGTCTGATCCTTCCTTACAGATATCACCTGCATCATATCTAATCCTTTCTCGGTATTAACACAAACAAAGCTAGTGCCCATGTCATCATCCATATTCGGATCAATATGTTCTATTCCCCAATAATCTGCAAGTGTAATATCACTATTACTTTTACCTGCCTTAGCAGGACAATTAAAGCATGATTGACGTATAGAGAGATTGTTTTTGAACGCCAACATATATTTATTTTGGGAAGCCCTTTCGTTTACTATATCCTTTATTCCTCGAATATTAATATTGTATCTTCTCCAGCTTCTTGATTTATCTTTCATCGAAATATGGCTAAAATCCAATGTAGCTGAGATAGAGGAAATATAGTCACGCCAAATCTTTGGACTTGGTACTCCATGGCACACTACTTCAACAGTTATTAGGTTGTCATAATCTTTACGCAGAAATTGCTTAAGACCTGCGATTTGGCATGATGTTCCGGAGAATAGAACCTGACGATCCAATTTTAGGAAATCGCGCGTTTTGATATAGGAATCTCCGATACGACTTTGCACGTATTTTGAACCACGGAAAGCGACTAAGCCATCCTTCGTTTCAGTGTAGTCATGGACAACCTCCCAATGATCATCGAAACGAGCACCAAATACTACACCACCTTCACCTATGACAACTTCGGCAATCATCGAAAAAACTCCACCAGAAGATGATTTCTTACGTATTTCCTCATCCGGATTGATGGCTGCATAAACGATCAGAGGTTTTCTTGTCTCATTTTGATTGAGGCATGGGCAAACCGTCTCACAAAGATGACAATCTATGCAAAGTTCTTTATCCGCTAAAGGATATCGAAAGCCTTCTTCATCTTCATTAAATGAAATGCATCGTTTGGGACAGACCTGCACACAAGCAGAACAACCACAGCAATTATGTTTATCAACTATTTCAATCACTAAAAACCTATATATTTAGAAACTACAATCGCCTTTTGAGATGCTAAAGGTGTGAATGGCAACAACCATCATAATAGCCAAGCCTCTCAGAAAATCAAAATAATCAATTCTATTCTTTATCGAAAAATACGCTTACAGATAGGTCTGAACAGATTTCGTTCATATTTATTCATGCCCAAAACCACAAATAGAGGAATATAGATAATTCCATATAAAAGGACTCCTATAGCCAATGATGACCATGAATCAATAATAAAAACATTTTGGGTCAAATAAATAAATATAAGCGAAATTGCAACCGGAACAAGATCCATTTTGCATATTTCCTTCCAAAATTTCAAAACATCAAGTTGTTGTTTGGTATGATAATAGATATTCATAATAACCCCCTGACCAATCAGCAAAGCGCCAGCTATTGCAAGCGAACATCCAATACCACCCCATAACTTGGCAAACACTATTTCTGCTATCAAGGCAACTATCGCAATCACAATATATAAAAGACTTCTAAACTTCATTTGATTTCTTGCTTGAAGTATCGTAATGCCTATATTTTGAATTAACGGAATATATAAAGAAACAAAGAAAGCAAGTGCCATATAATAAGCAGCAGAATAATCGTTACCTGCCCACAAGATAATAAATGGATGCCCAAAAACAATAAATCCTAATAAAATAAGGAGAATAATAATATTTTGGATTCGGCCAGTTCTCACAAACAAATCTGAAATTTCTTGAGGATCATTATTTAATGTTACCATCCCTGTTACCTTTGGCAGAAACACTGACGAAATAGCAGTAGAAAACATCATATACATTCCATGCAATTGAATAGCAACAGCAAATATAGCAACAGCTACTGTGCCAGAAACTGCCCCTAAAACAAACTGACCAGTACTCCAATAGATTTTATCCATAATAACACTTAGGAAAATCCAAAAGGAATAAATTGCAACCTCACGGAGAAAATCCCATTTGAATTTTCCAAAGTGTATTTGTATATGGAGTTTATTCTTGCAATATAGATAATTGATTACTAATGTCAAAACATTGAAGAAAGTCAACAAAGCAACCATCGCAATAGCTTTATAACCAATAGAGAGAAGTACTATCATGATAACGGTATTGAGAATGGTTCGGGCTATATTGATCACCTTCGGAAACACAAAGCGTTCGTATGCTGTTATGATTGAGCCGAAGATACTCATTGGAAAAGTAAACGCAAGGTTAAATACCAATATCAGCATCATGATGCGAGCATGATCAAGCTCAACGGCTGTCATGGTGTCGCCAAACAGATTATTAACATTGAAATATAATCCCATTCCTGCTATGAACGCAATAAGACCTACTGCCAAATAGAGAATAAGGAACATTCCGAACATCTCATACTGCTCCTTAACTTTTCCTTCAGCTCTGAACTTTGCAGTATATCTTACAATGGCATTACCAAGTCCTAAATCAAGTACTGTAAGATAGGAAACAACAGAAGCAACAAGAGAATATAAACCATACTCGCTCTGCCCCATCATACGAAGCATATAAGGAGTATAAAGCAAACCAACTAATATATTAAGTAATATTACAACATAGTTGAGTGCTGCCCCTGCTCTAAGTTGATTGACTGCCATAAAAGAGATTTTCAGTAACCATAGCTGTGATAAAAGTATATTATTATTTTTGATTAGTTCCGTCAGGACGTATCGAACGTCAAGCTTGAGCTCCACCTGTGCCGACGGATATACCTTAGTTCTTACGCCATACCATCTTGTTGATAATGCCGACATAGCTCTGAATGAGCTTGATGACCTTAGTAGAAACATTCGTGTCAGCATAAGCAGGAACATCACAAGCGTCATCACCATTCTGATGCATGGTAACAGCCAAGTCGACTGCCTGACAAACTGCCTCTGAAGTGATAGAGCCAATAGTGAAGACACCCCTATCCATCGCCTCTGGTCGTTCGGTAGAAGTACGAACGCTTACGGCAGGAAAATGGAAGAAGGCACTCTCCTCAGGAACGGTACCAGAGTCTGAAACTACACAGAAGGCATTCTGCTGGAGTTTGTTGTAGTCGAAGAAACCAAGAGGTGCATGCTGGATAACACGAGAGTCGAACTTGAAACCGCGCTTTTCGATCATCTTACGGCTACGAGGATGGCAGCTGTAGAGCACTGGCATGTTGTAAGTCTCTGTCATTGCATTGACAGCATTCATCAGTGAGAAGAAGTTGCTCTCTATATCGATATTCTCTTCACGATGAGCAGAGAGGAGGATATACTTGTTTGACTCGAGGTTGAGATCCTTCAACACGTTTGAAGCCTCAATATGTGGCATTACCTCAGAGAGAACTTCTGCCATAGGAGATCCTACAACATAAGTGTACTCTGGCCTAACACCTGATTCGAGGATATATCTGCGAGCATGCTCGGAATAGCACATATTGACATCGGATGTAACGTCAACAATTCTACGTATTACCTCTTCAGGAAGGTTCTCGTCCTTGCAACGGTTACCAGCCTCCATGTGGAAGATAGGAATTTTAAGACGCTTTGCTGCAACAATGCTCAAGCAAGAGTTAGTGTCGCCAAGAACGATCACCGCATCCGGCTTTACCTCAACCATGAGGTCGTAAGCCTTGGCAATGACGTTACCCATTGTCTCACCAATGTTCTTACCTACTACCCCGAGGTAGTAATCAGGCTCCCGAAGACCGAGATCCTTAAAGAATACCTCGTTGAGGTTGTAATCATAGTTTTGACCTGTGTGAACCAGCACATGGTCGAAATATTTATCTGACTTCTTGATGATAGCACTCATCTTGATAATCTCCGGACGAGTACCGACAATAGTCATTAATTTGAGTTTCTTCATATCATTGTTTACTTTCTGAAATAATGTGGATAAAAATCTCGGTGGTCGTTTATCCAATCAACCATTTCTTTGACCTGCTGATCATAACTTGGTACCTGAAAAGAGAAATCGGTACGCTTGTGACGAAGACTCTTATCGAGCTGAAGCTTATCGTTAGGATTAATTGTTATCTCGCCATGGCGGAAATACTTGTTGAACAAACCGAGAAGATCGAACTTGTTGATGCTCTCATTGTTCACCAAGTTATAAAGGCCTGTGAGATTCTCCTTGATGGCAGATTCCATAGCCTTTGCAAGAGTCAAAGTGGTAACACCTGTCCAAATAGCACCAGTGTATCCACCTACAGAGCCATTCTGCTTCATAAACCAATTGAAAAGACCGATACCCTTCTCGTTAGGATCCGGTCCTACTATTGAATTACGGAAGGTAAGATTCTTGTCATCATTGATTTCGCCAATAGCCTTGCTTCTATCATAGAAGATTTTGCCATCCGGGAAACTGTCCTCATAATAAGGACCGGTATTGCCAGCGAAGACGCAATCGGTACTTATATGAATGAGTCGAGCCTTCTTATCTTTCAAAGTGTCAGCAATGAAGTGAGGAAGGTAACCATTGAGCATCACTGCCATTGACTTGTTTTCTTCTGCAAATTGATTGAGAATGCCAATCGCATTAATGACGATATCAAAATCGTCACTCTCAATAGCAGCCTTTACGTCAGCAGGATTTGCTGCATCGCCAAGGATATTCTTGCAATATGATATAGGTCTACGGGTAAAACCCGTCACATCATACCCTTGCTCCTTAAAATAGAGTGCGATGATGTGACCAGCCATACCGTTAGCACCAAATATTAATATCTTCATAAGCTATAAGATTATTCAGAACGATAGTCGCGAGCCTTAGCACGAGCCTGAAGGCCGAGATCCTCACGAATGAAATTAAGCTTCAGGAGGAGTTCCTTCATGCTCTCTACATCGAGGCGGTGAGTATTGTGAGAGTGATATTCCTCAACCTGCTCTACCTTGTGGTCACCTTCAGTGAAAAACTTATCATAGTTGAGGTCACGATTGTCGCAAGGGATGCGATAATAGTCACCCATATCGATCGCCTTAGCCATTTCCTCACGAGTAACAAGAGTCTCGTAAAGTTTCTCACCATGACGAGTACCTATGACCTTCACCCCGGTCTCACCATACTTAGGATCAATCTTGGCATATGTCTGTTTCAATGCCTCTGCGAGAACATCAAGGGTAGCAGCAGGAGCCTTCTGAACAAAGAGGTCACCATTCTCGCCATGAGTGAACGCATAAATTACAAGATCAACAGCATCATCCAAAGTCATCATGAAGCGAGTCATGTTAGGATCTGTGATCATGATAGGTTTACCTTCCATCATCTGCTCTACCCAAAGAGGAATAACAGAACCACGAGAAGCCATTACGTTACCGTAACGTGTACAGCAAATACAGGTTTTAGCATCAGTACCAAGCGCACGTCCCTGAGCGATAGCTACCTTTTCCATCATTGCCTTAGAGATACCCATAGCATTGATAGGATATGCAGCCTTATCAGTAGAAAGGACAACAACATTGCTTACGCCATGAGCAATAGCAGAAAGAAGCACATTGTTAGTACCCTCTACATTGGTACAAACAGCTTCCATAGGGAAGAATTCACAAGAAGGCACCTGCTTCAAAGCAGCAGCTGAGAAAACATAATCAACACCATCCATTGCGAAGTCAACAGCTTCACGCTGACGAACGTTACCAATATAAAATTTTACCTTATTTGCAACCTCAGAACGATTTGCCTGTAAAAAATGGCGCATATCGTCCTGTTTCTTCTCATCACGACTCAAAATGCGGATTTCCTTGATATCGCTATCCAAGAAGCGACGAAGGACTGCATTACCAAAACTACCTGTACCTCCTGTGATAAGGAGTGTCTTGCCTTTGAATACTGACATAATATTATCTGTTTTATATTGCAATTTTAGAAATTATTTATATACAAGAACTCGTTTCGACATTGATCGTAACGACCAGCTTTGGTCTCGATGATGACGACTATTTCGCCAGATGTCTCCCTCTCAAAAAGACTTAACGTCTTTTTATGAGCTGCCAATTTTTTTCCACATCTCTCATCGGTCCGAAAAACAGCTCCTGTGTTGTACTTATCATCTTAGCAACTAATGTGTTGCAAACGTTCAATTCTTACGAACGTTTCAAAAAACGGGAGAAAAAATTCTTCAAGCTTTTATGCTTTCCGTTATGACTATGGCTTTCGTTTCCATAACCGTAGCCATAACCATAGCCATAACCATAGCCATAACCGTAGCCCTTATGATCTGAAGGAACTCCATTCAATATCACCGACATATTACGAAGCTGCTCCTGGCGGTACATGTTCTCCAATTCCGGTAACTGACGACGATCCATCACACCTGAACGAACTACGAAAATGGTAAGATCGGCTACACGATTGACAATAGAAGCATCGGCCACCATACCCGCAGGAACATTATCCACAATGATATAATCATAACGTTTACGAAGTTCCGTTATCAGACGATCAAAGCGTTCACTCAACAACAATTCGGCAGGATTGGGAGGTACGGGACCGGAGAAAATGACATCCAGCTTATCATACTCCTCACTCCTACCAATGATATCATCCAACTTATCCGTACTGCCGGAAAGATAGTGCGTCAACCCCATACGGTTGGAAGAGTTAGAGAAAATACCACTTAATGTCCCCTTACGGATATCAACGTCAACCAGAACAACTTTTTTATTCGTCTGGGCGATACTCATGGCAAGATTACTCGAGACAAACGTCTTACCCGCACCCGGATTGGCGGATGTAAACATGACCACCTGTAAGTTGGCGGCTTTCACACGCATAAAGTCCATGTTTGTACGAATGATACGGAAAGCCTCGGAGACAGAATCACGACTGTTCTCACGGACAACAATACCATCCGAATCCTCACCCTTATTATTACCATGACGGGGAATATTACCCAAGAAAGGAATAGTAAGTACTCCATCCAACTCCTTACGGGTGCGGACTTTCGTATCCGTCACATTCAACAACCAGAATACACCCATGGGAATACCTAAACCTAAAACAATGGAAGCCAAGAAAATCATCATTGTTTTAGGTGCCACCGGAGCACTGCTACCCGAAGCAGCATCTATAATACGGGCATTACTCTCCGTAATGGCCTGTGTCAAAGCGTTTTCTTCACGCTTATTCAACAAATAAAGATAAAGCTCCTCCTTGATCTTCTGCTGACGTTCTACTGTAAGCACATATTTCTGCTGGGCAGGCACAGCCTCAATACGTTTCGTGGTCTGCTCTTCCTGCTCACGAATATTCTTCAACTGGATATTCAGTCCTACAATCAGATTATCTACCGAACGGATAATCGTCTGCTTCATGGCACTCAGAGAGTTATTCAGATCTATCACTATCGGATTCTTACTACTACTGCCCACCACCAGCTTGTCACGCTTCAAAAGAATATCATTATATTCCTTGATCTGAGATTCAACACTGTTATCCGAGATACCCGTATTGGCAGGAATCAAATCTGAACTCTTTTGAGGATCAGTCAAATACTCCTTAATGTATCTGGCTATACTCAACTGATTCTCCAGACTGAGACCTTCCTGCTGATAACGACTCGTATTGGCAAGATACATGCCAGTTTCGGAAGTAATATCCGTCAGTTGATTTTCACGTTTAAAGCTTTCGATATTAGCATCCACACTTCCCAATTCACGTTCGATGATGATCAGACGTTCGTTGATAAACTTGGAAGTATTTACGGCTATCTGGTTCTTATCATTGATAACATCCTCATTATAAACGGCAATAAGCATGTTCAAAATGTCTTCCGCACGGGCAGTAGAGACGTCATCCAAGACAAGATTGATAATGGTGGCCGTCTTGCTGGCAAGAGACACTTTCAATCTGGCACGATACCCTTCGATAACACTCTCCAAATTGGATTTGACTACATTTACGGGCTTACCGTAAAATACATCCGTATAGTACAACGTAGGAGTAACAACCATCGGACCGATCGGAGTAGAAACAGTATCGTTCAGATGTACATCCAAAACCTCTTCCGAATGAACGCCCCCACCCCCTACAGCTAAAGAGAATCCGGAAAGACGCACCGTAGCAGAATCAACAGGAGTAACCATGACTTTTATAACCTGCCGCTCCTCCGCTTCCGGAAAAGAAACGGTGACCGGAGCATGCGTATAAAGTTCCTCACTGCGCAGGCCATTCTTCACCTTATAGCTCATATCCAAATGCAAACGCCGCGCAACCTCCTCCATCAAATGACGGGATTGGAAAACAAGCACTTCATTATCCACATTACGTTTACCACCAAAAAGAGAAAGATCTGAAAAAACCGCCGACTCACTCATTCCGCCACCTTTCGAATCATCGCGGATTAAAACGGAGGCCTTACGGCTGTATACTTTGGAAGAGGACTTTACGTAAAAGAACGCAATGCCGATACAAACTAAAACGGATAGTACAAACCAATACCAGTTGGATAGTACAAAACGGAGAATATCGGTTATATTGATCTCAGATTCCTGTTCAAGACTATTATTATTTTTCGATTCGGTATTCATTATCAATTCTTTATATTCCGGGTTATTTAAACATGGTGACAATCAGAGAAGTAATGGAAGCAAGCACGGAAACCGCAGAAAGCCATACGCCAACTGAATTGTTGGAGTTAATACGGCTCTGCCCTGTCTTCGCTTTGTTGGGTTCTACATACACAATGTCATTCTGTTGAAGGTAGTAGCAGGGCGATTGAAAAATATCGGAAGAGCGAAGATCATGATACAGAATACGGCGTTTACCATCTTTTTCGCGAATAACAGCTACGCGATCACGACGGCCATAAATAGTCAAATCGCCTGCCATACTCAAGGCCTCCAATAGAGTTATCCGGTCACCGGAAATATCGAATGTACCGGGACGTGCTACTTCACCCATCACAGATACTTTAAAGTTCAGGAACTGGACAGTGACAATAGGATCTTTGATCAAATCTTCACTGATGAGTTTTTGTTTGATCAGTTCGGTAACCTGCATACGGGTCAATCCCTCCACATGAAGCTTTCCTAAGATAGGAAAGTCAATATCACCGTTCTGATCGACAAGGTAACCCAAAAGACGTTGTTGACCGGAAGTAGTACTACCTATCTGATAACTAACCATAGGCATATTGAATGGCAAAGCCAATTCAGGATCTTTACTATTCACCAGAATAGCCAACAAATCATCCTTATGAATGATAACTTCATAATTCTTATCAATATTTTCTTCCTTTAAAGAAGTTATATCCTGCAAGTAAAGCACCTCTTTGGGAGCAGAACAAGATACCAAAAGCGTCAACAGACACAGCAAACAATTATTCAGAAATTTTATTCTCATAAATTAGCTATTAAACAATTCCATAAAATTACAATATGACTCATTCTACAATTTCCCAATCAGGCCAAGGATTAGTTTCCAGACTATCCAAATAATCGGAAACTTCACATTCCGCCTTAGTCCATTCACGTCCGGTCCAACTATTCATAATAGCATGTGCTTCCTGAGCTAAATCTTCATCAAAAACTTCGCTATAACAGGCCACTAAAAGCTGGCACTTCAGCAAGGAAGCAGGGAGTTGTTCGAACAATTGCCAACTACGATCAAGTAAGGACTGAATTTTCAGATTCTTATTACCATGATCGTAGATAGTTGCATGATAAGCAGTCAATAAAACATAACAGCGTTGCGCTTCCTCTTCAATGTTGGAACCTCTCAATACAAATAGAGCCTCAGCTTGACGGTATACTTCTGTATTAAGCGCACAAAATTCATTGGAATAAAGAGGAGTCCCGTCAAAACCCATGTTAAGAAGGTCACGGGTCGTACGGTACAACGTATCAACTTGTGATTGAAAAGACAACATATAGATAGATTTACAGTTTAGTTATTTATACAGGTGACAATTGATAAGAAAATACGGAACGAATCAATTTCTTTTATTCACAAATAGTATCGGGAATTAGTTCTATCAAAGAAGGATGAATATATGCAGTAGCCACAGCCATAATGCCTTTGATACAAACAGAGACACGGCGATCGCCTTTTACACGGATAACAACTCCTTCCACCCCTTCGAAAACACCACCGACGATACGCACACGATCCCCTTTACGTAAAGAGGTAAGAGCAGGATCAAGGTAAACAATCTGTTCGTCGTAATTACCTGAAACTGCAATAAAACTACGCATCTGCGAATCCGGAACAATAAGTGGGCGGTTCGTCTCACGATCAATGATATAACGTACGGATAAGGAAGCACCAAGTGACCGTTTGACACGATCAATACAAACAAAGGAGCTATGAACAAACACAAGGTTATGTACAACAGGAACCAATTTTCGTATCTTACGTTCTCCTTGTTTCACGTACTCATAATGCATCGGAATAAAATTCTCTATACGCTCGGCATCAAGCACTTCTTTCAATTGTAACTCACGGCTATAGGTGACACGAAGTGGATACCAACAGATGTCTGTGGATTTGTTCACAATTGGATATTCTTTGGGGACACCGGGGTAATAAAATACCTTCCGGTCAAGCGTGTATAAAAACGGATTATCAATTCTTAAAATACACTAGCCCTCAATAGTTTCCCTATCACAGGAGACAAAACATAAAGAGGGGAGATATGTATTATGCACTATTTTTATATTATTAGCACATAAATAACTATAAACAAGACTTTTAACACCAAATAGTGTTTCAGTAAACGTTCGTTTATTGGCACGCCATTTTAGAAAAGCATTTATTTCTATTTAGGTTAAATTAATAATAAACCAATTATCTTTTTATAGACAAACACAAATTCCTATGAATCAATAAAATATATTCAGAAAGGATATGATCAGATTATTTTTATTGGAAAATATTTTGTACATTAAAAAAAAGGACATATTTTTGTGCCAATAAACGAACGTTTATTGAAACACTATTCAAATAAAAGAATAATATCAAACGACTATTAATCAACAATTAAGAATCCCCTATTTCACTCTTACTTTGTACTGATAATAATATTCCGAAAAACACTCCAAATACTCGCATTTTTCTGACAACAAGTATAAATAGAAAATATACTTTCCCAGCTAAATGAGTTCACTCCCATTTCAAATCCTCTTGTTTAAATTTAGTTAATAGATTAAACGAGAAAAATCATCTCATTTTCCAACATTCGTTCATACATATGCACGATATAAACCAACACACGCTCACACCCCCATATTTTATTACAAAACAACTAAATCAATCGAGAATAAGAAAATACATGAAATAGATTTTATTTTACTTTTGTGGTTTGGATTTTATGAAAGCACATATTTCTCTACGAGATTCAATCGATTCCTCGTAGAGAAAAGCCCCGTTCCTCGTAGAGAAAAACAATATTTCTCTACGAGAAAGAAATAGACCTTGTAACCATTTGATATACAACTTCTTACAGAAGTGCCAAAAAGCTCCAAAAAGTGTTGATTTTTTCTCAACACAATGGCACTGAATTCAACCGTCGAAGACGGCCATGAAGATAAAAGAATTGTTACATAAAATCTAATCAGAATGGTCACAACAACCATCTATGTAAAGCCCTATCTGGCGGCTTACATGTATGTACGCTATCAAAACAGCGTAGTCACGGAGCTCAATGCTATCAGGTTAAAAAGTATCGAAAACTTGTATCATGTCATCAAAAACCTCACAGTTAAACGTCCACGAGACGTATCATGGCGGGAAACCGGGAATCTGACTCTCATAATCCCCGACCCGAGATATGGAAAAGAACCCGAAACATACAATTACCTGGGACACAACAGTGTCATCATCATCGAAGAGGAAATAGAAACAATGCTGAAGACTGAGTTACACAGTATCATGCTGAAAAATAAATTCCGTAACGGAATCATGTATAAAAAATCACTGTTACTATTTATGGATAAATATCACATTGAAGACAAACACGAAGATGCCCTCATGAAATCATTTCAAAGATGGAAAAAGAGAGTGGAGGAAGAAAGAAAAAAGTAAAATAAGACTCACCAAAGAGTTTCACTGAGTTTTAATTGTTGAAACGCAGAAACTCGCAGATTCACGCAAAGAGTATCATAGCTTACGTATAGCACAGCCATTTAATCTGCGATCATTTGCGTTTCAATGATGGTATCATTTAATTAGGGTAGAAGGGTGATGTGAAGCAAGAAATAGACTATATTCCTCTTCTTTATTATAGGAATCCTGCAAAATCGCTCCCTGTACCTTTAGATTCTCCCAACGCTTTTGGGGGTTGGATAACTCTTCCTTTGCTTTTAACAATGCAACTGAAAGTTTCTCATACAAACTGTCCGTCTCAGTCTTTGTTATAGTTGCATCCGCCCATTGGGCAACTTCTACAAGAAGCAACGGTTCAGACGACATGATTATCAGATATTTATAAGGATAACGTTTTCTTATTCCCTGTAATATTTGCGTTGCATTCTCTTTTTTACCGGGACCGGCACCTATCAAATCGGATATAATAATATCAAATCCCTCAGCAAACAAAGGGGTAGGAATAGCTTCTATCACTGTGAGGCATTCGCTCTGAAAATTTTCTTTCAAATACTGTCGCGTTTTATATTGGTCATCAATAGCAAGAATATTGAATGTTCTCTCTTTTAAAGAAGTTACAGAAGAACATTTGGTTACTTTGATATTAGTCTCCTCCCGCTTTGTATTTGCCTTATTCTGCTTTGACAAATAAAAGCAATACCAACTAAGAAATAGCAATAAAGCACATAAATAGATAACATAATATCCTGATACATCATGAAATAATGCAATCAAAGATGACACACCACCTACACCTGTGACAACAGATGCAAAATAAGTGCTAAGCGTTGTTTTCAGAACTTCCTTTAAGAAATTTTTCATATCTATTTTATATACAAGATTACTGTTTTATTAATAACTGATGTAAATCCGCTTGTTGTGTTTTGCAATATGGAATTATAAAAGCCCCATCTATGACAGTCCAGATGTTCCATTTCTGCCAGAGAAACGGGCTTTTCATTCCTTCCTAAATCATTAAAGCCACTTTTCACCCGGAAAACAACAGAACTTGTTTCAATATCAATATTCATTTCCAACTTTTCTTCTTTCACCTTACGATGTTCCAACAAATGATATACAATGCCATTCAAATAAATATATAAAAGAAGTTCTTTGGCCGGAAAAGAAAAAGAAGGCAAAAAGTCTTTATCATATTCTAGCTCATCCCGATAGGCCACACATATATTATTCAGAATTGTATCCAGCGAAACCGTCTTTTCCAACGGATTGCCATACACACACATGTCTGGTGGCAGCAGAAGATAATCAATATAAAAAAATAATGCCTGCATATGCAAATAGGAGACCCGCATACAATTGCATATAAAAAACATCTCTTCGGGCAATTCCTGACGGTTAGAAGTAGCCCAATTGCAGATATCCGATAATTTCCGATAGCAGGTACGTATCACACGATTCATTTCATGAAGATAGATACCTATCGCTGTATTATCTGAAATATCCTGCAGAAATGCAGGAGCTGAAGCAGGGGTATCACGATGAGGGAACACTAAGATAATCGAAAAAAGTTCATAAGGTACATTATCGTAACTATTGCTGGCCTCTTCACCGCTTTCCACTATTACCTGTACCTCCTGCGAATCGGCTATTTCTTTCACTATGCTTAACCCCAATCCATGTCCTTCAGTTGTCAAATACTGAGCATTAATCCCACGATATTCATGTTCTAAAACACGCTTTGCTTCGTCCTCTTCCAGCCGGGGGCCAAAATTAGAAAAAGTAATCTGTTTATATTCATCATGCACTTCCATCTGCATATCAATAGTAGTGTTTGGCATACTATATTTAACAGCATTATCCAGTATTTGCGTAAATGCCAACCTAAATAAAGGCGAATAATTATACAAAGTCCAGGCCTCTCGTTTTTGTTCGGGTGTCTCTATATCCGGAGCTATCAGAATCTGATTCAACCTTCTTGTTCTTACTTCGCGAGCGTCTTTTTTCCGATACATATTATGATATTTTTTGTGATTCTTATCACTATTATAATCATTAATGTATTTTCTGCATATCTCTCCGACATTCATAGGACTACACTCTTCGTTGGCAGCAAACATCCGACGGTAAATATCCATTTCTTCCCGGGAGGCAGACAAAGCACACAGTTTCTTTCCCAATGGAACTGCAAGAGATTCGTCCATAGTAGAAGAAAGTACTTCTATTTGTTCCTGCCATTTTATACATTCGTCCGCAAAATGAATGACTGCCTCATTGCATTGCGCTATCAGATTTTGGTTAGTCATAGTTCTATGATATGATAAAATAGATTATAAGAGTCTGTTTATATTCAACTCACCAGAGAAGTCTACATGCAATATTAGCAAGATTTACAATCATATGCAAGGTTTTGCAGAAGATTTAATCATATAACATACGACTACTCTTATTCAAAAACAGTATAAATAACAAGAAGGTGTCAAAAAACTGAGAAAGCTATTAATATATAAATTTAGAAACGCAGATTAACGCTAAGTTACGCAAAAATTAAATTAAATCTGCGTAAATTAGCGTTAATCTGCGTTTTAATAATAGCGAATTCTACTTTTGGCCCTCTTATAACAACTTATTAATTAAGAAGCTAACGCGTAATCATCAGCCGTTCATTTTTTACAGAACCATCCTGTAACTCAATTGTCACAATATAGTTGCCCTCTGCCAGATCCATTGCCTGAACAGTAACTTCTGTTTGTCCCGCAAACAAAAGTTCACGCACTGCAAAACCGGTCAGTGAATAGATGATCACACGCTTAATTTCCTGATCGGCACGCACATGCAGGACATCTTTTACCGGATTCGGACAGATTTGTACGTTCTTCTCGGCGGGCACGGCAGACAATCCTGTACCTCCTCCAAACAGGCCGGACTGGCTCTTTAAGATTGTAAATGTCGTAGCCCCTTCAAACTGACGTTGCGGACGCATTATCTCCTCAGCCATTGCACCATCCACCTTCAGGCAATGGTCTTCGGCGGTTACAATATAAGTTTGGCCGCCCACCTGCTCTACATGGTCTATTTGAAACAATTCATTCATATCTTCCTGCGTTTTCACAGCACCCGAAGGTGGGTTAATCACTTTATAAGATCCAAATTTAACCGACATCCAGCGCCCTTTTAACTCATCACCGGCAGGAATCATAGCATCGGTAACAAAAGCATTGCAGGAAGCGCCGTCTTCCTTGCGTACAGTAGAGGTAATAGTTCCGGAGTATTTGTAGTTCTCTATTTCTGCCGATTCTTCTCCTACGGATAACCGGGAACCGTTAATCAAAATACTCTTCGCCTTCTCTGCGTCTTTACTCTTTGAAAAAACAGCTATCTTACCTTCCATTGCATAGCGCCCATCGGTTGTTGATATCTTCTCAGCCGGATCAATACCTGTAATCAGCGCATTGTTCAGATTCACAAGAATCACATCTTCACGACCATCAGTAAAGGTGACAGACACTCCCACATATTCTTCACTATTCTGATTTAACGGAACTTGTTTTACCGAAACAATCTTAGAACCACCATTATACGCCTCCATCACATGGGTAAACAAACTACGCATACCGCTGTTTCCGGTGCGGCGTTCCACCAAAGCCGGACGCCAATATTCATACATCGTTGTTCCGGTAGCACGACGATAGGAATTAGGCGACTTACCTAAATATACCGTAGACCGGGCATCATCCACAGCAAAAATCTTAACACCTCTGGAAGCATTCTGTACATAAGTCACGTTCCATTCTCCGGGAGATTGCGCTTTTGACATTTCACGAAAAGCACCATACCAGTTTGTTTTATCACCTTCTACCACCGGATCTTTATAGGTTACTCCGGTTGGCAAGAGTGGGTATTGGCTGTTAATTTTCGTCATAGACAGGCTGGTTTCAGTCGTCTGATCATACTGTGTAGAGCCGTGTAACAGGTAGTCGTGCTTCGTTCCTCCCTTTACCACAAATAAGTCGAGCAGATAAGGACGAGACGGATCAATCGTATTCAAAACATGAATACGCTGATAACGTTCTACTTTTCCCGGACGGATCGTTTTACTATAAACCTCTGTTGCAGCAACCCCATCGAGCCCCGGTTCAAACAAGGTGAAGTAACCATTTGTAAATACGTGTCCACTATTGCCAAGAACCTGGCGGCCTGATGTAAAATACTGGGTCAGTTCTTCGTCAACGGCAACCAGGTTATGAGCCGTCACACTATTCGTATAATCGCGTCCTGGAAGCCGGGAGTAACGGATATCACCAATCTGCTCTTCTCCATTGGCATAAAGGGTCATAGACATCACACTATTGCCCACATGATTGGCTTTATCATTCGCTCCGATATTCGATTGAATCTGCTGATCGCCCGTACCTGCTCCCAACATGGCATGATAGTAAGCTGGCAATAAATAAGATTTGGTAGAAGTTCGCTTATCACTGTATCCGGCCGTGGTATCATCAAACGGAGCCATATCTCCATTCGGAAATCCAACCTGTTTATGAACCAACGTCGTACGCTGAGTAAACTCCTTACGTGTAAGGGATTTTGCAGCAATACGGCGCATCGCGTCAGTTTTCGGTTCAAACATACTGAAATAATCTTCCAACAGCTTAACGTTTGCATAGTTCTCATCGGCATATCCTCTGTGGTAAGAGAAGGACTCAGGATACATACCGTCACGCTTGAAGTTGTTTGCAATACACAACGTATAATAACGATCGACAAAATCAATGATTTTTTCTTTCATTACTTCGTCTTCAATAATAGCAGCCACCTGAATCAGTACACCAATATGTCCCACCAGATTGGTAGATTGATGAGTAGACATCGGCTGGTCAATCACCCATAATCCTATATTAAGGAACAGATCATCAACAATATGCCGGCGTACATCGTAGCCTCTCTCTGCCGAAAGCTCCTTTAGCGCCTGACTTTCATAAATACGATCAAACGATAGTAGTTCTCCCTCATGAAATTCATGAGTCAACCCGTTATGATCCGAAGCACGTTGTACGTTCTGATATTTCGAAAGGTCACTCTTATTCACAATCCGGTCTTTATTCCACCCTTCGGTCATAAAGAAATCAGGCACCGCATTTGCCCACTTGTCTAAAGCCAAAGCCACATAACGGGCATACTTTTCATCTTTTGTCAGTTGGTAGGCGGCTCCCAAAATGGGTAAGTTCTTAGTCATAAAAGCTGTTTTTCCATAATCAATCTGAGCCTGTACATAGGTGTTGCCTTTGGACGTTTTATAATACGGGACTTTAATGATCTTTCCGGTCATAACCTCTGCATTGGCATATAAAACCGTATAATTACTGTTTGGAAACACAGTACCGGTAGCCTTACAGGTTATTTGATCCGGCTGGGCGGGATCCCATGTCCAATCCGTACTATTAACAGAAGCCGGGCTATGCTGCAAACTACGGGGAGCTTGTGTGGGAACTAATCCCAACCATTCAGCTTCCGTATAAGTATCTACCAGTTTTTTGGCATTCGACAAAGTAGATGAGTTATTTCCTAACGGATAATAAGGCCGGGTAAGCGGTTTGGTATAATTGTCATTCTCCAGATATTTCTGAACAATCAGGCCTCCCAAAATAGGGCCATACCCTTCTGCGGTTCTTGAGTTATATGAATAAGAACGAATCCGATACGTCACCGGAACCTGAGAGATAATAGCTCCTTTATTAATATAATGCAGATAGACCCAGCCATCTGCCGAAGGGTGTTTCACCTGTATCACCTCTGTCCAGGAACCATCCGCGTTTTTTTTATCGAGTGCAATGCCATCTGATACGCCTGATTTATAAGGTTTCAACAGAAACAGGGCCATCTTACCGACACTGGGCAATTCCGGTAAAATCAAACTACTGGTTATATGAGATTCTCTAAATACTTCCGATGCATCGGCTCTATATAAATTTTTCATATTCAGCATGCCGATAGAGCTATTATAATTTCCGGGGCGCACTTGTTTCACTATATATTCAAGTTCAGTTCCACCAATATTTACCACCTCTGCCCCCTTGTAGACCTTGCGGGTTCCTGTAATCCAACTTTTAGCCCAATAATCATTCGCAGTACTTCCGTTGCCGGGCGCCATGGACTCATTTCCCCAGTCCGCTGATAAAAATGAATCATAAATATAGCATTCGTCTACATTGATATTGGTTACATCAGATAAACTTTGTGCCTGAGTGGTCAGTGTGAGCGCGCACACGCTCATCAAAAGAGATTTAAAAAGAAGTAGTGTCTTTCCCATTGCATTCGTCTTTATATATTAATGATAGATTAACGATTACAAATTAACCTCTTTTTTTATAGAAGAAATTGAAGTATTTTCTCAAAAGATTGCACTAATATACACAAAAAGAGATGGAAAGATAATAAATCACCTTTTCACCTCTCTTATTTCTTACAATCTGATAAGTTGCCCGGCTATTTTACTTTCTTTACAACCCGTGCCGGATTGCCCACCGCAACACTATCAGCCGGTATATCTTTAGTTACTACACTCCCTGCTCCAATGATACAACGATCTCCAATCGTCACTCCGGGACAGATAACAGCGCCACCACCAATCCAGCAATCTTTACCGATCGTGACCGGATAAGCATATTCTTTCGGTTCACGCCGTTCTATATAATCCACCGGATGATGAGGGGTATAAATCTGCACACAAGGGCCCACCAATGTATGGGCTCCGATCGTTATATATCCACCATCCAGAAAAGTACAGTTAGCATTGACAAATACATGTTCGCCTAGCCGGATACCATCACCGTGATCACAGTGAAAAGGCGGGCAAATAACAGATGTAACAGGGATATCCGGTATCAGTTCCTCGAGCAAGGGACGATATTCCTCGTCATAAGTACTCAACCCACGCATACGGGCCAATAACTTTTTAGCTTTCTCAAAACGTACCTGCATTTCCGGCACAGACATATCAGCCAGTTGCCCATTACGCATTTTGTCTACTTCACTCATCTTATTCTGTTGCTCCATTAGTGAATATTAATTTCTTTTCGTTTGATAATCGTTCATTAAACTCAAATCCCTCCCAGTGAAAAGCTTTCAAATCCTGCGGAGATTCTATCCGGTTTTTCAGAATAAAACGCGTCATCTCCCCACGAGACATTTTGGTATAAACTACAATAGTAGAAAGTTTGCCATTCTTCCATACATGAAATTCGGGGGTAACAATCGTCACTTCCTGTTCTATACGCTTCCAGTCAAACAAACCACGCATTTCATCACTTGCCAGATTACATAGTACGCCTCCGGTGGCTTTGATCTCTTTAAGAAATGAATCGGTAAGCCGGGACTGCCAATAAGAAAACAGAGTTTTACCACCTTGCTCAGGGAGTCTTACATCTCCTTCAAGACGATACAAACGGATTAGATCTAACGGACGAAGTAAACCGTAGCAAAATGAAGTGAACCGAAGATGTTCCTGTGCATAGCGAAAATCGTCTTCTGAAAAATCTTTCGGATTCAACCGCTTAAAAACAATACCTGTATAGGCAAGCAGGGCCGGAAGCGCACGAGTATCCTCTGAATGAAAAGCCTGATAACGTTTGTAATTCTCGACAGCAATCTTAGGATTCACACGCAACAAATGCTCTAACTCTTCTACAGAAAACTGCGACATCTCTAAAGCAATTTCTGCCGCTTCTTTCTGAAAACAAGGTATAGTAGTAAAAGGGACTTTCACTTTTGAAACATCACTCATGGTTTTGGCGCAGGATAAAAGTATAAGCATAAATGGAGGATTTACGATTTAATAATTTACGATTTACGATTGATAAATGATAATTGGCAAATCACAAATGAGGATTTACGATTGATATTAGTTTAGAGCAAAGTTAAACTTTTTAGTTGTACCTTTGTTGTTCGTTTAATAAAAATAACAATCAGTATGGGAAAGAAGTTTTATTTTGCAGCAATACTCTGTGCTTTTATTATGACAGGGTGTACAAACAGTAAAAAAACAAACAATGCCGACAGTATGAGTGCAGATACTACACAGGTAGCAGATATGCACAATGCAGAAACCTCACTTGATTATTTTGGAGAGTATAAAGGAACAATTCCCGCAGCTGACTGTCCGGGGATAGATGTTACTTTGGTTTTCAACAAGGATCATACGTATACACAGAAATATATTTACCAGGAAAGAAAAGATGCGGAATTTGATGAAGCAGGTACTTTCATAGTAGAAGGCAATATATTGACTACGACTTCCAAAGAAGGAGATAAATCTTATTATAAGGTGGAAGAAGGCCGGATAGTAATGCTGGATGCAGACAAACAGCCCATCACAGGAGCACTTGCTGATTTGTATGTGTTGAAGCAGGAAAAAGTCTTTTAATTACGCTTCTTATTCAACACAATAAATCAAAAGTATGATAAAGAGATAGGAAATTATGTAAAAAAACAGTTTATATATTCTATCTCTTTATCAAAGGTAAAATAGTACAAAGAGAAAATTATTGTATACTGTTCAATAAATCAATTTTCCCCTCATTAACCAATTTCAATATCAATTCACCAAACAGTGTATTTTGCCATGCAAACCAGGCACGGGTAAAATTGGCAGGATCATCTTTATGGAAGGATTCATGCATAAACCCTGTACCTGCATCCGTATCCATAAGCATCTTCACACAAGTCTTTATCTCTTCGTCATTCTGGCTTGTGAAAGCTTTCATCATAATACTCATCGGCCAGATCATATCATAACCGATATGTGGACCTCCGATACCTTCTCCGGCTTTTCCTTTGAAGAAATACGGATTGTCTTTGCTCCATACAAAACGACGCGTATTCTGATAGATCGGATCATTCACATCCATATCGCCCAGATAAGGCATAGCTATCAGACTGGGTACATTCGCATCATCCATCAACAGCTGATTTCCGAAACCATCTACTTCAAAAGCATAAATTGTTCCGTATTTGGGATGATTATAGGTTGCATATTTCTTCAGTGCACCTTCCACTTCCTGTGCAAGATCCGTACATTGCTGAGCCAGATCAGTTCTCTGATTTACCGCAGTCAATATCTCTGCAGCTTTTCTAAGTGAAGATACGGCAAAGAAGTTTGACGGAACAAGAAATTGCAGTGTTGTAGCATCATCCGACGGACGGAAAGAAGAGACTATCAATCCTACCGGATTTACAGGAGCTCCCAAACCATTATTATTCAGCGTGTCGAGCGCACGCTCCGTTTTACGCTGGAATTTGTAATAATCCACCTTATCTTTACGCTGCTGCTCTTTAAATGTTCTCAAAATATTGGTGATGGCCTGTATCCATTCGTTATCAAAGATGCTGGCATCTCCTGTCTCTTTCCAGTACTGATAGGCCAATCGAAGCGGATAACAAAGAGAATCAATCTCCCATTTACGCTCATGGAGTTCCGGTTTCATATCCGTCAGGTCACTCATCCATTCGCCACCTTTCGCTCCATCATTGAAAGCATTTGCATACGGATCAATAATGATACACTTAAACTGACGGCGAATGACTCCTTCAAGCATTTTTTTCAGTTCCGGATCCTTGTTTGCCAACTGTATATAAGGCCAAACCTGTGCTCCTGAATCACGCAACCACATGGCATGAATATCTCCCGTATATACAAAAGTATCGGGTTTACCATCCGTTGTACGGTAATGTACAGTCGTTTCGAGCGTATTTGGGAAACAGTTTTCAAACATCCAGGACAATTTCCGGTTAGTCAACAACTTCTTAACCCGCACAATTTCAGCCTCTACTGCTTTAGAGGTAAACAATCGCTTCTTCATCTCCGGGCGGTTACTCTTATAAGCGGCCGCCAGACAAGCCTGGTTGATTACAACCGTATTGTCTTTTGCCACAACAAAGTCGGCCGCATTTGCATGGTTTCCGAAAAATAGAGCGGCTGTGATAGCACACAAACTGATGTTTTTCTTTTTCATTCGTCTTTATATTTTAGTTAATCAATTCTTTAATACCAGCGAGCCGACCATACATTTCTACCATAGCGGCCTGTGTCAGCAACCACTTTTTATCATCTTTGTCATTTCCACTCAAATCTACGCTAAACAAACCCTTATCATCACGGGCATTGTTCCAGGCATATTCCAGGCTCCTATTAAATGCATCCAGATACGTTTTATTTTGATCCTGTTGGTAGAGTTCGATGAAACCTCTCAGCATGACAGCACTGAACCAGATATCTCCTTTTTTCAGTAACTTGAAAGATTCACCGGTAGCAGATGTAAAGTCCATAAAGAAATAGTTATAGCATTCTTTAGCAATATTCTGCGCATCAGCCAGATACTCCGGTTGTCCGGTCAACTGATAAAGTAAAGCAGCAGACTGCATCATTTGTCCGCTGTTGTATGCATATTTTGCTCTCCCTATCTTACCATCAAGACGAATGTTATCAAAATAGAGATAATCTGTAGAGTCCTGCAAATGGGCTTTCGTCCATTCATACAATTCTTTTCCCTGCGTATAGTATATACTATCTTTCGTTGCTTTAAAAAGTTTCAATGCCAAAACAGATCCCGGTGCATTGGAGCACGTATGTTTAGCCTCCTTTTTCTGCTCACACCAGTAGATACCTCCACCCAGCTGATCATCCATTCCACTCTGGATAAATCTCCATATCAACTGAGCTTTCTCAAGATATGCAGCCTCCTGGGTCATTTGATAAATATCCGTGAAGTCAATACCCAACCATACATTGTCATCATAAAACCGATCTGAAGGAGAAGAGGTGCGAATATAAGATGAATAAGCGTGAGGCTCTCTTTTTATATCAAAATACTCTTCCAGTCCGGGCAAAATCCTTTCATCCAACAATTCCTTATATTCTTTTTTACCACTTGCCTCATACATCGCATTTACCGCAGAGAACATGCCGGAGTAAGGCCAAAGATAAGAATACTGGTTAGGTAGATTTGCCTGCTCTTCGGATGCTAAATAAGTAACATTGCTTTGCTCATCAAAAGGGTAATTCTCCCGCAACAGATTAACACCCGGCCGTGAATAACACTGATAGATAGAATCTAATGCTTCCTGCGCTCTGGCTAAATTAGGATTCATATTTACCTGCTCTTTGTGGACACAACCTACCAAAGAAGCAGCACATAACAAGCCTACTAAAAAATATCCTGCCTTCATATTTACTTTATTAATTAATAGTATTGATATTCATTAAATAATTCATTTCTTCTGTTTGCTATCCGTTATTTCGAATAAGCTGATGGCAAATCCGCTACCAATTGCAATCCGATGATTTTAACTCTTGTACCGAAAGTCGGCAAGTTATCAGCGAAATAAGACCGATAAAGAAAAGAATGTTCTTCATGTTATTAAACCAGTATATTAAATCTAAAAAAAACGGGGTATCATCATACCCACCTTATTACAGAATTGTTATCCCGGCAACAATCTTTTTTACCCCTTTATACTATACCCTATTGTTATTCTAATCAGATGTCACAAAACTATGGCTCAGACTAGATTATCAGTATACAATTTTATGACATTAGTGTACTTAAAGAGCCGAAAGACAGAGAAATAAACATATATGTCATAAAATCGTATACTTTTTAAATTCCCTTTCTGCCATTATCACTCTTTTTTATTTAATTTTGCAGCAAGTACAGGAACTCTTTATATTAATCGTGACACACAACTACATTTTATGAGAACCTCCTATCTATACTATACCTTTTCACTTCTACTATTCCTACTTAGTATAACGAGTGAAATCAACGCATACAACCTGCGGCAATATTCCAGTCAGAACGGGTTGTCAAACAGTGCAATTCTATCCCTTTGCCAGGATAACAATGGCTTAATGTGGATAGGAACCTGTGACGGATTAAACATTTTCGATGGTACTACCCCACGACTGTACAAACCTACAAATTCCCGCATTGGTTTCTCCGGCAACATTATAGGCAACATAATGGAGACCGAAAAAGATGTATTATGGATACAGACCAATTATGGTCTTGACCGTTTCGACTCTCACCAGCAGACAATTCAGAGCTTCAAGGAGTTCAAAGACATCAATAAAATGACAAAAAGTGCCGCGGGAGATGTATATATCATCAAAGATGACGGCAACATCTATTATTTCAACCGGCGCGACAATGAGTTCCGGAAGTTAGATGTAGGAACGGTTGTTTTTGAGAATGTCCTGCAAATAGTTGCAGACAGTTCAGACATTCTTTGGATTTTCTCATCAGACGGTAGCAACCAAAGTTATGCGATAGAAAAAGAGAAGGACGAAATAAAACTCTCACCACACAATCATTTCAATCACCCGGAGAAGTTACTCTGGGCTTCAGCCGAAAATAATCTGCTCTACTTCATTGATAGTACTTACGCTTTCTATGAATATGACTTGAACAGCCAAAAGAAATATTATATTGTCGACCTTGAGTCCGAGATACATCAACGTGGAGAAGTATCCTCTATCATAAAGAAACAGAATGATTACTATATCGGATTTAAGAGTAGCGGCCTGATCCAACTGAAGTATCAGCCCAACCAGAAAATAAAGTATATCATACAACCTACCGATATTCGGACCGGAATATTTTGTCTGCTGAAAGATAAATTCCAGGACATCATCTGGATAGGTACAGACGGACAAGGATTGTACATGTATTTTGCCGATACATTTTCGATAAAGAATACACTGCTAAATACACCGGCCTATCAGATAAACAATCCGGTTCGCGCACTCTATCTTGACGACGAACAAACGCTATGGATCGGAACGAAAGGAAATGGTATACTACGTATGTTCAACTATCATCCGGAGACAGAGACGGATATAAACCTTAAAACAGAACAACTGCTGACCAATAACAGTACACTTACAGACAACTCCGTCTATTGTTTTGCTCCGAGTCATTGGAAAAGACTCTGGATAGGAACCGAGAACGGTATAAACTACTATTCGTATCCGGACCGGAAAATAAAACAGTTCCCCGTTCTGGCAGAAGGAAAAACAGTAAAGTATGTCCATTCTATCTGCGAACAAAACGACAGTACCCTCTGGATAGCCACAGTAGGAGAAGGTATTGTGAAAGTGTCTTTAAACGGTTCCGGAAGTTCCCTCACTGTGAAGCGTGCGGAGAGAATTGTCCTGGATAAGGGAAAACGCGCATCCAACTACTTTTTTGTTTCTTTCCAGGAAAGTGATTCCGTCATGTGGTTTGGCAACCGCGGATACGGAGCCTATCGGATCAATACGCATACGGGGCAAATGAAAACCTATCTGTTTGATCAGGCGATAAAAAGCCAGACAGTAAACGACATCTTTGCTATTCTGAAAAATGATGCGGGATATTGGTTCGGTACAAGCTTCGGGCTGACGCGTATTTATAATGACGATTATTACATATATAACGAGACCAACGGTTTTCTCAATAATACGATTCATGGCATTCTTGAAGACCAGAAACAAAATCTGTGGATCAGTACCAATCAAGGTCTGGTAAGATTTAATATCCAAACCAATGCTGTGCAGACTTATCATCAGCGAAATGATCTGAAAGTGACAGAGTTCAGTGACGGAGCTTACTTTAAAGACAAACGCACGAATACTCTTTTCTTTGGTGGTACGAACGGTTTTATAACGATTAATGAGAACAACTCCACGGCCATAGAATATATGCCCGCCCTGCAATTCAATCGTTTGTCTATCTTTGGCAAGGAATATGATATATATGATTTCTTCAGGGAAGACAAAAAACAGAAGGTACTCGAGCTGGACTATAGCCAGAACTTCTTCAGCCTGTCATTCATAGCTATCGACTATGTCAATGGAAATAATTACACTTACTCTTACAAGATTGACGGTTTGAGTGAAAACTGGATAGAGAATGGACTTTCTACCACAGCTGTCTTTTCTAATCTCTCCCCCGGGCAGTATACGCTATTAGTAAAATACCGGAGCAATATCACGGGAGAAGAAAGCACGCCCCAATCCCTCATTATCCGTATCATCCCTCCCTGGTACAGAACAACTATTGCTTACTCTATTTACTTTATACTATTTATCGGATTCGTATCCGGGTGTATTTACATGTTTATTAAGCGGTATCGGCACAAAAGGGATCGCATGATCGAGCAAATGAACCGCCAACAACGGAATGAATTGTATGAGTCTAAACTTCGCTTTTTCACCAATGTCACTCATGAGTTCTGCACTCCGTTAACCTTGATCTATGGTCCCTGCCAGAAGATATTATCACATACGGAAGCGGATAATTATGTTCACAAATATGCCACGATGATTCTACAGAACGCTCAGAAGCTGAATGCATTGATTCTGGAGTTAATAGAATTCCGTCGTTTGGAAACCGGAAATAAAACACTTGAAATAAAACAGCTCCCTATATCCGAACAGACGAAGGACATAGCCGAATCTTTCTGTGAACTGGCCGAGAGTCAAAAGATAAACTATCAATTGAAAATAGAAGAAGATGTTTACTGGAATTCGGATGCCAGTTGCTTCAATAAGATAGTAAATAATCTATTGTCCAATGCCTTCAAATATACGCCGGAGAATGGAAGCATAATCGTAGAACAACGTATAGCAGAAGGACAGCTTTGCATTCGTATCTCAAATACGGGGAAGGGAATTGCTAAGGAGAATCTAACCAAGATATTCGACCGCTACAAGATACTGGACAATTTTGAAGTGCAAAACAAGAATGGTATTTCTCCCCGAAACGGATTGGGACTCGCCATTTGCCATAGCATGGTAAACCTTCTGAACGGGCAGATTCAGGTAACAAGTGTACCCGGTCAGATCACCACTTTTGAAGTTACTCTGCCGGCATTGGCTGTTACAACAGCTTCTGTTCCCGAAGAAAGTATACTCACAGAACCACCTGTACAGGCAGATAACAAACCGGTTGAATTAGAAAATATACCGGCAACTTATGATCCTTCCAGGCAAACGGTAGTCATTATCGATGACGATCCTTCTATGTTATGGTTTATTTCCGATTTGTTTGCAGGCAAATACAATGTGCTTTCATTCGATAATGCAGCAAAAGCGATAGAACAACTGGAACTCAAATCTGCCGATCTGATTATCTCAGATGTAATGATGCCGGATATAGACGGAATATCATTCGCAAAAAGAGTGAAATCGAACAAGCTGCTTACACATATCCCATTAATCTTATTATCGGCACTCAATAGTGTGAACGATCAGATGAAGGGCATTGAGTCCGGAGCAGAAGCTTACGTTACCAAACCTTTCAATGCAGAGTATCTGATAAAACTGGCAGAACGGCTTATCCAGAGGGAAAAAGAATTAAAGGAGTATTATAATTCAATACTCAGTACTTTCAAGCTGGACGACGGGCAATTCTTACACAAAGAGAATAAAGTATTTTTTGAGAAAATGATGCAATTAATTGATAAGAATATTACCAACGATGAATTGTCTGTTGAATTTTTAAGCAGTTCCTTAGGGTATAGTACCCGGCATTTTTACCGAAAGCTGAAGGAGATTACAGAAAAGACTCCTGCTGATATCATCAAAGAATATCGATTGGCCATAGCAAAAAATCTATTGCTTACTACTAATTTGTCAATAGAAGAAATCATGGACAAATCGGGATTTATAAATCGCGGAACTTTCTATAAGATATTTTCACAGAAGTATAATATGCCTCCACGGCAATATAGAGAACAACAGAAGAAAAATTTCAAAGAGGTATCTAAGAAAGAAAGCGGCCTGATTGCTCCTTCGGATGGTGAAGAAGAAAACGAACTTTAGACATCAGATTTATTTAAGAAACAACTGAGAATATTCATTTAAAACAATAATATTTTTATCAGACTAAAGCTAAACTCATTTTTTTTATAACTTTGTAAACAAACGAGGTTAGGAAGAATTCTACACCTTAATCAAAATAACAGAACAAGATTAATAATTTGCTTTATTTGATGAAATTATGAAACAGCTGTTATTACTATTGACCACCCTATTTTTATTATGCATATCCTGCAATAAGGAAAGCATAGATATAGAGACTGAAGATGAGAGCGGACTCGTTGAAGTTAGTGTTTTCTATACAACAAAAGAAAATCCTAATATTTTAATGCCCGATTCTTATTCTAAACTGTATATATATTACGATCAGCATTTTACAGGTTTTGCAGGTTATTCCTTCCAAGATGGGAAATTAACAAAAGAGGGAAAAACTATATTTCCGGATCAAAGTGCTTCAGCAGACAAAGAAGGCAAAATACTATTACGGCTAAATTATATAAATAAACCGCTTACGTTTTTTGTAGAAAGTAACCACTGCAAAAGAATATCAATAGGCAGTCATTCTACAGGGGAAAAGAAAATCATTTCTACAATTACATTTGGCCCATAAATTTCACGTACTTTATCCACCTCAAAAACCCTTGTTTCTTCTTCAGAATTCATACGAATTTCGATCTACTATGAATTCAAAAATGAATATGTTGTGTCAGTATATCTCCTCTACCCTTTACCCTCACCCTTTCGGAGGAAGATGAAGCCCCGCAATGATAGTGTATATAGTATTAACATACTATTTTACAAACAAATCCTCTTTCAAGAAGGTACATCTAAAAGATAAGGAAGGTGTACCAGTCTAATGCTGTTATTTATCCTTCACCGATGAACGATCTCTACCAAGCAAAGGAAGTCTATCTTTCCCGATGAGGGACGTTGTTAAACATCTACATGTTTAACAACGCTTCATTACGACTCTCTGTGAGTTCGACTACGACTTAAATAAATTACCTTCCCTTTGATTGCCCAACGTACCTCCACATAAGAAAAAAACAGGGTGATAATGCCACGCATTACCACCCTGAACTCTTTATAGCAAGAAAAGCTTATTTATATTCCTGCCAGCTCTTTATCTGGATATCTTCGAGTTTCAACTCGCAGAATGCTTCAATAAATGCACTTGCCAGACGGGCATTGGTGATCAACGGAATATTGTGGTCGATAGCACCGCGGCGGATACGATAACCGTTCGTCAGCTCACGCTTGCTATGATTCTTCGGGATATTGACAATCAAGTCAAACTTATGATCGGCAATCATCTTCATCACGTTGTTTTCTGCTCCCGGCTTTTCATCGGGCCAGTACACCGGAGTGGTATCTACACCGTGTGCATTGAGGAAAGCAGCCGTTCCGGCAGTAGCATAAATCTTATATCCCTGCGCAAACAGAGCACGGCTGGCATCCAGCAAATCAACTTTTGATTTCATGGCACCGGAAGAGAACATAACACCTTTCTCTTTTGAAGGTATCTTGAATCCGGTAGAAATCATTGCATTCAGCAGGGCCTCTGAGAAGTCATCACCGATACAACCCACCTCACCGGTTGAAGACATATCTACACCCAAAACAGGGTCAGCCTTATGCAGACGGGAGAATGAGAACTGAGAAGCCTTTACACCAATCCAGTCGATATCAAAGGCAGACTTGTCCGGACGGCTGTACGGAGCATCGAGCATGATGCGGGTAGCTGTTTCGATAAAGTTACGTTTCAGTACTTTAGACACGAATGGGAAACTACGTGAAGCACGCAGATTACATTCAATCACTTTCACCTCGTTATTGCGAGCCAAGAACTGGATGTTGAACGGACCGGAGATATTAAGTTCTTTTGCAATCTGGCGACTGATTTTCTTAATGCGGCGAGCTGTTGCAAAGTAGATCTTTTGTGCAGGGAATACCAATGTAGCATCACCGGAGTGAACACCGGCAAACTCAACATGTTCAGAGATGGCATATTCCACCACTTCACCATTCTGAGCTACTGCATCAAATTCTATCTCTTTCGTGTTTTCGAGGAACTGAGAAACAACTACCGGATATTCTTTTGAAACCTCAGCAGCCATCTTCAGGAAGTTCTCCAACTCTTCGTCGTCATAGCAAACATTCATTGCCGCACCCGAAAGCACATAAGACGGACGAACCAACACCGGATAACCCACCTTTTCAACGAAGCCTTTCACTTCTTCAAGGCTGGTGAGCTCCATCCATGCCGGTTGGTCAATGCCCAGCTGATCGAGCATAGCAGAGAACTTATTACGGTTCTCGGCACGGTCGATAGAAACCGGAGAAGTACCCAGTACAGGAACCGACTGACGATAAAGCTTCATCGCTAAGTTGTTCGGAATCTGTCCGCCCACGGAAACAATAACACCACGAGGCTGTTCGAGATCGATCACATCGAGTACACGCTCAAAGGAAAGCTCGTCGAAGTACAGACGGTCGCACATATCATAGTCAGTAGATACCGTTTCGGGGTTATAGTTGATCATGATAGATTTGTAACCTAACTTACGAGCTGTCTGTACAGCATTTACCGAACACCAGTCAAACTCTACCGAACTACCGATACGATATGCACCCGAACCGAGAACGACTACTGATTTCTCATTCTTATAATAGTTTACATCATACCCTTCTACAGCATACGTCATGTAGAGATAATTGGTCAGTTCCGGATGTTCAGAAGCAATTGTGTTGATACGTTTTACAGCCGGAAGAACACCCAACGATTTACGATGTGCACGAACAGCCAGGTTTTCTTTCTCCATATTGCCGGTCGGATTCAATACGAAACGAGCTATCTGGAAGTCAGAGAAACCGAGAATCTTCGCTTCGCGCATCACATCAGCAGGAATATCCTCTACTTTACTATAAGTAGAAAGTTTCACTTTATAGTCAACAATATTTTTCAATTTACCAAGGAACCACGGATCAATCTTAGTCAGATCGTGGATACGGTCAATCGTATATCCTTGCTCCAAAGCCTGTGCAATAGCAAATACGCGCAGGTCAGTAGGATTAGCCAGTTCTTTGTCGAGGTCATCAAAAGTCACGTCATCATTACCTACAAATCCGTGCATACCTTGCCCGATCATACGAAGTCCTTTCTGGATGATCTCTTCAAAAGAACGACCGATAGACATGATTTCACCCACCGACTTCATACTTGAACCGATCTCACGGGATACACCGGCAAACTTAGTAAGGTCCCAACGAGGAATCTTACAGATATAGTAGTCAAGTTGCGGAGCCAGATAAGCAGAATTCGGAGTTCCCATCTCACCAATCTGATCGAGTGTGTAGCCTAAAGCAACTTTGGCAGCAACAAATGCCAACGGATAACCGGTAGCTTTGGAAGCCAAGGCAGAAGAACGACTCAGACGGGCATTAACTTCGATAACGCGATAGTCATCCGTTTCGGAATTGAAAGCATATTGAATGTTACATTCGCCTACAATACCCAAATGACGAATACATTTTGTAGAAAGTTCTTTCAATAATGTAAGTTCCTTATCATCCAACGAGCAGGTAGGAGCTACCACGATAGACTCACCTGTATGGATGCCCAACGGGTCGAAGTTTTCCATGCTTGCCACTGTGAAACAGTGATCGTTGGCATCACGAATTACCTCAAACTCAATTTCTTTCCATCCTTTCAGAGATTCTTCTACGAGAATTTGTTTGGAGAATGCAAATGAACTTTCAGCCAATTTCAAGAATTCTTCTTCGTCGGCACAAATACCGCTTCCAAGACCTCCCAATGCATAAGCCGAACGAACCATAACCGGATATCCGATGCGACGTGCAGCAGCAATGGCATCTTCCATATTCTCCACCGCCTGGCTGACAGGAGTCTTCATTTCAATTTCATTGAGCTTCTTCACGAACAAGTCGCGGTCTTCTGTATACATGATAGCTTCAACAGAAGTACCTAATACTTTCACGCCATATTTGTCGAGAATACCATTTGTGTAAAGTTCAGCACCACAATTCAGCGCCGTTTGACCACCAAATGCAAGGAGAATTCCATCAGGACGTTCCTTCTTTATAATCTCTTCTACAAAGTAGGTTGTCACGGGAAGGAAATACACTTTATCAGCAATTCCTTCAGAAGTCTGAATGGTTGCAATGTTCGGATTAACCAATACCGAACTGATACCTTCTTCTTTCAAGGCCTTCAGTGCCTGCGAACCAGAGTAGTCAAACTCCCCGGCTTGTCCGATTTTGAGTGCTCCTGAACCCAGAACCAGGACTTTCTTCATTTCCTTTTCCATTTCTCTTGTTGTTATAATGTTGTTGTTTCTTAAAGTTACCACATAAAAAAAATGCGTTACCCTAACAAAAGGACTAACGCATTACCAAAGAACTAAAATATCGTTTTTGGAGAAAATAGAAGAAGTATACAGATTCCGGATGGAAAACATCCGAACGAAGATATTGCTTACTTCTTATTTCCTGTTGATTCATTGCTATTTTTAAAATTTGTGCAAAGTAACGACTTATTTCTATAAATACAAAAGATTCGGGAAAGAATATTTCCTACAAAGTAGTATTCGACATCATTTTGTTTCCTATATTTGCACCTCGTAAACATCAATAATTTCAAAACATGAAAAGACTTACACTTATTCTGTTTGCCGCATTATGTATTGCAGCAAACCTATCTGCTCAAAACAAACCAGGTAAAGGTTCATTTGGTACTGAAGTTCAGTTTAACCCATTTGATCAAAACGGAGAAACGTTCAAATTGGACGGACTAAAGTTCCGCTACTTCGTAACAGACAAAGACGCTATTCGCCTGAAACTGGGATTCAACCTGGACCATTCTAACTTTACAAATAAAGAAGAAGGCGAAACACAGGCGGATTACACTTCGACCAAATTTAAATATAATGTGGGAGACTTCCGTCTGGATGCAGGTTACGAACGCCATTTCGATATCAGCAAAAGAGTAAATGTCTATGTTGGAGGTTCTTTGGGGTTCACCCGTCATTTCGCCTCCACTAAGTTAGAAACTGTTTCTAATGAACTCTCAACTACATTCAAAGGTGAAATCACCAATGGGGCCATTACCCCTGACTCAAATGCAGACGAACTGGATATTGAAAATATGTTGCCAGCCGTGAATGACAGAGCTTACTGGGGAATCAATGCAGCAATTTTCACCGGTCTGGATTTTTACGTATACAAAGGACTCTATGTAGGTACAGAGCTTGGGCTGAAACTGGAAAACCGTAAATCAAGCAAAATGACTTACAGAGCAGTGGCAGATAAGACCAATTATCTCGAAGAAACGACCGATAAAGCTATTACAACAAAGGTTAAGACTTATATAGAACCGGTTCTCCGATTGGGTTGGACTTTCTAAACGATGCAATAGCCACCTTTTTATTTTATCCTTTTTTATTCGTATCTTTGCCAAAGCGAAAATAAGCTGCACCTAATATATAAAAGTATAAAGAAAATGGGAAAAGAAAAGATCATATTAACGGGCGACCGCCCGACAGGTAGACTTCACATCGGACACTACGTGGGCTCTTTGAAAAGAAGGGTAGACCTCCAAAACTCCGGCGACTTCAGTAAGATGTTTGTTTTCATTGCTGATGCGCAAGCTTTGACGGACAATATTGATAATCCCGAAAAGGTACGTCAAAATGTTATCGAAGTAGCTCTCGATTATCTGGCTTGCGGACTCGATCCGGCCAAAGCTACTATTTTCATCCAGTCACAGATTCCGGAACTTTGTGAATTGTCTTTCTATTTCATGGATCTGGTGACCGTGTCACGTTTGCAACGCAATCCGACGGTAAAGACGGAAATCCAAATGCGTAACTTTGAGACGAGTATCCCAGTAGGTTTCTTTACTTATCCCATCAGTCAAGCTGCTGATATCACTGCATTCCGCGCAACAACTGTTCCGGTAGGTGAAGATCAAGAACCGATGATTGAGCAGGCAAGAGAAATTGTACGCCGCTTCAATTATATCTATGGTGAAACTTTGGTAGAACCGGAAATCCTGTTACCCGATAATGCTGCTTGTCTGCGCCTACCGGGCACCGATGGTAAGGCTAAAATGAGTAAATCATTGGGTAATTGTATCTACCTCTCCGAAAGTGCCGACGAAATACAGAAAAAGGTAATGAGCATGTTCACCGATCCCGACCATCTGCGTGTACAGGACCCGGGTAAGATAGAAGGTAACACTGTATTCACATATCTTGATGCATTCTGTCGTCTGGAACATTTCGAGCGTTATCTGCCGGATTATCCGAACCTGAATGAGCTGAAAGCCCACTATCAACGTGGTGGACTGGGAGATGTGAAAGTAAAACGCTTCTTAAATGCCATTATGCAGGAGACACTGGAGCCGATCCGTAACCGCCGGAAAGAGTTTGAGAAAGATATCCCTGCCATCTATGAGATGCTGAAACAAGGATGCGAAGTGGCAAGAGCCGCCGCTGCCGATACACTGGCAGACGTTCGCAGATCTATGAAGATCAATTACTTTGACGATGCGGATCTGATAGCGGAACAAGTAAAGAAGTTCAGTACTCCTGAAAAATAAACAAACGTTGAGTATCGTTTATGAAAATACCCCGCTACCGGTTTACCGGTAGCGGGGCTTTCTTTTTTATATAATCCTATCTTTTTAATTGTTAGATTTCACCAATACAACACGGTTCAGGATAGGTTGTCCGAATTTATCTACACCACCATTACCATCAACGCTCAGACGGTTTGCTGAAATACCATATTGTTTAACCAATACATTCACAACGGCTTGTGCACGTTTCATACTCAATTCTTTATTGAAGCTTGGAGTACCTGTTGCGGAGTCTGCATATCCGTTTACAACATATTTAGTATCCGGGAATTTCTTCATCTGCTCAGCCAGATAAGACAAGTTCATTGCTTCACGAGGAGATATCTCGGCAGAACCAATATTAAAGAATACGGTACGAGGGGCGATATTAGCATCTACGATCACTTCTTGTTCTACAACCTCTGTTGTTGGCTGGCTCTCTGCTTCCTGTAACTGCTGTTGCAATGTAAGGTTGGCAGCTGCCATTGCATTCATCTGTTCGCGCATATTTCTCAATTCCAGTTCAGAGATAATCTGCGGGAACGGACGTTGGAATCCACGGTTCGGGAAACGATAAGTCAAACCTATAGAAGCTCCGAAAATACCATCGTAGTCGTGTTTACCACCATGTTCGCCATCAAATTTACCTTCTACTCCAGTAGCACTTAACTCAAGATTAATATCAACTGCACTCGAAATGCGGAAACGGTTTATCAAACCTGCATTTATCGTTAATGCATTTACGTGAGGTCTTGTGTAAGCATGAGTGAAACCAGCTCCTAAATAAGGAATCAACTCATATACACGGTGTGAATTGTAACCGCCAAAAAGGGCATTCAGATTGAACATGATATCACCATGCAGATTCATGTAGTCAAATTTCTGTTTGTAATATCCGTCACCCAGTTCATTACCGGTTACGTAAGGAGCAGTTTTATCGTATGTAAAACCTTTAGCTTCAAGTCCGCTATATTGCAAACGCAATCCCAATCCGGGAGTAAACCATTTACCGATTGCAACATTTAATACAGGACTGATACGATCTTTGAACTTGCCGGCTTTATCACCATTTCCATAAAGCACCTGAGCACCTCCGCCAACAGAGAAGAACCAGTTACTCCAGAACGGGTTGGTCAACACTTGATATTTGTCTTGAACCTGAATTTCTTCGAATTCAGTTACAGTAACTTGCTGAGCAGAAGCTACAGCAGTAACGCCGGCAAATGCCAGCAACATTAGAATCTTTTTCATATACCTAAATAGTTAAAGTGGTTATTATTTTTCCTATTGAAACTGTTTAAATAACACCAAGGGAAATAAAAGGTTCTGAAAATAGATGATTTTATGTTTTTTCTTGTGAGAAAAGGAGAGTGAAGAGCCTGATGAAGCAGTCGGCATACTACTTTATGATTAGCTTTAATCTAATTGATGAATTGGCATATTGACACATTATTAATCAGCTTTAAGTAAAACTGCGTTCTATTTCTATGGCACACAGATAAGCCAGATCAGGCAGATGACAACAGGTCTTTTCATTTATTGGTAATCAGGGAAAAGAAAATTTGATCCGTTGTCATCTGCCTGATCTGGCTCATCCGTGTGCCACATAGAAAACACAAATCTATTTAGCTCATTTTTTTATCAATTAACCACCGCTTGGCGTACCTCCCCGTGCGGGAAGCACTATCTGAAGAGTTTCTCTATCTCTTCTTCTTTTATTGTGGAAAGTACCACTTTGCCATCGGGAGTATAGTTAGGGGCCACGCAGGCAAACAGATTATCTACAAGATTCACCATCTCTTCGTTTGACAAAACCTGACCGTAAACAATAGCAGCAGCCCGAGACAAAGTCAGTGCCAGAATACTCTGTACTTCTTCTTTCACATCGTTACCTTTTTCCATTGCCGTGTGCAACATACTACGCACCAGTTCTACCGGATTCAGCCCCTCAATACCAGCAGGAATACCATTAATAGCGTAACTTCCTCCACCCAGGTCACTAAGTTCAAAGCCCACAGCAGAAAGATCGTCCATAATACTTTGCAATACGGCAGCCTCTGAAACAGGCAATTGCAATATTTCCGGGAAAAGAACTCCCTGAGACATTCCTTGTTTCTGTCTGATCTGCATCATATAGCGATCAAATAACACCCGGATATGAGCACGATGCTGATCAATAAGCATGAGCCCGGATTTTACAGAAGTAAGAATAAACCGCCCTTTAAACTGTAAATGCAAATTTCCCTTTTCCACAATAGGTTCATTAGCATACAAAGTCGAAGGAACCACTGCCGGAGCCTCTGGCTCTGCCGGGGAAAAATAGTCAGGTTCTGCCTCTGGTTCATTGATAACAGGTCGATTCATTTTACTGGCCTTTTCTAATCCGCCATAAAGATCTTCCCACTCTACTTTTTGACGAGAATACCCCGCAACGCCTCCTCCCGATCCGGAAGAAGAAGTTTTGAAAGGATTAAAGTCCGAATTATATTGTACACGCGGCGGTTCCGGTGGAAGATTCTGTTCAAAAGCCGGAATGTCAGGCATATCCTCCGTATCAAAATCAATAGAAGGAACAGCATTAAACTTACCTAATGATTCTTTGACAGCTGCTGAAATAATCTGCCAGATAGCCTGTTCATTCTCAAACTTGATTTCGGTCTTTGTAGGGTGAATATTTACATCAATATTAGCAGGATCCACCTCAAAATAAAGGAAATAAGAGATCTGTTCGCCTATCGGAATCAACTGTTCATAGGCATCCATCACGGCCTTATGGAAATAGGGATGCCGCATATAGCGCCCGTTTACAAAGAAATACTGGTGGGCACCTTTCTTACGAGCAGTTTCAGGTTTGGCTACATAACCCGAAATTTTTATCATCGTTGTATTCACATCCACACTCAGTAATTGCTGATTAAGCTTTTTACCAAAAACTGCGAGAATACGTTGCCGCAAAGAACTCACCGGAAGATTGAATAGTTCCGAATCATTACTATAAAGTGAAAAAGCCACTTCGGGGTGTACAAGAGCAATACGTTCAAATTCAGTAAGTATATTACTAAGCTCTGTAGAATTGGCTTTCAGAAATTTTCGACGTGCCGGGATATTGAAGAAAAGGTTCTTAATAGAGAAGTTACTCCCTTTAGGACAGGACACCGCTTCCTGACTTTCAACTTTAGAACCTGCAATAACCAATTTCGTTCCGAGTTCTTCAGCCTCAAGGCGGGTTTTAAGTTCTACTTGTGCTACAGCCGCGATAGATGCCAGCGCTTCACCACGAAATCCCATTGTACGCAAAGCAAAAAGATCGGATGCTTCACGAATTTTGGACGTAGCATGACGTTCGAAAGACAAACGAGCATCCGTTTCAGACATCCCCTTCCCATCGTCAATAACCTGTATACAGGTCTTGCCTGCATCAGTCACTAATACATGTATATTGCAAGCCTCAGCATCAATCGCATTTTCTACCAACTCTTTAATGACAGATGCCGGACGTTGTATCACCTCACCAGCTGCAATCTGATTAGCA
The DNA here is from genome assembly GCF_964240755.1 of Bacteroides sp. HPS0048. Lineage (NCBI taxonomy): Bacteria > Pseudomonadati > Bacteroidota > Bacteroidia > Bacteroidales > Bacteroidaceae > Bacteroides > Bacteroides sp. HPS0048. The sequence continues at coordinate 56,362 of NZ_CAXSVC010000015.1, read as the reverse complement.
ACTGAATCTGGCAACAAATGAATGATATCACTCATAATATTTAGTAGTTAGAATTTAGGAGTTAGAATTCAGGAATTAGGAGATAGAAAACACTCACTTTATAAATCATTATTCATACCTTCCTCATTAATCAGAACGCCCAACTACCGGTTTGCAAATAATGCCAAAGAAAAAGCAACAGGGCAATAATCAAAAGGATCACTCCCAGATGTACGGGTTTTCGTCCACTTTCCTTACGACGTTTCAGATGAGTAGTTCCTTCCACAAACTTCCCACGAATATCCTCCGGAGAGAACTCTTTTTCAGATAGCATACCCAATTCGCGCTTGGCCTGCTCTTCCATTTTATCAAGCTTCTCTTTCCGCTCATTCACGTAAATGTACTGATGATTAAAGCGACGCGGCTTTCTCATACCACTGTTAAACATTCCCATAGAGCTATTTCATATTAATTAATTCACGCTTGGGCGAATTTAATGGTTTTCGGGTAGATTTACGCAATGTTTCACCCTCTTTTTTACCTCTCCATTCAAATATATCATCTTTATTTTGAGGACGTATATAATCAAACCACACAAATGTAGGCAACCTCATCTTGTCCGGAGGGATCTGATCCATCGGATAAAGCACTCCATCCGATTTCGGACTCATGACCATCCTTTTCATTTTACGGTCTTTCAGATGCATTGTCAACAAACTGGTTTGCGAAGTATTCATACCAATCATAGTACTATCTTCCTCTTGCGGATAAAAAATCACAAGCACATTGGCTATAACATCGACTTTCCGCATCTCTCCTCCATCAAAATACGCTTTAATTTCTTTCCCGGAAACCTGGTTGTAATGCAATGAATCCTTCATCTCTACCGTCAATGCCTGATTGATAATATGCGACCAGTCAATCGTACTGTCATTCAGATAGATTTTAATTTCTTCTCCCAGCAACTGCTGTCCTTCATTCCAAAGAATGGGGTCGCGGTACATTGTCACACAAGAGTCTTTTGAATTATAGACCAATGAATCACAAACGCCCTGAACATCAGTCCTGTACATGCGCACTTTATGATAAGCCCGCATCTCACGAAACATAGAATCAGTGTTCAGATAAGATGTAATCATCATCAAAGTATCGGCATGCATGAAAAGACTATCGCCCTGTGAATAGTCAATAGCAACTGCACGTTTGGTTGCAAAAGCACTATCAGTCAGTTCATTATAGAAACAGTAATCACCAGTCAGCATATTTTTGTTAATGCTGTCATTCATCACCACGTTGTCAAAGGCTTCTCCATAACCTAACTTACGGTCATAGAACAAACTGTCTCCGGTCATTCGTTTCCCTTCATTGGTCAGCACAGAACGGTCAAGCAACTCAGCCTGTTCCGTCAAGGTACTATAAATACCCCGTTCCGAATAAATATGATTCTTTTCATTTACTATTTCAGACGGGCCGAGAATAGTGGCCACTTTAGACAAAGTATTATACTTTAAAGTGTCTGAGGTAAGAATAAACTGGGGATTTACCAACTTTACATCATGATTAAAAACAGATTGCTTCGTAGCAGGGCTGTACTCACCCCAGTCAGAGGTTAGTACATTTTCTTCATCCATCAATGTACCACCTTCGAAATAATATCCAAGATCATAAATACGATCATAGTTCAGACTATCAGTCAACAAAGTTGTATTCCGATTAATCATCTTTACGTTTTCACGAAGCTGGGCTAACTGGGATATTCCATCATAATACAGATAATCACCATAAATAAACAAGGTATCCCCCTGCTCCATACGTACATTGTTGAATGCTTCAAATGAGTTCGTATTTTCATAGATCAATGCACTGTCACAATACATATACATACTATCATGACGCAGCTTTACTGAACCGATAAGCACCTGCACATCCGGACGAGCCAGTTTGTCTGCCCTACCCACGTCAGCATGCAGAAGATCTACTTTCGTTTTTTTCTTCTGTTGTGGTTTCTGCCCCTGTGCCCGAAGAAGGTATACACCAAACAAGCATAGCATCCCCGTGAGGATGCATTTAAAAAAGAAGTTGTTAGTTCTCATTAATCTTTAATCCAACCTGGATATTTGAAATCGCAATTCTTCCAGTTTTCATCGATACGAACATACGTATGTTTCTGTTTTTCCAGAATCCACTTATGTAACATCTCCTCCCGGCGTTTAGCAATAACAATCTCTTTCAGGTTCTGATAATCTTCTGTAATCGTTGCTTTATGACCATTGATACGGGTTTTCAACTTTACAATAGCACAAATCTCTTTTCCATCTTTCTCATTAACCATTGTAAATGCCTTCGAAATCTCACCCACGTTCAATTTATCTACCACCTTAGCCACGTCCTGTGGCAATTCCTGCATTTCAAACTTAGAAGTAGCCATGGCGTCATTAGAATTAGTATTCACCATCAATCCATGATTGTTTCTTGTATCCTTATCATGAGAAAGTGCTGCTGCAGCATCATCAAAGGAGAACTTACCAACACGAATATCATCAGCAATGGAGTCCAAACGTGCACAAGCCTCTATTAGTTCCTTCTCTGAAACTTTGGGACGTAACAGTATATGACGAGTATTCACACGGTCGCCACGTTTTTCAATCAACTGAATAATGTGATAACCATATTCAGACTCTACAATCTTAGATACTTTCTTAGGATCTTGCAGGCTGAAGGCAACCGCTGCATAAGCTGGGTCCATCATACCTTTACCCATGAAGTCCGTTTCACCACCCCGCATAGCAGAGCCACGGTCCTCCGAGTACATACGAGCCAAAGTAGAAAACTCTGTTTCTCCCTTATTTACACGATCCGTATATTCACGTAACCTACTTTTTACATCCTCTATTTCAGCGATAGGAATCTTGGGCTGCAAAGTAACTATTTGAACCTCCACCTGAGTTGGTACATAGGGAATACTATCCTGTGGCAAATCTTTAAAGTAGCGGCGTACTTCAGAAGGAGTCACTTTGATATCACCTACAAGTTTTTGTTGCATTTTTTGCACAGTAAGTCCTTCACGCGCATTCTCACGCAAAGTTTCACGTATCTGTGACGGAGTTTTATTCTGCTGTTCGAAGAAATATTCCTCCATTTTCTCCCTTGAGCCCAACATCTGTATCCAGTGATTTGTCATAGCATCTACACGTTGGATAACCTCACTTTCGGGAACATCAATACTATCAAGACGCGCCTGATGCAAAAACAACTTTTGCACAGCTAACTCCTCCGGAATTACGCAATAAGGATCGCCATCTATTTTACGTCCTTCATACAGGGCGCTCAAACGTGCCTCTTCTACTTCCGATTTCAAAATAGCCTCATCACCTACGACCCAGACCACTTCATCAATCACGTTGTCCTGTCCGTATGCTACCACATTAGCAAGCATTACTAAGGCAAATAAAACAACAAATCTAAAGTTTACAAACTTCTTCATTCTTTGTATTTAATAATTATATATAATCTTTTTCCGATCTATGGCCCGCTTATACAAGTCATCTTTTACCTGGCGCATAAAGTCTACGCGTTTTATATTAACAAGCATATCTTTTGCTTCAGGCATTGCAAACTCATAGGGTTCCTGCTCTCCTACCGCCCGATAATCACTGACGTTAAGAAAATAATAAAAAGCGGTATCTTTCAACTCCACATGCCGATTCTTGTTGATATATTCTTCCGGTGAATCTGTCTTTAAAGGAATCAAATCGAGGATATCTGCCAATGAAACCCATTTATCATAAAAGTATTCATACTTCACCGCATTCTGAAAGCTGTACTTCTCTAAATGTTCTACGGCTTCTTGTGCTTCGGATTTATACCACTTACGCACATTGGTAAGCTGTGGTGCTGTCAACGGAACTTTTATAAACAATCCTTTCACCAAAGGACGATCCAGTTTAAAAAGTTCTTTGTTTTTCTCGTAATATTCAGCGATTTCCTGTTCAGGGATATCTTTGGTAAGTCTCTGGCCGATTAACTCCTCCTGATAAGTATGCATAATCAATGCTTTACGATAATTCTCCACCAGACGGTCTATCTCCTCATTGTCGGGAATGTTATTCTGAGCCTTTTCATACAACAAAAGATCTTCAACCCAAGTGCGTATATAATGTTCAGCGAAAAGCAAACTATCGTCTTTAGTCAACCCAGCAGGAAGCACAGATTGAAGGTCCTCTTTGTATAAAAAAGTTCCATTAACCTCTACCAGAGGTGTTTTTCCCCTATGATCATGCTTCTCAGTACATGATATACAGAAAAAGAGAGAAACCAGCAAGAGGCCCGTTATTCGCATTGTCAACTGAAATTATACTTATATTCAAGGTACGAAGATAATGCAATAATCGGTTATATCAGTGGTTATTAACTGTTTTTAAAACCTCTTGGTTAATTTCAACCTTACTTTCTTCGCGTAAACGCTTTATCCAAAGCGAATCAAGGAAGTTCTGATAGTCGGCTGCAAGCGGCCCTCGCACTTCTGTATAGCTATCAGGACCTTTCCGTTTTTCACCAAAAACAGTAGTAAAAGGATAAGACTCCAGAGAATCAAAGCTTCCGGTTTTAAATACCAGTTTATCTACATATTTATTATCACCTTTAGCAAACACGCCTCCCTCCACTTTAACAACTTCTACAGAATCATTAAAAGTTTTTGCTATCGTATCTGTCCATACTTCTTCAGGAAGTTTCCGAATTAATTTCTTAATCTGCTTGGCCATTTTTTTATCGGCACAATGCACTACAACGCCTTTATAACGCGGCTCTTTCCATTTATAATTTGACTTATGAGAAGTAAAATAAGCTATTTGTCCAGGTTCATCGGCCACTGCGCGCTCCCAAACCTCACGATTACTAATCTCAAACAGCAACATCCCCTCTTTATATTCCTGCATCAACAACCGGAAAGCCGGATATTTCTGTTCCAAACGTCCATTCTCATAATCCAATACAGTTTTTAAAACAAAAGCATCCACTTGTGTTTTAAGCCCTCTGGGAAACGACGTTACAAAACTTTTAAAATCCAAACCGGTATACGAATGATTATCCAATGTAAAGAGCGTTTTGTCTGTTTCACCCTTAGACAACAATTCTTTCATTCCTTCATCATCCACCTGGTAGTTATATTCTTTCTTTAATTTTTCTACCATTGACTCCGTGCCTTTGTCAACTCCGAATTTACGAGTAAGCCGACGGGCTATTTCTCCCTTTATTTCTTCAAACGAAGGCAACTCTTTGGTATCAAGAACTTTTGTTATATGCATGCCTTGAGGAGTGAAAAAAGGCTTGGATATTTCTCCTTTATTCAAAGAGAAAACAACATCTTCAAACTCTTCCGGTGTCTGAAGAAAACCCACCCAAAACGGTTTCTTATCATCTGAGAACTTTTCTACATAAGTTGCAAAGTCATCCGTATTCGGCGCAGCAGATAACACTTTATAAATTGAATCCATCCGAACTTCCGTTTCATTCAGATACGATTTTGATACAGTTTGAGGAAGGTATTTAAAGATGTGCATCACCTGTACATAGCCAGCCCGGGATTTAGCTTTCATTTCATCATAAAATTGACGCACATAAGCTTCTTCGGCTTCTTCATCCGTCAAATAAGATTTCGCTAATTGCCTGCGATATCCTTCCAGTTCTTCCCGGAAAGTCCGGGTGGTATCAATGCCAGCAGTTTCGGCAGCCGCAACTTTCAACTTAAAGTTGACAAAAAGATCAACATACTCATCAAGTGTTTTTGACTCTTGTTCATTAAGAGAGTTATTCTTATTATAGATATACTCAAACTCAGAACGAGTTACATCTTTTCCGTTTATCCGCATCAATACAGGATCTTGCTGTGCAACAGCAGAAAGGCCCAATAGACAGGTTACTAATAAAACCAAGTTTCTTTTCATACAAAGCTTCGTTTATATACATACGTTTTATTAAACGCTGAAAGATTGGAAAAATTGTATTTAACGATAATAAAAAGCCGGACTTCCTACCGAGTAAAACAGAGTCCCACAGAGTATTATTCTTTTTCCTACTATGCGATAGAAGAAAAATAACTCTGTGAGACTCCGCATCAACTCGTGGTAAACTTAGCAGCTCCCACGTTATCGAGAATTATATTATTCCGGACGACTATAGTTAGGCGACTCGCTTGTAATTGTTACATCATGAGGATGGCTCTCCATCACACCTGCATTCGTAATACGTGTAAATTTAGCATCATGTAACTTTTCAATATTCTGCGCACCACAATACCCCATACCTGCACGCAAGCCACCGGTCAACTGATAAATCACTTCAAACAGTGTCCCTTTATAAGGAACACGTGCAGCAATACCTTCCGGAACAAGTTTCTTCACATCTGCTTCTCCACTCTGAAAATAGCGGTCTTTCGATCCGTTTTCCATCGCTTCTAAAGAGCCCATGCCACGATATGACTTAAATTTACGTCCATTAAAAATAATAGTTTCACCCGGACTTTCTTCTGTACCGGCAACCAGAGAACCGATCATGACAGAATACCCTCCAGCTGCAAGTGCTTTTACAACATCACCTGAATAACGAAGTCCGCCACCTGCAATCAAAGGAACACCTGTACCTTTCAAAGCTTTTGCTACATCATAGACAGCAGATAATTGAGGTACACCCACACCGGCCACTACGCGTGTAGTGCAAATAGAGCCTGGTCCAATACCAACCTTTACACCATCAGCCCCAGCTTCAACCAAAGCCTTAGCAGCTTCTCCGGTAGCAATATTACCTACTACAATATCAATGTTCGGAAAACGGTTCTTTGCTTCCTTCAATTTTTCAATTACAAATTTAGAATGGCCATGAGCTGTATCAATAACAATAGCATCCACTCCGGCATCAACCAAAGCCTGCATACGTTCCATCGTATCGGCAGTCACTCCAACACCGGCAGCTACACGCAAACGCCCCTTAGAATCTTTACAAGCCATCGGTTTATCTTTTGCCTTGGTAATATCTTTGTAGGTTACCAATCCAATAAGTTTGTTATCCTTATCAACTACCGGTAGCTTTTCTATCTTATATTTTTGCAGGATTTGTGCAGCAGCTTCCAAGTCAGTAGACTGATTAGTAGTTATCAGCCTGTCTTTTGTCATTACTTCATCGATATGTTTATCCATATCACGTTCAAAACGAAGGTCACGATTGGTTACAATACCAACCAGATATCTGTTATCATCTACTACCGGAATACCACCAATCTTATATTCAGCCATCAAAGCAAGTGCATCACGTACAGTGGAACCCTTTTTGATAGTCACCGGATCATAAATCATACCATTTTCAGCACGCTTCACAGTGGCAACCTGTTTAGCCTGATCTTTTATCGGCATATTTTTATGAATTACACCAATTCCTCCTTCACGAGCTATAGCAATAGCCATTTTAGCCTCGGTAACCGTATCCATAGCGGCGGTAACAAAAGGAATTTTTAACTCAATATTTCTTGAAAACTTTGTCGAGAGCTCGACAGTGCGCGGTAAAACTTCTGAATAGGCAGGGATTAACAAAACATCATCATACGTTAATCCATCCATAACAATCTTATCAGCAATAAATGACATAGGGCTATGCGTTTAAAATTTATTGCGTGCAAATATACGGTTTTTATTCAATACGGACAAAAATAGAAATAAAAAAATCCCCCTACCAGAAGGTAAGAGGATTCCTTATAATATACAACCTGACAAATGGTTAACGAACAATCAACTTAGCAACTGCATTTTTGCCATCGGCACATACTCTGACAAAGTAAACACCTGCTGTAATACCTTTCAGATTTACAGAAATGATAGTCGACGTTGCATATTCTTTATAAATAACGACACCTGCCATATCAATCACTTCAATCAAAGCACCTTCGGCTGACAGTTCCCCCAAATTAACCTTGAAGTTTCCATCACTCGGATTCGGACAAACAATTACTTTACTAACAGATTCAGTTGATTCAATTCCTGTAATCAACGAAGTACCAAGATTAAAGCCATCTACTGTAAACGGGAAAAGAACCGTATAAGTTTTACCAGTCTCAATAGCTGCATTAGTCAGCGTATAGGTATAAGTATATGTACCATCCTCATTATCTATTTTTGTCTTAACCGGAGTAAATCCAATTCTCTCTCCTTCATAATAAACGAAGAAGTTTCCACTGAAATATGCCTCCTTTGTAAGAACAGTAAATTCCAGTTTAGCATCTGTGGCAGCGATAGAATAAACATATCCTTCCAAAGTAGCCGCAGTCATTACGTTTCCGGCACCCAATGTATAATATTCCCCTGCCTTAGCAGCAAACGGAGCTTCCAGATTATCGCCCTGGGCTTTCTTTCTCACAATCAGTGAATAATCATAGTCCTGATCTTCCGGTTTGTCCTTAGATATAACTGCACAGATTTTCACAATCTGATCTTTTTCCAGATTTAATGTTGCATACGCTCTTCCATACATAAAGTCTTTCACTTCTGCAGTTATGGCTTTTGTGCTACAATCACCAATCTTATAAGATACACCAGCACCTTGTCCCAATGAACTTACCAGATAGTACTCGCCAGCCTCAGGAGCTACAAATTCATACCATGTTTCACTGGCAACATCTTTACATATTACAACTTTATCAAAATCGATGTTGATAGCTTTATCGCAAGACTCACCTTCACCCGCAGGTGTAAACTTAGTCTTGATTACAATGTCTGCTCCTTCTTCATTCTTAAACTGGTAAACAGTAAACCGATATGTTTCACCTTTGATTACAGAGTAACGGTAAGTAAGTTTTCCCATCAATTCTTCAAATGACAATTTATCCTGTGTAGAACCACATTCTTTCACGATACCACATGACCAATGATCTCTAACCCAGATAGGATCTTCAACCTCAAACTCTACAATACCATCCTCAGGTGCGGTAAATACATACCATTCTTCCCGAGCATCCCGGTTCTTCATTACAATATCCTCATCCAGATTAAACGGTCTCGGAAAATCACAATAATCACCAAGTGGAATATTCTCATCTTCAACAACTGTGAATGTAACCTTATCTGTATTTGATGCTTCAAACCTCATTCTATATTCTTCACCGGCATTTACTCTTACCGCACAGCCTGTAGAACCATAATTAGCCACATTCGTTGTACCGGTACCCAAAGTTATCATAGTCAATGCTTCTTCCGGATAAGTAAGTTTCAACATACAATCCTTAGTAGCGATATACTTAAACCAATAATTACGTTTTTCACCACCATACTCATTATCACCCAATTTAGCATCTAAAGGATTTATTTTCGCCTCACCAGGTTTGGGATCACGCTGCACTAATTGAATAGCATCCTCAACAGCATTAGCACTGTTTACACAGATAAGATAATTAGTTCTGGTAGTTTCCATTTCAAAGTATGATTTAGCACCAGCTGCCACTTCATTTATCACAGGCTCGGCATCTGAACAATCCACATAATAACTGATTGTTCCTGTCCAACCCTTATTAGAAGCCAATTCCAACAGATTAAGTGCACTATCTTCACTCTTGGTTATAGTATAGTTATACCAGGTAGCCCCTGCTTTCACAGAAAGAGTTGAAGTCGTAGAATTGATATGAATAGGTATGATACAATCATTGCCTTCTTCAACTTCCGTAAGCTTCAAAGTTGCCTTTGTAGGGCGATTATTGGTAATTGCTACATAATAAGTAGTACCAGCTTTCACCGCAAATTCATGGCTATTATCCTTCGCATCTTGCACAACCTGCATGGGTTCATAAGTAACATTGCCATCCTTATCCGTCATCCAAATCTTATCTGCATCATCATATACAAATATCACATATTCTTCAACATCTACACTAGCAAGTCCTGTCTCCGTCGCTGTAAACGACAGCCAAGTCAGTTCTGAATAATCAACAAAGAATGGATTTAATTCATGATTGATTTCGTTCACAGGAATAATCGCTTCTGCATCCAGTTGTAGTTTGATCGAAGAAAACTCATATTCTGATCCGGGCAAAACGCCACCCATTCCAAACGGTACAATCAAGCTATTAATGTTGAATTTACGAGGGAACTTGCCACCGGTATTTTCTTCATCCGTAAACTCTGTAGAGGTCACTGTAAATTGTAGTTTATCACCTTCCCATAATTTTATGGCAGCATAACCACCAACCAAGTTATCATAAGCTTCCCCTTCGAATTCAGAATCAGGAGTATCAACTACTCTACCCGCAAATTTAACATCATAAGAGCTTACTTTAGAGAAGAGATAGAACATCTCATTCTGAGTAGCCGTATAAATAAATGTCTTAGAATCATCTACACTAGCTATCGTAACAGACTTAGTAGTGCCATCCCATGGTTCAGCGACAGGCTCATCATCTCCACCACCGGCAACCAATTCAAGTGGGAAAGTAACAGGATAGCCATTTGCATCTGCTTCATTCGGAGCATATACTATCAATGTAATAACGCGATTTGCAACAGCTTCTACAGTCAACGTAGAACCTGCCCAACCACTATAAATTGGATCAGATAACTCTGGAGAACTCAGTCCTTCCCAAGAAGCATTTATTTTCGTTTCATAATTTTCCGTATCACATTTAAAAGTATACGACTTTGTTTCCGTAGGAGTAAATTCTAAAATAAGTTTATCATCCGCAGAAGTGATTGTTACATTCCTCTTGGTTCCATCCCACGCCTCCGCCTTTACGGTAGATGTAGCCACTGCCATAATGTTCATCATGACAAACATTAGCAAGAAGTAGTAGTTCTTTTTTCCCATGTTACACTAAATTTTAATTAATACTAAGTTTATTTATAAGAAAATTCTTGTTTCAAAGTCATCGTGCCCTCCGGCCAGTAATCATTAAAGTAACCCTCGACGGCACGTTCCGCAGAAATCCAGTTTCCTTGCGCATCCAGTTCATAAGCGTTCAAATGAACAGATGCCGTATTTCCCTCGTTATCACTCTTCGTAGCAGAGAGTAGAAAACCCTCTTCTGTATATGTATACACAGTTCTTTCCTGTGCCAATCCGGCTTCATAGGCAACTTCCGTTACCTGTACCTGCAACCGGGGAGAAGCATAAACCACTGATCGCTTCTGAACCATGTCGGGATCATCATTGGTACGAGCAGAAGTTGTCATTCCAAGTAACACACCTTTCTCTCCGAAAGCATAGACCGTTTCTTCATGCTGAAGTACCTCGTCTCCTCTGATCAGCTGCTTGGTACACATTGACGGGTAAGAGTTCCGAAACAAGTACTCTGTTCGGGCAATCCCCATCCAGCTATCTGTTTCACAAACAGCTTTCTCTCCATCAAATTCGTATTTGAAGCCATTGTCACCTTCTACCGAGACCAATCCTTTCAGCAAGAAGAGAGGTAAACCAGCAAATGAGAAAGGAAAAGGTACGTATACAGCATGAGTGCCGTATTTCAATTCATAAACGACGGAAGTACCTCCCAACTCCGTTTCGGTAACTACCGCCAACCTCCCTGCAGAATCATATCCATAAGAATATCTCGTTGCGTCACCGGTAGTCCCCCATCCTCTCGTTAAGCCGGAGGATGCGTCAACAAGTTCATTAATTGGATTATAGATTAGTAAGTGTCCGCGTGTGTCGAACAAATATTTCTTGGTTGTATTGAATACTGCCAAATCTTCGTTCGTGCTCTCTTCTGACACCTGCACATAGAGTGGGTTTCCCTTAAAATTGAACAAGCTCTGATGAGTAGCCTCCCACACAACAGTTGCTTCACCATATTGCTTTTCATATGGAGTAACCGGTTGCACAATAAGGTCGTCGTCCTTACAAGCAGTAAAGACCGCACATATACAGCCTAATAGTATGGTAATAGTACAGTTTAAAGTCTTCATTCTTATTCTTATATTAAAATAACTCTCTATAAAGTTGCTTCGGAAGGCCTATGGTTTCACAACGACAACCTTCCTAACAACTTTCTTCAAGAGAGAGTAATTTATTATTTAAGCAGATAATCCGCATTCACTTCGTAACCCTTCATTACCGCATCATATTCTTCCTGTGTCATAAACAGGAACCTCAGATTAGGTAGATTACTCCGATCTATATCAGCAGCCTTCAATCCGCAATTAATCAAACTCAACATCAACAACTTATCACTTTTCATAGCAGGAAATGATGGTAATTTATTACCATCTAATATCAATGAATGCAAATTGGGCATTTTCTCTAATTCTTCTTTTGTCACAGATTGGATCTGATTATCAGCCATAGACAATAGTTGCATATTTTCATGCTGTACCTCTTTAGGTATAGAGGTAAAAGAACATCCATCCAATAACATGCCACGCAGATATTTACGGGTTCGGTTGCCTTCTTCACCAATTACTGTATTGGCTATAGAAGGAGGCAGCGATTTCAGGTTCTTATTATTGCGCATATCCAACGTTGATATTTTGTACAACTGATCAAATACATCGGGGAGTTCACTTATTTCAGTATTTATAAAACGCAAGCTGACCAATTCCGTCAGATTGACAATGCTTGCCGGTATTTTGCTAACCTTCTCATTAATCACATCAATGGTTCTCAGCGTCTTAATCTCACCTATCGATTCTGGAAGTTCCGTCACTTTATTGTTTATCAGTGTCAGATCATTCAGTTTTTTCATATCCCAGAAAGACTTTGGAAAGGTGCTGAAATTAGTATTCTCAATGTAAATAGAAGCAATCCTCGATTCACCAATATTATCAGGAAGTTCTTCCAGATCGCAATTACTGATGTGCAGTCCTGTCATACTCGGGAAGTTGATAATCGCCCGGGACAGTTTTTTCATATGTTTGAATTCAGGCAGATTCCCGTCGCCGTCAATATCCAAATCAGTAATATAAAGCAAATTTCCATAATCATCCGTCTCAAACGAGAGTCCGGCCCAGGTATCCAGTGTTTCTTCCACATCCCAAGAAGGTGGCCACTTACTTCTATCGTCCCCCAATACCTCTTTGCAAATAGCAAAAAGGACGTTGGTATAATTGTTAGTAGGATCAACAACTGTTTTTACCTTTACCGGTAAAATATATTCCTGTAGTTCTCCTACTTTCACATCAAACTCATTATCTTCTGTCAAAGTAATATCCAGATTCTCAATTAAATTAGCATCCTTACCAAAAGCCCGATAACTTAAAAGTTTATAATGTCCTTCTTCTAATCTTACTTTTTCAGTAGACAGTAATTCAGTGTTTCCCGTAAGCGGGTAACTGGGCAGTTCTATTTTTACCCCGTCCTTCTCTAACACAATCTTTACGGTAGCAATATCGTCCAGATCAGCCAATGTATAGGTTGTTATTTTGGTAAACTGGAAACAAATTTCTCCCTGATTAGGTAACAAAGCATCCTTATCATCCTCTTTACAAGCCGAAATTAAGACCAGTAAAAAACAAGCTGCCCAGACAATCGCCAGTATATTCTTAATCTTCCTCATAATCATTTTAGTTTTAATCATCTATTTCACCCCAGTTTCCATCCAGTGAAAGCTTGGGATATTGTTTCTTACTTGCATCATAATAGTGAAACCATCTGAAAGTGCTATCAAATGAAGATGGAGTCAGAGCCGTGTTGTTCGTATCCTCTTCCCAATCTGGACACGGAGTATCTATAAAATCCGGCTCATTATCAAAACCAACCCGTCGGTTCTTACTATCTCTGCCGTTATAAGTCTGATTAAACACCATTGTGTATGGGTTCCAACATTTCAATCGCTTATGCTTCAATATCCATTCAGGAATCATACCAGACAAGTAGTTCAAATTCAGTGATAAGGCTTTTAATTGAGGCATCACATCAGCCACGCCTTCCATAGCCGGAATAGAGCCTTCAAAATAGTTGTATGACAGATGAAGATAAGCCACCCGTTTCAACAGAAACAAGCGCTCCGGAAGTTCACCTCTCAAGCCAATACTGTCTTTTTTATTAGTAAAAAGATTACTACCCACTTCATAATGACGGCAATTCCCTAAACTCACATAGAGCAGACTGTCTTTATCCAAAGTCTCAATAATATCCATCGGAAATTCCTGCAAAGGATTACCAGTCATCTCCAGTTCCTTTAATTTCTTCAGGTTGGTCATCCGGGCAGGAAGTGAATTAATTCCATAACCAATAAAGGCAAGGCTCTCCAAGCTATCCAAATAGGTTACATCATCTTCCAGCTTAATAGACTTACGATAACTATTTTCATTACCCGTAAAGACCAAGGTTTTCAACTGATTCAAATAACGTATCTGAAAAGGAATACTATTATCCGTATTGAATATATAGAAGTTTACGCCAACGACACGCAGCTCGGTGGTATCTCGTACGAAATCGCCATCCACATATTTATAGTCGACCTCTTCCGTCTTTACATTGTTCCAATAAATCATCGGCTGACTGCCATCCCACTGGGTGTAACACTTCATCATACGGCTGATAGCCAATAAGGCAAGCGAATCTCCCCGACGTGACGGTACTATTCTTTCTGACTTCTTCTGCCGGAAAGTAAATGTTTTCTCTATAGGTTTTTCACCCTCTTTTGCATCTGTCTGGCGAAACGTAAATTCAGCCACCCGATCTGCATCTGACTGTGTGTAAATGTCGAAGTCGAAACGTACCTTATCCGGACGGGGTACCGAACCGACCTTTTTTTCCGGTACACTCACACGTACCCATTTCTGAGTAGCATCAACCGGTATCACTTCATACTTAACATTCGAGGTTACATTCAACTCTGTGAACATCTTTTCGTAGTCTACAAAATCTTCCACTTCAACCGCTTCTTTATCCAGTTTTATAATTTTCTCATAACCATACTGGAATACCTTTACCTGAGAGGCTTTTGAGCCGGAACGGAACGTAATAACCGCTTCCCGTTCCTTATACAAATAACTGGTATCCACGCGCAATTCGCAAACAGTAGAAGCGTTCCCATTGGCTGGTGATACCATACACCACTCAGCATTCGATTCTACATACCAATCCTGATCAGCGGACAGATTGACAGCATATGTATCACCACAGTCCGGAACAACAAACTCCGATTCTTCCTCACTCACTCCAAAGAAAGAAGGCTGAACATCGTCATCATCCTTACAAGAGAAGAGAGCAACTATCCCCAGGCAGATTAACAGGAAAACCTGGATATTTCTATTTTTATATCTGATTGATTTCATCTTCTTTGTCATTAGTTGTTTACATTCGTAATATCCTGAGTCTCATCATAAACCAGCAGGAACGAGCCATCATTGATACGGGCAATAATCGCTGAAGGAACAGTCATCTTGATATTCGGATTATCCGAAACATCAAACTTATTAAGATTGTCCGGAAAAGTTTGTATCATACGCAGGTCATTACCGGATACCTCCAATATCTTCAGAGCCATATGCTGATCCAAACCGGTAGGCCATTCAACCAATGTACGTTTGAATTTCTTCTGAGCAGCATCGGTATAATATCCTTGAGAGTTAAGAATCAGCTGATTGAGACTATTCACATATAAGATATTGACAGGAAATGTATCAAAACGATTCTGACTCAAATCTATTCCGGAAAAGTGAGGAAGATATTCCGAATTAAATTCATTGGGCATGGATTTTATCTTATTACCAGCCAACTCCAGTGCCTCCAGTGCTTTCAGGTTCTTAAATGATTCAAATGGGACTTCTGTTATTCCATTGTAAGACAACCGAAGGAAATTGATCACAGATGAATATTCAGAAAATTCAGTAGGCAACTTGGTAAACTTGTTGGAACATAAATTAAGTTTCTCTGCACGCACTCCTTTAAAGCCCGGTTCAAAACCATCAATCTGGTTGACAGACAGGTCTATCTCTTCAATGGAATATTTACCGTCATTTTTCATATTAGACAACAATACCGGAAACTTCTTTAACTTATTACAAGAAGCTGAGAACAACTCTAAATCATCTGTAATACAGAAGTTATTAGGAATAGGAGTAGCTCCGGCTCCCAAATCTTCATTGCCCAGTTCATTACAATCAACCATAAACTGAACAGGAGATACATTACCAAGAGCAGGAAGTTCAACCAGTTTGTTATAAGCCAAATCAAGCATTCCCAGCTTTTTCATATTACGAATACTGGGTGGTAGTTTAGTTAACTTATTGTCATTCAAGTATAAAAGTTGAACCGTTCCCTGAGACTTTCCATTCGTAAAAAAGTCATCCAAGTTCTCATAGGTTGATTCTAAATCAAGGTTCCCATTCATAGAGAAGTTTAAGGAAACCAGGTTAGGCAGTTCTTTCAACTGTTCCGGGAAAGTAGTCACCCGGCAATTATAAATTTCCAAATCTGTAAGATTCTCCAATTTACCAAATGATTCCGGCAACTCTTCTATAAATCCATTTGCTATGTATAGCATAGTCAATGTACCTGCTAATTCACCAATACGCTCAGAAATACCTGTAATACGATTTGACATAGAACCCTTATTCCTACCTGCATATTTTGTATATACGGTGGGACGTGCATTTCTGCTCTCATAGTTCAATTTAGAAGCTACCTGAAGCTGCGCTCTTCTCAAAGCAAACCTTTCGCGTGCAATATCCATACGGTGGGCACGTACATCCACTCCTTCACGTGCAAGCAGATAATGGCTAAGTATGCCCTCCATACCCTCATCTCCAACAATCGAAACTGTTTCATCATGATTTCCAAGATACAAAGTTTCAAGCTGAGTCAAATCGCCGATAGCATCGGGAACGAAACCTTTAGGATTGAAACTTCCCAGATTTAAAGAAGTAACCCTGCCATTACCACCAAGCCCTACTCCCGGTTGATCTCCCCACATATCGATAGGACGCGGAGTACCATCAGCAAACTTAAACACCCAGTTTGAACCTACATTATAGCCTTCACCGTTCCATGACCACTCTTCACCTCCCATTGCCTTCCAAATGTTATACAAAGCAATGTAATCGCGAATCGCTGCCGTTTCATATAGTTTCACATCCACCGTATCACGCAAAAGCTTAAAATGCTCAATCTTCACATTCTGCTCTTCGTCCATTGCATAGATCAGTTCCTGATTCTTATTATACAATTTATAATGAGACAGAACATAATCTCCCTGTTTCATTTGAATCGTATCGGTAGAAAACAGCTGAGCTTTTTTTTCCTTTTTTGCCTTTACCGGATAACTCTCAACATAGCTAACGCCATTACTTGAATACTTAAACGTGAACACAGCAGAAGCAATATCATCGTATTTTATCTCGCTGTTATCAACAGTTGCACGAGAAAGAGGAGACTCAATGGCAGACAAGTCTTTGCCAAATACTGCCGCATATTTACCATACAATACAGCTTCTAACGCAAAATCAACCTCTGTCAGACGGTTATTCTCTATCCGGAAGTTAACCTCTTCATCAGGTGTCCCCGACTGTAAGATTTCAGCCTGTCCATCCACAACCTCATCTCCATAAACAACAAAGTAAGTGATCTTATAAGTACCGGGCATCAATTGCACCGGTACAGTAGATAATCCAAATTCAGCACCCTCTTCACTGACAGACTTCGGCATCAATGCCATACTGAAAGATTGATTACCGGCAGATGCTAAGGTAATCTGAATCTTACGTACATCCTTCAGATAGCTGAGTTCCTTTCCGCTATCCAATGCGCGGGAGTCCGCACCCTTCTTATGCAACTGAAGCTGCATATATCCGTAACCTTCCTGTGAGGCGACTATTTCATCATCAGAACAACTTCCGACCAGAACAAGCCCCAGAAAAGCCACAAACACTCCTAATATTTGATATAATAACTTCATTATTAACAGTATATTTAATTATTGAAATGGTTGTTTAACATAGAAAGTAAACATCGTAAAGGTATTATCACTACCATCTTCCGGATTAACACCTCTAAATGCCTTAAATTCAATCTTGATTACACGATCCCGTTTATCCTTATTCTTTCCTACGATAAGTACGAACTTAGTTAAATCGACCACACCATCTTTCATTTTAAATTCAACATTTACATCATTAGGGACAAAAGTACGCGGATTCTCAACTCCTGCTATGACTTCCGTCACATCCAACCGGGGTGTAAAGATTTTCACCGCATCAGAAAGCATATCAAAAGATTTTGTTTCACCTGCTGCCGGAAGAGTGATCGTTGCTCCATTTTCAATACCGGTTACACTCATCTTATATTCCAGAAAAGCATTTTTTTGCCGTATATATGACCCTATATACTGGCTCTTCAAAGTGGTAGAAACCGGATCTTCAAACAAATCATCAAAACTTACCGAATTGGGAACAATAAACAGATAAGCCTCTCTATCTTCTCCCATAGAGGTAAGCTTATTCACATCATCCTCGTCGCCACGCTGATTAGCTACCAGATAAAGTTCCTTTGTATATATCCCATTGGATGTCTTATCTTTGGAAGAATCGCCCATACGCAAAGTAGCCCAATGGACAGCTGTACGCTCAAGCGCTCCATTCACACATTTACATAAAAGTAACTTGAATGGTGCATCAGTTACATCTGTATAATTTTCACCTGTTTCAATCATAAATGGCAATTCGAGTATCCGTGCCGTACCTGGTATCGGATCAAATGCAAAATCATTTCCATACGGATCAAATGCCGGGAACTCAAAATTATGATTAATATAATCATCACTGATTCCGGCAAAGTGAATAGGAATAATAATCAGTTGCTTGGAACGAACATCCGACAATATAATCACATCTTCTTTTTCTGACGCAGGAATCATACCGTCAGCTATGCGTACTTCTACATATAAAGGGTTCGTAGCCAACGTTCCTGATACAGTAATATTAGTGGGTTGAGGAGTAGACAACCATTCCGGCAACTCCAATTTCCACTGAATATTTGAAGAGACATACAGAGGAGCCATATAGACTCCGGGGGTAGCAGGGTCTATCAACAGTTCCAACTTTTCAACTTCCGCATCCATTTCTTCTGTCAGATAAGCTTTACATTCGGCTGTAGCTTTCACCGAAATATGTTTCAGAGTAGCACCGGCCTTAATATTAAACCCACCTTCCAGGACCATTGATTCAAAGTCTGTAAACAGTACTTTCACTTCTACTTTCTTAGTAGTAATCTGACCGGACTGATGCTCGTCTATAAAAGAGAAAAGTATTCCGCTTGTTGCATCGGTCAACTCCCAAGTTTGATCAGAGCTTACAGTCAGTGTATCTACAAAATACTCACCAACATTATCCGCCTCTAAAACCAAGCTTTCTGTGTCGACCACAAGGTTAGCCCCTTTGCCTAATTGAGAGATCTTCACCACATATACCATTTCATCTCCAACAACTGATATACGGAATTCCGCTGTACGTACCTGTGCTTCCAGGTTTGTTCTCAAAGGTTGTATGGTAATTTCCGCTTTGCCTTTACTTCCTTTAGTTTGTGAAGCCGAGAAAAACACACTGCCACCTTCCGAAAAAGAAGCCGTCCATTCATTTCCTGCTTCAAAAGAGAAGGTTGTCTCCTGTTCTCCTTTTTCACTTACAAAAACTATATCTTCAACATCAAACGTTGTTTTTCCCTGCACCTCCGGTGATTCTTCCTTATCATCCGAACAGGCTGCAATGGCAAAGGTCATTACGAGTAACGCCCAATAGCCCAACCGATTTTTCAAATGGGTGATTGTATTCATATTTTCTTTCTTTTAATCGATTATTTTTTCAATGAATATCCTGTAGGCTGTACCTTAATGTCATAAGGAGGAGTAATACCGTTCTTTTCTGCTTCGGCCTCATAAGGGCTGATCCATTCAAATATATACAGGTATGTTCCAAATGAGCCCACTTTAGGAAGGAATATGTTCAAATAGAGAACTACTCCTCTGTCTGCTGCGATGAAAAAGCTCGGGTTACTTGCCACCGATTGTGCAAAAACCAACCCGTATCCTGCGTCGAGAAACGCTTCCTGTTCCACAACAGTTACTTCCTCATTCATCGGTTCATCATCCGATGCATTGAATTTGACCTTTAAATCATAACTGTCATCAAACGGTGCCTTGATAAGCATTGTATGATCGTCTATCTTCTCGCTTTTCACTAAAAAGCTCTTAGAATCTTCACTGAACGGGAATGTACATGTCATACGCATGTCACCTATGTAATCATTTATATTAAACGGATAGCATTTAAATAAAAAGATATTTGTCGTATTCCCGTACAGGCTCATCGTTTCATTCTTATCGTTGATCAGTTTCAAAGTGACTGCCAGACTATCTGTACGATTCATATTATCAAAATACCCTTTCATCGTCACCACTCCTGTCCTCTCACCTGACTTTATCAAAACATTCTTATTCAAAAGCTCAAAATGATATCCTTCAATGGCATTTGTATGATCTACATCTACACTTACCACGTAATTCCGGTCATAATCCATTGCCTGGGTAGCAGCAACTACAATATCAAAAGTTCTTTCCGAATTCACCGTTACAGGCATTACCATGGCAGAGTCGGCAAACATGACATACGAATCGCCGGAATACAATATTTCCTTGCCATCGCAACTCACAAACAGAATTGCAAACAGTACACATAAACTATATATGCTTTTCTTCATAATCATCTCCCTTATTTATTACTTTCATTTGGTTTAACCAATCCCATCGAAGCATCAAGTTCATGTTTCGGGATAGGCCATATAAAGGCTGGATTACCTTTTTCTATTTTCAATGAGTTATTTAAAGATCCATCTATCGTTCCGGTTTGGGGCGTGCGTTCAAAACCTAAATTCCAACGCTTCAAATCAGACAAACGGAAACCTTCCATAAATAATTCTTTTGCACGTTCATCCTGAATTGCCTTCATCAGTTTATCCTGAGTATAGGATGCACTACCATAATCTGCAATACGCGCTCTTCGCAACTTAGTCAAATCATTATTGGCCTCTTTCGTTTTTCCCAATTGTGCATAAGCCTCAGCACGGTTCAAAAAGACTTCAGCGTAACGCAATACTTTTTGAATATTTGTATAATACTTACCAACACCGGCATCGATATCCGCATTACCCAAATATTTGATCACAATAGGCCAGGTTAATCCATGAGAATATCCGGTCTTAATGGAATAAAAGAAAGCAGAATAGCGCATATCATTTGTACTATACGAATCAAGCAGCCACTTAGCCGGTACATAATCGGGCAGATAAGCCACATTATTATAGTTCAGAAAGACCGTTCCCAGTGCGCCCCCTCTATCCGTCGTACTCATTTGCACACGCCAGATCACTTCATCACCTTCATCATATTTCCACATGCGTTGATAATCGGTCATCGTATTACCAGTTTCTTCATCTACCCATTTTACTTTCATTGCATCGGCCAAGGTATATACTTTGGAGTCAACTACCTTTGTAGCATATTCTATCACCTTTTCCCAATTCTTCATATGAAGATAAACTCTTGATTTCAAGGTCTGCACGGCTCCTATTGTAATCCACTGCGTGTCTGCTCCCTTACGGGTTGCATATTTCTCCGCCTGTTCCAGGTCACTTAATACCTGTTTATAAGAATCAGCTAATGAAGCACGAGGCTCAATAGAGCTATCCTCACCCTCTTTACGATAGCGCAAATACAAAGAAACTCCCAGCTGATTTTCCGCGTTATCCGGATCATAAGCCTCACAATACATACGTATCAAATCAGAATAAGCTAACGCACGGAAAAAATAAACATCCCCTTCGTATTTCTTGAAAGTAGTTTTATCGGCCTCTGTTGTTAGTTTACCATATACTTCATCTTTATGATCCATAAAGAAATTGCAGCGGGCGATCACTTGATACAACCCCGAATATACCGATTCAATACTTGTATCACTGTCCCGGAAATCCCAACGATACAACGGACCATATACATTCGTATACCCTTTTACAGCATATACCAGATCAGTCTGCACATCGGGTGCCAAGGTCAAAGTTCCGCTATACAAAGCGGAATTCTTAAAACTACTATAAATACCAATTACAATCTGCTCACTGGATACCAGATCGGTCATCGACTCTTCTTCGGGCACAGCTGTATCCGGGTATCTGTCCAGAAAATCACTACAGGAGGACATTCCACACAATAGTGCCACTAATAAATATATTCTTATCTTTTTCATACTCTTTCTTCTACTTATTAGAATGTAACTTCAATGCCGAATGAGAACTGACGGGACAACGGATACGACGCCCGGTACATATTCAAATTAGATTCCGGATCCAGACCTGTGAACTTAGTGAAAGTCAATAAATTCTGTGCTTGCCCAAATACTTTAGCACGTTCTATCACTTTTGTCTTTTTCAATAACGATTGCGGGAAAGTATAACTAAGCGACAAATTTTTCAAACGCATAAACGAAGCATCTTCTACCAAATGGCTATCAAGCTGCGTCTGGACTCCATCACGGGGAATTTCTGTTATATCACCAGGTTTCTGCCAGCGATTTAATAATTTAGCAGATTGGTTATAAACAGCATATGTACCGTTACTTTCATCAAAGAAGCGGTCATTGTTCATCATCCAACGGTCTGCCACCCAGCTAAACAAGGCAGACAACTGAATACCCTTATAAGAAAAGGTTGTACCAAAACCACCTTGCCAGGGGGCTACATAAGATTTGCCCAATAACACACGGTCTTCATTGCTAAAACGATTTGTCAGTTCTCCGTCTTTAGTGTACCATAAAGCATCACCATTGGCCGGATTAACTCCCGCATAACGCACTGCATGAAATTCACCATAAGAATGTCCAACTTTCAAAAGTAGCCCAGTCGTACTTATTTCATATTCATCCAGACCATTATACAATTCTGTTATTTCATTGTGATTATAAGAAGCATTCGCTGAAACATTCCATGTGAAGTCTTTCGTACGAATAATATCTGCATCCACATCAAACTCCACTCCCCTGTTAATCATGGCTCCGATATTGTCCCATTTAGTATTGAAGCCATTACCAAAGGTGACGGGAACTTCCATCAACATATCAGTTGTCTTTTTATTATAGAATTCAACGTTCAGATTCAGACGATCAAAAAGCCCGATCTTCACACCAATATTGGTAGTCATTAATTTTTCCCAGGTCAAGTTTTCATTTCCACGTGAATAGGGTGCGATACCGGTTTTACCGGAATACTGCGGTCCGGCTGCAAACAAGGCCGTATGATCATAATTAGGAATGGAAGAGTTTCCCGATGTTCCGATACTCGCAATCAGCTGAAGATTGGTCAGCCAATCTATATCCTTTAAGAAGTCTTCCGATTTCAGGTTCCACATCGCACCTACCGACCAGAAGTTGGCCCAGCGTGCATCCTTGCCGAACTTGGAAGAACCGTCTCTACGAACTGAAAAATCGGCATAATACTTATTGCTATAGTTATATTCCGCACGACCGAAGAAAGACAAATAAGTGGCCTCTGATACAATGTCGTCCCATGAAGTGGCAGAGGTGGCAGTAGCCATAGTCAACAATTTATCATTGGATTGTCCTCTTGTGGTTACATTAAATCCTTCAGACTGATTAATAACCGCCTCTTGTCCAAGCAGCAGGCTAATATTGTGGTCATCCTTTATTGTAAATGTATAATTGGCAGTATTTGTCCATGTCAGGTTACTATAACGCTCAAATGATTTGGCTACCGTACCGGAACCATAATTAGGGACATACGAAGGATTAGAGGTAGCGGTCAGACGGTTGTCTGATGCATCGAGACCTCCGACAGTACGTAGTACCAACCCTTCAATGGGTCTCAACTCAGCAAACAGACTGGTCAACACCTTCATACGATTCCGTTTTACCGGATTATTATCCAGCCACTCCAAGGGGTTCTGATTCGTACCATTCCAAGAACCGTCTCCTACAGATGTGTAAGAACCGTCTTCCCTATAAGGATTCCAATAAGGTAACATAAACTTAGAAGCCGAAACCGGAGTCACTACATTATAATCACCTTCGTCTGCTTCCTTTATTTTTTCATATGATAAAGAAGTATTCGTGCCGATTTTCAACCATTCCACCGGACGGACCTCCAGGTTGGCACGAACCGAATAACGTTCAAAATCAGATCCTACTGCAATACCTTCCTGACCAAAATAAGCTGCCGAAACAAAATAGTTGAATTTGTTACTTCCACCCGATGTACTCAATTCATAAGAATACATGGGAGCATTATTATTGTATATTACATCACGCCAGTTTATATCAATGCGCTCTAATGCTTCACGATCATACGTGCCCGGCACACGCAGTCCGATCTGTTCCTCATAATTGAGGCGTTCCGTTGTGTTCATCTGATCCCACTTACCATACGCCAGGTCAGAAAAACCATATTGAGCACGAAGAATGATTTTTCCTTTTTCAGCCGTACGTCCCCTCTTTGTTGTAATCACAATCACACCATTGGCGGCACGAGCTCCGTAAATTGAAGTAGACGATGCATCCTTCAGCACTGTAAAACTTTCTATATCATTGGGATTGATAGACGAAAAATCATCGGCAGAGATAGCAACTCCATCCATAATAAAGAGAGGTGCAGTACCTGCATTGATTGAATTCGTTCCACGAATCTGAAAACTGGCAGCAGCACTCGGTTCCCCTGTATTCTGTAAAACGGTTAATCCGGCAGACTTACCTTGTAGTGCCTGATCGAAGCTGGCTGTGGGTGTGTTCTCAATCTTATCACCTTTAACTACGGAAACCGAACCGGCTATGGTCCCTTTTTTCTTTACCCCGTAAGCCACCACCACAACTTCGTCCACCATTTGAGTGGCATTTTCCATTGTAACATTAATTGTTGAAGTACCTGTCACCTGCTTTTCTACCATTGTCATTCCTATATAAGAGAATTGCAAGGTTGCCGGAGACTTTGTTACATTCAGTCTGTAATTACCATCCATATCGGTAATTACACCATTCGTTGTACCTTTTTCCAGAACAGAAACACCTATCAAAGGCTGATTATCTTCAGCCGAAATGATATGTCCGTTCACGACATACCCCTGTGCATAGAGCATTGAGATATGCAAAACTGAAAAAAGTACAAACAAAAGGATACTTTTTCTCATCTTCTGCGTTCTTTTTAATTAAACTTTATTCTATATACTTATTTAGACTATTCATGTGCGTACAAAGACGGGGGATGCAATCAGATATGATAAAACAAATCCAGCCCTCTTCAAAAGAGGGTAACTATTTTCGCATAAACTTTAATACGATTAAAAGAGAGTATTCAAACAGGCCATTTTTTTATCTTGACCCAGACATTTTTTAAAGCACGTACGGCAAAAACGGTAATTAAGTAATCTTCATCCATGATAAACTTGTTTTGTCAGGTGTGATAGCATTGATTATAATAAAGAAATTCTTTTCGTTAGGATATTTATAGTATGAGCAGTTTCAATGTATACATAAAAAAGCAAAAGAGAGAAAATCACTTTTAAATACATTATAGATAATAGCTCAAGAGAAGATATTCAGACAGGGCATTTTTTTATCTTGACCCAAATATTCAGAGCGTGTGCAGTTAATAGATTTATTAAGTAATCCTCATTCATGATAAACTTGTTTTGTCAGGTGTAAAACTTATACTTGTATTTTTTTTATTTGATGCTACAAAGTTAAATATAATTCCGTAAAAACTCCTACTTTATTGTTAAAATTTCCCATTTCCATCCAAATGAAAGAGAAATGCCGTGTTTTTATAACAATTCAGTATTACTACATTTCAAAAAGAAACCTTTATTTTCCTCCATAAAAAAGTCCGGCTACCTCAACGGGTAACCGGACTTTTGCTATTCTCCGCAAAATATATTTTGCTTTTTTTTAATTAGCCATTTCCGAGATAAACTTAATACGCACCAGACGCACTTCCTCCTCTGTAAACTCATCTCCCAATTCATCCAGGGCATCATCTATTTTGTCTGTTGTTGACTCTTTGAAATAATCATAAATATCAAGCATATGGTCTTCATCCATTATTTCGTCAAGAAAATAATCAATATTCAGTTTTGTGCCCGAATAAACAATCGCTTCTACTTCATCCAACAGTTCACCGAATTCAATCCCTTTGGACAAAGCAATATCATCCAATGCAACCTTACGGTCAATGGCCTGAATGATAGCAACCTTTAACTTCGATTTATTGGCGACAGTACGCACACGTAAATCCTCAGGGCGCTCTATCTCATTCTCTTCACAATGACGCTTAATCAGTTTGCAGAACTCCTCACCATAACGTTTCGCTTTTCCAGCTCCAACTCCCGGAATATTCTGGAGTTCATCAAGCGTCACCGGATAAATGGTCGCCATCGCTTCCAAAGAAGGATCCTGGAAAATAACATAAGGGGGAACTTCCAGTTTTTTAGAAAGTTTCTTCCGCAAGTCTTTAAGCATAGAGTAAAGTGCCGGATCCACAGCACAAGAACCACCACCTCTGGCCGGAGTTTCTTCTTCTACCTCTTCAAAATCATTATCTTCTGTAATTTTAAACGATTTAGGTTTCTTCAGAAACTTATGTCCTTCCTCTGTCACTTTCAACAGGCCATAATTCTCAACGTCTTTACTTAGATAACCGGCAATCAATGCCTGACGAATAACAGCGTTCCAGGTTTTATCTTCTTCGCCCATACCCGATCCGAATACTTCCAGATCTTCATGTAAATGTGCTTGTATTTCAGAAGTTTCTCTTCCTTGTAAAATATCTATTATATAGTCTGCCTTAAAGTTTTCTTTTACCGCTATGACCGCTTCAATCACAGCACACAATAATTCTTGAGCCTCCACTTGTTTTTTAGGGTTTAAACAGTTGTCACAATTTCCACAATTATCTTCCGTATACTCTTCGCCAAAGTAATGTAATAAAGTCTTACGGCGACAAACGGAAGATTCGGCATACGCAGCAGTTTCCAGCAGAAGCTGCTTGCCTATTTCCTGTTCTGCCACAGGTTTGCCTTGCATAAACTTCTCCAGTTTCTGCAGGTCTTTATTTGTATAAAAGGTAATGCACTTGCCCTCACCGCCATCTCTGCCGGCACGCCCTGTCTCCTGATAGTAACCTTCCAGACTCTTTGGTATATCATAATGCATCACATACCTGACATCCGGTTTATCGATCCCCATACCAAAAGCAATGGTTGCCACAATCACATCAATTTTTTCCATCAGGAAGTCATCTTGATTTTGAGTCCTTGTAGCCGAATCCATACCTGCATGATAAGCTCGTGCGTTAATACCATTCGCCTGAAGAATTTCAGCAAGTTCTTCCACTTTTTTCCGGCTCAGACAGTAGATAATACCTGACTTTTCCGGATTATTTCGGATAAACTTAATGATATCTCTATCTATATTTGTAGTTTTCGGACGTACCTCATAATATAAGTTCGGCCGATTAAACGACGATTTAAAGACTTGTGCGTCTACCATTCCCAGATTCTTCTGGATGTCGTGTTGCACTTTGGGTGTTGCAGTTGCTGTAAGCGCAATAAGTGGCGCTTTGCCTATCTCATTAATAATAGGACGTATTCTTCGATATTCCGGACGGAAATCATGTCCCCATTCCGAAATACAGTGAGCCTCATCTACTGCGTAAAACGAGATTTTTACCGACCGCAAAAACTCCACGTTCTCTTCCTTCGTCAATGACTCAGGAGCCACATACAGCAACTTTGTCTTTCCGGCAAGAATATCAGACTTCACCTGGTCTATCGCACCTTTATTTAATGAAGAATTAATAAAATGGGCTATACCATCCTCCTCACTGAAGTTACGCATTGCATCCACTTGATTCTTCATCAATGCAATCAATGGAGAAATAACAATTCCCGTACCCTCCATCAAAAGAGAAGGCAACTGATAGCATAAAGATTTGCCGCCACCGGTAGGCATCAACACAAAAGTATCGCCACCATTAAGCAAGTTCTGAATGATCGCTTCCTGATTTCCTTTGAATTTATCAAATCCGAAATACTGTTTCAGTTGGTCTGTCAAATTAATCTTCCCTGCCATCTTAAATAGGTTGTTTTATTCAGTTCATGGTTTAACTTTAAAAACTCTTTCTGTAAAAGAGCTCTAACAAAGTTATAAACAACTTCTTAAATATCAAGCATAATTCGACTAATATTTTTCAATAAAAAACAGAAACGAACCATCCGATACTTCTTACCTTTTGATTTTAAGCAGTTTGCAATCTTGCTATATTTGCTTTTTCCAGCTGCAATTTCGCATAATCCAATGTTACTTCGTACTCTTTTTTATTTTCCGAAGGGATTTCAAACATGACATCCATCATGATTGTCTCTACAATGGAACGCAATCCGCGTGCTCCGAGCTTATATTCAACTGCTTTATCTACGATGTACTCAAACACCTCATCCTGGAACGTCAGTTTGACTCCATCCATCTCAAATAACTTCACATATTGACGGATAATGGAGTTTTTCGGTTCTGTCAGTATCGCACGAAGTGCATCACGATCCAACGGATTCAGATAAGTAAGCACCGGCAAACGACCGATAATTTCGGGTATCAATCCGAATGATTTCAAGTCTTGCGGTGCAATATACTGCATCATATTGCTTTTATCAATCGTAGCTGTCTTACGTGAAGCGCTATAGCCTACCACATGCGTATTCAAGCGCTGTGCTATCTTCTTCTCGATACCATCGAAAGCACCTCCACAAATAAACAGAATATTTTTGGTGTTCACGGGAATCATTTTCTGATCCGGATGTTTACGACCACCCTGAGGCGGTACATTTACAACAGATCCTTCCAATAGTTTGAGTAACCCCTGCTGTACACCTTCACCACTGACATCACGGGTTATAGAAGGGTTATCACCTTTGCGGGCAATCTTATCTATTTCGTCTATAAATACAATTCCCTGTTCTGCCTCGGGTACATTATAATCGGCCACCTGGAGCAGGCGGGTGAGAATACTCTCGATGTCTTCTCCTACATAACCAGCCTCAGTAAGCACTGTAGCATCTACAATAGTAAACGGCACATGCAGCAGCTTTGCAATTGTACGTGCCAATAGAGTTTTTCCGGTTCCGGTACTTCCCACCATAATGATGTTCGACTTTTCAATCTCCACATCATCTCCCGTGTCTTTCTGTAAAAGACGCTTGTAGTGATTGTATACCGACACGGACAGAAATCGTTTCGCATCGTCCTGCCCGATAATATACTGATCTAAGAACTTTTTGATTTCTACCGGTTTAGGCAGTTCTTTCAGATTCAGTTTTGTAGTTCCTGCGCCCTTTTTGTCAGCCCCCAGCGCTTCCTGAGTTATCTCATAAGCCTGGGTGGCACAACTATCGCAGATATAACCGTTCATTCCTGTTATCAGGAAGCCGACTTCATTCTCCGTACGGCCGCAAAAACTACATCTCTTTTTATTATTTTTTGATTCAGCCATTTTTATTTTTTAATCAACACTTCGTCTACCATACCATACTCCTTGGCTTCTTCTGCTGTCATCCAGTAATCACGGTCAGAATCCGCCCATACCTTTTCAAAGTCTGTATGAGAATGGTCTGCAATAATCGTATAGAGTTCTTTCTTTAACTTCATTATTTCGCGGGCAGTGATTTCGATGTCCGAAGCCTGTCCTTGCGCCCCCCCCATCGGTTGGTGAATCATTACGCGGGAATGCTTTAAAGCAGAACGCTTACCCTCTGTACCCGCTACCAGCAGAACAGCAGCCATAGAAGCAGCCATACCTGTACAGATAGTAGCCACATCACTGGAAATGAATTGCATTGTATCATAGATGCCCAATCCGGCATACACTGACCCTCCCGGAGAATTAATATAGATAGAGATATCTTTGCCCGGATCCACAGAATCCAGATACAACAACTGAGCCTGCAAAGTATTGGCTGTATAATCGTCTATCTGAGTACCAAGAAAGATAATGCGGTCCATCATCAGACGCGAGAACACATCAAGTTGTGTTACATTGAGCTGTCTTTCTTCAAGAATATAGGGATTCAAATACCCAGCCTGTGATTTAATCACATCATCCAGTGCCAAGCTGTTCATTCCTAAATGCTTGGTTGCGTATTTTCTAAAATCGTCCATTTTTATGTTCCTTTCTTATTTTTTAATATGTAACTGCAAAGAAACAAAAAAGAACACAGAGACACAAAAAAACACAGAGTTATAATTTTATAAAAACTCTGTGTTTCTGTGACTTTATGTTCTTTCCTGTAAAAGGATATTATTCGAACATCTTGTTAAATTCTTCCATCGGAACAGTCTTGTTGTTCAGCGTTACCTTAGCTTTCAGCGCTGTAGCCAATTTAGCTTCAACCACGCGCCCTACAAGACCATCAACATTTTCTTTTTTCTTCAACATTTCCTGAGCGTAGTTTTCAAGAATATCCTCGGGCACAGTCATCATACCATACTGAGCAAACTGTCCTTTGGTAGCCTCTTTAGCCATCTTGATTACATCTTCCTGCTCAACTTTGATTTCGTTGTCTTTCACCAACTGTTCTTTAATCAGGTGCCAAGTCAGTTCTTCAATACTCTTGTCATAGTTTTCAGCTACGAATTCTTCACCTTTTTCTCTGTTGTTCAACAACATCACACGTTTCAGCAATGCATCCGGGAATTCAAGTTTACCAACCTTCTCCATCAACATCTTACGAGCGTCAATCAGGAATTTATAATCACTGTCGGCAACAAGCTGTTCAGCAATGCTTTCCTTAATTTTAGCACGGAATTCTTCTTCAGTCTTCACAACGCCTTCGCCAAATACCTGATCAAAGATTTCCTGATTTAATTCACCAGACACAAAACGAGTAATTTCTTCCACCTGGAAACTGAAATCAGATTTCACTTCAGCAGCAGCCTCTTTTTCAATCTTCAGTAACGATGCGATTTCAGCAGCATGTCCGTCATATGCAGTATTCGGATTGAACACCAATACATCGTTTACTTTTGCATTGGCAAAAATAGCTTTCTGCTCATCGTTCTTCATATAAGAAGGCATCAATACGGCACCTTCTACCTGAATACCACCTTCTTTAGTATTACCGTTTTCATCGAGTTCGGCAATCAGGCCTTTCAGCATATCGTTATCTTCGTAAGCAGCAACCTGTTCGTATTTACCATTACGCTGTGTATAAGCTTTCACCTGGTTGTCTACCATTGCATCAGTTACTTCGATTGTATAGTAGTCTACCTTATCACTGCTACTTACTTCCGCCTTAAATTCAGGTGCCAAAGCAATATCAAATACAAATTCAAAATCTTCCATTGTATCGAAATCAATCACCTGCTGCTTTTCTTCGTTAGGCATTGGTTCGCCCAGCATATTTATATTATTACTCTTAATATAATCATATACTTTTTCTGAAAGAAGTTTATTTACTTCCTCAGCAACCACTGATTTACCATACATTTTCTTCACCAGGCTCATCGGTACCATCCCTTTACGGAATCCCGGGATCTGAGCTTTTTGACGGAATGTCTTCAAAGATTTATCTACTTTTTCCTGATAATCAGCCTTTTCCAGCTTTACTGTAAGCAATGCGCTTACTTTGTCAATGTTTTGAAATGAAACGTTCATTCTGACAATTATTTATTTGATTTATACTTTATTCTATATTCAAATGAGGGTGCAAAATTAGTGCTAATCTTTCAATTATCAAAAAAACGCGGAAGAATTATTTATAGAACTAACGCATTGAAGATTTTTTAATATGAATCAATAAATGAGTTAAACTCACCACAGAGTCACACAAAGTTCTACTGAGTATTATTATTCAATAAAACACAGATTAAAAAACTGTTTTTCTTTATCTTACACATCATTTTATTCTCGAAAGCCTGAGTTAACATACATTTCAACCAAACATCGTTTGTCATACTTCCCATAAATATTTCTACCAAAATTGATAAAAAACACCCAAAGTATTACCATTTTTAAGCACAAGAACAACAGCCACTTCCGAACTTAATTTTGTAACTATTTATAAAACTAGTACACAAAGAAAAGAAGAAAAAGAAAGATAGTATCATTAAGAAAATACAAGACATACCAAACTCTTGTTAAAATACTAAATATCAACACATTAAATATACATATTTTTTCTCTACGAGAAACGCTTCGAAACTCTACGAAGATCGGACCGTTTCTCTACGACAAACGAGGCGTTTCTCGTAGAGAAGCCGACAGGCTATTTCTAAAAGATTACAAAGGACATAAACTTCAAAATAAAGGTCTTGCATTATTTGTAATAAAAAGAGACCAAAATAAATAATAAAATTATCTTCTTATTACTTTAATAGGACAAGGTTGTACACATTAGTACCACAAAAGTGTACAATCCTGTCATACAAAAATGTACACTTTCACACTACAAGAATGTACATCCTTACATCAATTGATAATCAACAACTTACAAACAATCACAAATAAAAACAATGTCAGCAAAAGAGAAACAGAACAACTACAAACGGAATATTCTAAAAAAACAATCACTATTATTAGATTTTATAGGATATATCGACAAAATAACTACTTTTGCAAGAAAATAGTTACTTAACGGCATGGACGAACGTGAGCTGATATCGAAACTTCAGAATAGTAATCATAAAGCATACGAGATTATTTTCAAACAACATTATGCATTTTTGTGTGCCGTTGCTTATGAATATGTCCATGATGAATACATATGCCAAAGTATCGTAGAAGACGTGATGCTCGCATTATGGGAAAAACGAAAGCAAATAGCTGTAACAAAGTCCATCAGGGGATATTTAATGAGAGCTGTTCGGAATCAGGCTATCGACTTTATACGAGCTGACCATTCTTTTCATTCAGTAGACATCACAGACAAAAAATATCAAAACTGTTTTGCACCGGACGAGGATGTTTTTGAGCAATTGGTATCTCAGGAATTAGAAGAACAAATACAGCAAATTATCAACGGATTATCCGAAGAATGCCGGAAAGTATTCATCCTCAGCCGCTATGAAGGCAAAAGCCATCAGGAAATTGCCGCAGAATTAGGCATTTCTGTAAATACAGTCAAATATCACATAAAAAACGCGTTAAATGCTCTTCGTGAAGATCTCACCGATTATATTTTATGCATCCTGGCATTGCAACTTTTTCTTTTTACTTAACTTTCAGTAAAAAATTAAAAGCACTAACTTCTTTTTTCTATTAAAATAAATCATTTTAGTAGAAAAATATTTCATTTTCTCACTACCCCTTTTATTCTCTATTACGTCTTTATACAATCAACAAACAATTAATAGAGAATTTATGGATAATATTTTCAAATTAATTAAAAAGCAATTTAATGGAGCCCTCACTCCTAATGAAGAGCAGGAACTACAAGCGTGGTATAATAACAATGCAAACAACCAGCGTACTTATACCTGTTATTATGCCACACTAAAACTTTTCCGGATCAAGCAAAAAGAAAAGCATTTCACAGCCCGGGTAATCCCGGCTTACAACCGCATATATAAAATCACCAGACAAAAAGAATATACCATAAACCGAAAACACTCTATCGCCTGGATAGGCTATGTAGCGATTGTATTACTGGCATTCGGAGTGGGATATTTATTAAAATCAACCGGCGAAAATTCATGGGATAACTCTATGCAAAGTATAGAAATAGCCTATGGTTCAAAATCATTGGTCACCCTGCCGGATGGTACACAGGTATGGCTCAATTCGGGAAGTAAACTTGAATATCCCGGAAGTTTCGGGCGAAGTAACAGAAATGTGACTTTAAAAGGAGAAGCCTACTTTGAGGTCAGCAAAAACAAGGAACTCCCTTTCAGAGTAAGTTCTGGAAAAATTGCCATTCATGTATTAGGAACCAAATTTAACATGAAAGCCTATCCGGAAGATGAGAAAGCCAAAATTACACTGGTAGAAGGAAGTCTGGCTGTTGAAAACAACAAAAATTCAAAAGCCAATATTTTATTGAAACCTAACCAACAGGCAGTCATCAATCAAAAAAGCGAACGGACGCAAGTACGCAATGTTATTGCATCTAACTATGTAATGTGGACCACCTCCCACTCCAAAAGTGCAGCATTATCCCCCACCGACAATGCAAAGGCTCCCGCAGCAACCTGCCTCCCCAAAGCAGCAGCCCGGAATATACTGTTTTTTGATGAAGAACCACTCAGTCAGATTGTAAAAGACCTGGAAAGAGCTTTCAATGTACATATTGTGATAGAAGACAAAACTCTAAGGGAGAAACACTTCTACGGTGACTTCTGCAATGAAGAAACAATCACTGACATATTGAAAATCATAGCGGAGAAAAACAGTCTCTATTACACCATAAAAGGGGATACTATTCAGATAATGAAAAAAAATGAAATAAGAAATCGTGTAAATTAGTCCATAAACATTTTAAACGGATGATATGAGAAAACTATTATTAATCATGCTTTTATGTTGTAGCATCGGAGCCTTTGCACAGGAACAAAGGGTCTCAATGAGTATGCACAATGTTACGGTAAAAGAAGCCCTTAAAAAGCTGAAGACACTTACATCTTACTCCCTGTGGTGCAGCTCTTCTGAAATGGAGTTAGAAAAGAAAATCAGCGTGGAGGCGCAGGATAAAACGATCAGTGAGATGCTGGACATTATTCTTACCGGCCAGCAACTACAGTATGAAGTTAAAAATAAAGTAATACAGATCTACAAGATGGCCCCGGTACAGGCTCCTGCACAGGAAAGTAATATTATAACCGGTATCGTTCTATTCGAAGAAGACAACGAACCTGTTGTAGGGGCATCTATCAAAGTAAAAGGTACCACAATGGGGACAATTGCCGACATAGACGGACGTTTTACATTGAAAGATATCCCTCAAAACGCACAAACACTGATCGTTTCTTATGTCGGAATGAAAGATAAAGAAGTAGCCGTCAAAAGAGGCATCCCATTAAAAGTGACATTGGCTTCAGATGTACAGACACTGAATGAAGTAGTCGTAACGGGTGTACAGAAAATGGACAAACGGCTATTCACAGGAGCTACCGATCAGCTCAGTGCTTCGAATGTTAAACTGGATGGTGTACCAGATATAAGTCGTTCATTGGAAGGACGTTCCGCAGGTGTATCTGTGCAAAATGTATCGGGTACCTTTGGTACGGCACCTAAAATTCGTGTTCGTGGTGCTACTTCTATTTATGGTAGTTCCAAGCCTTTATGGGTAGTAGACGGGGTCATCATGGAGGATGTAGTAGAAGTAGATGCCGACCAGCTATCCTCAGGAGATGCCACCACGTTAATCAGTTCGGCTATATCAGGCCTGAATGCTGACGACATCGAAAGCTTTCAGATATTAAAGGATGGTTCTGCCACCTCTATTTATGGGGCCCGAGCCATGTCGGGAGTAATTGTGATCACTACCAAGAAAGGAAAAGCAGGCAGTAGCCGGGTTAGTTATACAGGTGAATACACGATGAGATTAAAGCCGGACTACTCACAGTTCAACATAATGAATTCACAAGATCAGATGTCTGTCTATCAGGAGATGCAGAAGAAAGGGTGGTTGAACTTCTCCGAATTATCTAATGCCAGTGAAAGTGGAGTCTACGGAAAGATGTACGAGCTACTACATACGTACGACCCCGTTACCCAACAATTCGGTTTATTAAATACACCGCTGTCCCGTGCCAATTACCTGCGTGATGCAGAAATGAGAAATACCGACTGGTTCGATTTATTATTCAATACCAATGTGATGCACAATCATTCCGTCAGTATCTCCTCCGGTAACGACAAGACCTCTTATTATGCATCATTGAGCGCTCTGGTAGACCCGGGATGGACTAAAGACAGCAAGGTAAACCGCTATACAGCCAACCTGAATGCCACCTACAACATTCTGACAAACCTGAGCCTGAATCTTATTTCAAGCGGTTCGTACCGAAAGCAAAAAGCACCAGGCACATTGTCACAAAGTACCGATCCCGTTTCGGGAGAAGTAAAACGTGATTTTGATATCAACCCTTACAGCTATGCCCTGAACAGTTCGCGAGCCATCAGTGCCACCGAATACTATACCCGTAATTATGCTCCTTTCAATATTTTCCATGAATTAGAGAACAATTACATGGATATCAACGCATCCGACCTAAAGGTACAGGGAGAATTGAAATGGAAAATACTGCCCAACTTGGAAGTTACCGCATTAGGTGCCATGAAATACTCATCAACGTCACAAGAACATATCATTACTGACTTTTCCAATCAGGCAATGGCCTACCGGGCCATGCCCACTTCTAGTATCAGAGACCAAAATCCTCATTTATACCGTGATCCGGACAATCCATACGCACTGCCTATCAGTATACTCCCGGAAGGTGGTATTTACGAGTGTTCGGACTTCCGCATGTTAGGATACGATTTTCGCGGTACAATCTCTTATAATAATGTATTCAAAGAGAAACATATCGTGAACTTGTTTGGCGGTATGGAATCAAACTATATTGACCGGCAAAGAAAGTGGATACGCGGATGGGGGCTTCAGTACTCAATGGGTGAAGTACCGTTCTATGCTTATCAAGTATTTAAGAAAGGTGCCGAAGAAGGCACTGATTACTATTCAATCGCAAAGGGAAGGGTACGCAACATTGCCTTTTTCGCCAATGCAACCTATTCTTATAAAGGAATATACACCCTCAATGGTACGATTCGCTACGAAGGTTCCAATACATTAGGAAAAACACGTTCGTCCCGTTGGTTACCAACATGGAATATATCGGGTGCATGGAACATCCATGAGGAAGAGTTTTTCAAAGATTGGGAACCGGCTCTATCTCATTTATCGCTTAAAGCATCTTATAGCTTGACGGCAGACCGTGGTCCCGAAAGTGTAACAAACTCTACAGCCATCTTATCCGCTTATAAACCCTGGAGACCAACAGCCTCTACAGGTGAAATGGGATTGCAGGTAGTGAATCTTGGAAACTCTGATCTGACTTATGAAAAAAAACATGAACTGAACATAGGAGTTGATGTAGGATTGCTGGACAATCGTATCAGTGTTGCAGTAGACTGGTATCAGCGTAACAACTATGACCTCATAGGGCCGGTAAGTACCCAGGGAGCCGGAGGTGAGATTTTGAAAATGGGTAATATCGCCGAAATGAAATCCAATGGTGTAGAGTTCACCCTGTCAACAAGAAACATCCAGACTAAAGATTTTAGCTGGACTACCGACTTCATCTATTCTCATACACATAACGAGATTACCAAACTAAAATCAAACAAAACACTGATGGGCTTGGTATCCGGATATGGTTTTGCCAGAGAAGGCTATCCGGTACGTTCCATCTTCTCTATTCCATTTCAGGGATTAAACAAAGATGGTATACCTACTTTCCTCAATCAGGACGGACAGATTACAACAACAGATATCAACTTTCAGGAAAGTAAAAAACTTGATTTCCTGAAATATTCGGGAGCTGCTGACCCAACAGATCTGGGTAGTTTCGGGAATACATTCGGCTATAAAGGGTTTAAACTAAACTTATTCATCACCTATTCATTCGGCAACGTGGTGCGTCTGGACAATGTTTTCAGTTCCAGTTATTCGGACCTCACCGCCACTCCAAAAGAATTCAAAAACCGCTGGATGGTGCCGGGAGACGAAAAGTTTACTAATATACCCGTAATAGCCAGTACGCGCCAAAACAGACTGGATCCTTATTTAAGCCGGGCCTACAATGCCTACAACTATTCTGACATGCGCATTGCTGACGGCGGATTTATCCGAATGAAAGAAATAGGCTTGTCTTATGATTTCCCCAAAGCATTGATAGCCAACTGGAAACTGAACAGCCTGTCATTGAAACTACAATGTACGAACCTCTTTTTGATATATGCCGATAAGAAACTGAACGGGCAAGATCCGGAATTCTTTAATTCAGGTGGTGTAGCAACCCCAGTGCCACGGCAGTTCACTTTGACATTAAGACTTGGAATGTAACAATAACCACTAAATAAAATCAATATGACACATATATATAAATATATTCCGGTTATCATCCTACTATCAGGAAGCATCTTAGCTTCGTGCGATGACTTCCTGAGCGAGGTTCCGGACAACCGTACAGAGGTCAACACAGAGGCAAATGTAAAAGCGCTGATAACTTCAGCCTATCCCGAAGCCTCAGCCATGTTCTTAGGGGAGTACTCTTCCGACAACGTAGACGACTATGGCCCCAGTAATCCCTATACCTATTTATTCATTGAACAAATGGCATACTGGAAAGATGTTACAGAAACGAACGGACAAGAAGATCCGTATGCCTTGTGGAGTCGGTCATATAAATCAATCTCCGCAGCCAATCAGGCGCTGGAAGCCATAGAAGAGCTGGGAACTCCTGCCAGTCTGAAACCATTCAAGGCAGAAGCCCTGTTATGTAGGGCATATGCACACTTCATACTGGTCAATATTTTCTGCCAGCACTACACTGAAAAGTATGCAACCAAAGACATGGGTATACCTTATGTGAAGGTACCGGAAACCCAGCTGATAGTAGAATATGACCGTATCACAGTGGATAGTGTCTATAAAGAAATCAACAAGGATATAGAAGAAGCACTCCCCATGATCAAAGACGCGTACAGTGTACCCAAATATCACTTCAACACCAAGGCTGCCTATGCATTTGCCACACGTTTCAACTTATATGCCGGACGATGGGACAAAGTGATAGAATATGCAGATAAAGTACTAACCTCCAACCCCGCTGTTATGATGAGGAATATGGAGGCACGCGCCAAAATGACAAGAGACGAAGATGTATATACCAAAGACTATATCAAACCGGAATATAACTGTAATCTGATGTTAATGACTTCACTATCACAGGCAGGAAGATACTTTGGCCCTTACTTTAACATGTCGCGTATTACGCACGGAGCCCTCATCGCCGAATATGAAACATTAAAGGCCGACGGACCATGGGGAAGATATACCAACTATCATGTCCTCCCATTCATATACCAAGGAACCAATCTTGATAAGACTCTGACAATGAAGTTACCATTCTTGTTTGAATACCTCGATCCCGTTGCAATGATAGGCTATCCACACACCGTATACACAGCCTTCAGTGCAGAAGAGACTTTACTGGCAAGAACGGAAGCATATATCATGAAAGAGAAATATCAGGAAGCTGTCAGAGACTTCAATATCTGGATCAAAGCCAATACAAAAAGTGCTTATGTACTAAAAGAAGAGGATGTAGAGAAATTTATCAATCCTATTCCTTATTATGAACCGAATGCACCAACACTAAAGAAAAAATTGAATCCCGGATTCACTGTCAAAAGTGGGAAGCAGGAAAGTTTCATCCAATTCTTACTGTTCGTCCGCCGGATACAAACAATTCATGAAGGATTGCGCTGGTTCGACATCAAACGATATGGCATAGAGGTAGACCGCCGTGTAGTCAGTGCCAACGGGAAAGATGTCACCATAGCAGACCAATTGCTTCCCCGTGACCCACGCTGTGCCATACAGCTTCCACAGGAAGTCATCAATGCCGGGCTTCCGGCCAACCCGAGATAAACACATTCGTTACAACAAAAATAAAAACCTGAGAATATGAAAAGTAAATGGATATTCCTGATTCCTGTCATAGTAGGCTTCATAGCCTGCACTGATGACGAACCGGACAAGAACCATAGTATTATTACCGTAGAAACCGGTGAACAAAACGAATTTGACGGATGGTTGTTAAACAACTATATATATCCTTACAACATCGAATTCAAATACCGGATGGAAGATATTGAATCGGATATGGACTATACATTGGTTCCCGCAGAAATGAAAAAGTCAGTACAATTGGCCAAGCTCATCAAACATCTTTGTATTGAAGCCTATGATGAACTGGCTGGTCCGGATTACATCCGAAACTATTTTCCCAAAGTAATTCATATCATAGGCAGTTTTGCTTTTCGCAACAACGGAACATTCGAACTGGGTACTGCCGAAGGAGGGATGAAAATCACTTTATACGGAGCTAACTACATTGATCCGACCAATATCAACCTACTCAACGAATGGTACTTTAAAACCATTCACCATGAATTTACGCATATCTTTACTCAGACCAAAGAGTACACGAGCGACTTTCAGTTAATATCCGGTACGTCGTATGTGGGCGATGCCTGGAATGATTATTGGAGTAGTGATGCAGATGCACAAAAAGCCGGTTTTGTCAGCCAATATGCCAGTAAAGAGGCCAACGAGGATTTTGCCGAAAATGTATGTATCTATCTGACTCAATCTTCCAAACAATGGGACGCCATGTTGACTGGAGCCGGAACAGCCGGAGCCGAAATTATAAAACAGAAATTTGAAGTTGTATACAACTATATGAAAGACAGCTGGAACATCGACCTAAACCAGCTTAGAGACATCGTACAACGCCGCTCTTCTGAGATAGACAAACTCGATCTGGAAAACTTTTAAACAGAACAAAAATGAAAAAAATAGTAATCATATTATTATTGCCGCTTCTATTAGGCTCCTGCTTTAAAGATAATGAAGATATCTTCGACAGCCCGGCCGCCGAAAGAATCGCACAGGCATTAAGGGAATATCAGGAAGCATTGGTGAGTTCCGAATACGGATGGTCTATGGAATACTACCCGCAAGGATCACAGGCTTACGGAGGATATATGTACACGCTCCAGTTCACCAGTTCAGAAGTAAAAGTCAGAATGGATTTATCTCCCGGAAAAGAAGAGAGCAGTCTGTGGCGTTTAATATCAGATAACGGTCCTGTACTTACTTTTGATACTTATAATTCATTGTTACACTATTTCTCTACTCCATATTCTGATCTCTATCAGGGGTTGGAAGGAGATTACGAATTTATATTAATGAGTAAAACCGATACCCAAATCATATTACAAGGCAAAAAGACCGGAAACAAAATCGTAATGAACAAACTGACTGTACCCGCCAAAGAGTACATGGATAAAGTAGAATACACAAAAAAGAATGCGATAGCTCCTATTTATAAAATGAATGTCAATGGAGAGGAAGTTTCCATAGAAAAAGGTGCCAACCGCACTTTCACTCTAAATTATGAAGATGGGGGAAAAACTATTTCTACAGAAGTACCCTATATCTACACAGACACAGGCATCCGCTTCTATCAACCGGTCACTATCTCAGGAAACTCTATTGAAAGTATGCAATATTCGGTTGAACAAGATATATTAAGCACAGACAATGGAAATGCCCAAATTAGTTTTGAACTAATGAAAGTGAATAAATTCTTTGCCCAATCAAAGGCTTCCTGGTATTTTTCTCCGGACGAAATGAGTGATTTCGTTCTGACTTATTGGAAATATACAGATCGCCAGCTTGCTACCAACTTCGCAGAAGCTACTACCGGATTATCTTTCATATACCTGGGATACTACAAAGATGAAAGCACTTATGCCGTAGTAACCGGCGCCACCCGGGTAGACAACTCTTCTATCGCCTGGTGGAGCTATTATTCATTCGATTTCATTCCGGTAAAGAATACGGAAAATGAAATAGAACTTGACTTTACAAATAAAGGCTATATCAACGGAGGTGCATTTTGGACAGGTGGATATCAGGAGTTTGTCAGTATTATTACAAACTATAGTCCTTATATCATGGAAGCTGATAATCCCAAATATCCGACAAAAATTAAATTCACAAGTATTGATAAACCAGAAGAGGTGTGGTTCACCGTCTCAGCTAAATAAAGAGTTATGAAAAAATATTTTTATCTATGCTTATTTATGCTTTGCATACTAAACATGGGATGCAATGACAATGAAGAGGAGAATTCCTCCCCTACTTTTAAAGTGATCAGTGCCAGTACCAGCCTACCTGCTATCGGAGGAACGGGTGAGATTGAATTATCGGTGGTAGGAGACTATGTGGTGACTTCTACAGAAGAGTGGTGTGCCCCTGTTCTATCGGGAAATAAAGTACTCCTGACAATCTCTGCCAATGAAGATATTACCGGAAGAAATGCTTTGATAGAAATCTGTATGGGAACAGAAAGTACAGTTGTCCCCGTCACACAGTTAGGAGCTATTTTCTCCACCAACTTTCCAGCTTTCTATAATTTCTCTACAACAGGAGAGCGAAAAGCATATTATCTGAAAAGCAACTTACCATACGAAATAAAATACGATTCTAAATGGTTATCACATAAAGTCGAAGGCGATTCCGTTATTTTCACTTCCATTCCGTACGAAGAAGGAACATTGACCGAAAAAGTCATCCCGGTCACTATCAGATGTGGAAAAACACAACAAACTTATTCATTCTGCCAAACCATCTATAAGGATTTTCAGGGAAAATATGACATCAGCTATATAGATAAAACCAATAAAACGGTATCGCATACAGCTCAATTATTAAAATATCAACCTGATAAGTATGTGATGATTGATGGTCCGATGTCTGGTGCGCAGTTCGTTGTAGACTATGATAACGGAAAACTAATTATCGCTGCCGGGCAGTATTTGGGTACTTCAACACCTTTGTTTGTATATAATTGTGTATTGGCCGATAATGACAATATCACATGGGATAAAAGCAGCCAGTGCATGGCTATCCCGGAAATACGTGATGGAAAGGTAAGACTGTCATTCAAAGACAATGGCACATTCCCCGGCAACAAGGTCATAGGATTATATTTCGCGGGATTCTCCACCAAAGAGCCTTCGAGTGGCAGTTACGCCGGAGGACTGGATCGGGCTATAGACATAGTTATGATGAAGCAATA
This sequence comes from Bacteroides sp. HPS0048, assembly GCF_964240755.1. Taxonomy (NCBI): domain Bacteria; kingdom Pseudomonadati; phylum Bacteroidota; class Bacteroidia; order Bacteroidales; family Bacteroidaceae; genus Bacteroides; species Bacteroides sp. HPS0048. Next base: position 13,505 of record NZ_CAXSVC010000015.1, on the reverse strand, counting down.
ATGTGTAAGTAGTATATTTCAAATTTAGTCAATACTATGGCAGCATTTTATTGAAACGCAAATGATCGCTGATTTTCGCAGATTAAATGGCTGCGTTATACTTGAGCGATGATATGCTTTGCGTGAATCCGCGAGTTTCTGCGTTTCAATAATAATATCATATAATGATGAAGCAATAACGTGTATTTCAATTTATATATAGTATTCATTAAAAAATTTGTATTATGGGAAAGTATTACTTTTTTGCGATTCTGCTATGCAGTCTGACTTTTTCGTTAAAGTCTCAGGCAGCAGGATTCAGCGGTGGTAAAGGGACGGAAACCGAACCTTATCTGATCAAGACTGCTCAGGATCTGGAAGATATGGCAGATGCCATCACCAAAGACAACCAGTTTGCAGATACTTACTTCCAACTTGCCAACGATATCGAGCTGGAAGGTACTCAATTTTCAATTGGGAGTAAATCAATTCCATTCAAGGGGAGTTTTGACGGAAATAATAAGACGATTAGTAATCTGATTGTTTTCCCAAGTGGGCAAAACGGTTCAGGACTTTTCGGAGGTACAGATCTTAGTGCTGTCATTAAAAATCTGACATTAGCTTCTGCACGTATTGTATCTGTAGGAAGTGAAGAGGCTTATTATGTGGCAGGAATTTGCGGATACAATAAAGGAAAAATAAGTAATTGTATCGTTAAAAGCTCAACGATTCAGGGAAGTAAATACGTTGGAGGCATTGCAGGTAACAATATAGGCGGGAATATTGAAAATTGTAATTTCTCCGGAAAAGCGTCCGGTGGCTGGTGGATCGGAGGTATCGTCGGAGGCATGGACAAAGAGTATTCCCTGAATACATGCGGGAACATCACGAACTGTTACAATACCGGAGAGATATTTGGCGTGAAACACGTGGGAGGAATTACAGGAGCCTTTAATAATGCAGGCTCTCTCAGTCAATGTTACAATATGGGGAGTATATCAATTTCCGGTGGTAGCGAAATGGGGTACGACTACGAGACAGAGGCTGGCGTAGGCGGTATTGCAGGATTTATTGCCAGTAATGCCGTTATAGAGAAAAGTGTCAACTTCGGAAAAGTAGAGAGCATACAGAGTGCCACTTCTTCTTATGTGGGTGGTGTTGTAGGACGTTGCTATTCGGCGATAGTGCAGAAATGCTATAATACAATGCCCTGCAAAGGAAACAACTATGCATATGTAGGAGGAATAGTAGGAAGCTATGCAGGAAGCAGCAAGTTAGAATCATGCTACACCATAGCTGGCGGACAAAGTGACTATAAGGCAGGTATGATTACCCCTGATCCGGGAAGCAGTTTGGTTGCCAGTATCAAATCTTGCTTTTATGACAAACAAATGCATCGTTCTGCCGGAGGGCCGGGTGAAGGAACATTAACAAAAGATATGATCGGGGAAACCTTGAAAGAAGCACTTGGAGCAGAAGACTGGATTTATGAAGAAGGTATGTATCCACGCCTGAAAGGAATGGAGACAATCCCTAATGCGATACTCACAGCTTCACCGGTTATTTGTTACTCTAATGCTGATGGCAGTGAATTCGATAGATTAGACTATTTGGCACACTCTATCAGCATACCTACAGGAAATTCATTAAGCTGGAAAGTAGATAATACCGAATATCTGAAAATAGAGAATAACCAGGTAACTCTTTTAAAACGTCCGACAGACGAGTTGGTATCTGGTACACTAACAGCTTCTTTGGGGGACATGAATTATAGTTATCCTTTGAGTATTACAGCCGATTTAGGAGGTGACGGTTCAGAAGGTAATCCGTATCAAATTAAAACAGCTAAACAATTCAGCTACTTTGCAACAATGGTTGCAGGAGGTGAAACTTATAAAGGTAAGTACTTCAAACTGATCAACGATTTGGATATGCAGGGAAATAAATCTACCCCTTCAATACCTGTAGGCGCTAAAGACAATCCATTCCAGGGAACATTCGACGGAAATAAAAAAGTAATCGACAATTTTTATTATTCTACTGAAACAACAAGTGCCGCCGGATTATTCAGCTATGTAGGTATAAACGGGACTATAAAAGATCTGACGCTCGGGGCAGGTTCCTATATCAACGGCTCAATGTCAATCGGAGGGATTGTTGGCCAGCTTGGAGGAGTTGTTTATAATTGCAGTAACTACGCCGCGATTTTTGGTATAACAGGTGTTGGTGGCATTGCAGGAGGTTCCGAATACGGAGCTAATGATGGTAAAATATACAACTGCTATAATGCAGGTAAGATCAATTCAACCCGCGGAAACGTAGGTGGTATCATGGGGAATAACTCAGCTTTGAGTATCAATAAGTGTTATAACTTCGGTTACGTGCTTGTTGATGGAACAGGAACTAACCCAACACAGGCCGGAGGTATCCTGGGGTATACCTCAAAACCGGTTTCCGATTGTATCAATTATGGGGTAGTAGCCCACTTATTTGTAGACGCTGCTACAGGAAATACTAAATCGGTAGCCGGAGGCATCATAGGCAGAACCGGAGGTAGTAAAGCAGCACCTGCCATCTTAAAAGACTGTATCAATGTAGGTAGTGTTATTGTCACAGCACGGGGTGTAGCCGGAGCCATCGCAGGTACAATGGCTGCAAGTGATGTTCTGGAAAATTGTTATTATGACTCTCAAATGTGTACAAACGGTTTAGTTGCTGAAGGAGCAACCGCAGTATCAACTCTTAACCTTACTAACGGGACAGCGCTTAAAGATATGAGTGCCGATACATGGAGATTTGCCAATGAACAATATCCTACCTTGAAAGATTTTACTGAGACCGATGCTGCCAAACTTGCTGCAACCCCGGTTTATCTGGCCACAGGCAATAATTTCAGTACAATAAGCAAAAACTTTAAAGTAGGCGGAAGCAATGAAACAGTCTGGACTTCAGACAATACCACAGTAGCTGCAATCAACGGCAAAGAGGTTACAATCACACTTCCGGATGAAACGACCCAATGCAACCTGACGGCAACCTACAAAAACAATAGTAAAACCGTATGCCTTTTTGTACTCGATAAGGAAACAGGTACAGGTATTGAAAAGATGGCAGTACAAACAGCATTCACTGTTTATGCCAACGAAGAAACATTGACTGTAGAAAATGCCGCTAACACTTATATTCGTATCTTTGATGCCAGTGGAAAAGTCTGTTTACAGAAAGAAATTATAAATAACATAGATAATATACAGGTACCTTCTGCCGGATTATACATTGTAAAAATCACAAAAGACCAGGTATCCTATACAACAAAAGTTGTAATCGAATAATATTCTCTCCCTCTTTATCTAACAAAAAAGAGAAACCACCTAAAGACATCTGTATAAAAACAGGTCTTTAGGTGGTTTTATAAACTATCCGGAACTAATTTTCAATAAATCCTTGTTATTGAAAAAAAGGCCTCTAAAATACACCAATTTATACTACAAGACGAATAAAAGCACAGTATATCATCACATTAACAACAAAAACACAAGAAAAATAATTGTATTTTCATTTTTTATGTTTTTCTTTGTTACGGAATGATGATATATTAGTTTCTCGATTTCTATTACAAGGTTTTACTTCGTTTGAAAAACGCATTTGTAAACTCTCTGTCGTTTTAATCTTTTTATTATCAATCATCTTCCCGAGAGTTTTATTTCATTATTTATTTTTTATCACTTTCACTATGAACATTTATGTTGGAAACCTTAACTACCGCGTTAAGGAGGCAGATTTGCAACAAGTCATGGAAGACTACGGAACAGTATCTTCAGTAAAAGTTATTATGGATCGCGAAACCGGCAGATCAAAAGGTTTTGCTTTTATTGAAATGGAAGACGATGCTGCTGCTTCAAAAGCTATCGCCGAACTGAATGGCGCAGAATACCACGGTCGTACAATGGTGGTTAAAGAGGCAAGACCCAAATTCTAACAAAAGGAAAAAATGAAATGGCCTTCCGATATACTAAGTGTTGTCGGAAGGTTCTTTCTTTAACAGATTTATCTATATGAAATATCCACAAGACATCGTGATAGAAGAAATCACTGAGAACAAAGAAGCTTTCATTGAATTACTGCTGATAGCAGATCCTTCAGTGGACATGATAACGAAATATCTCAACAAGGGGCATTTATTTACTATGCAGGTAAAAAAAGAGGTTGTATGCGCAGTTGTAGTTGTATCGGATGGGATCACAGCAGAAATAAAAAATCTGGTTACCCATCCCGATCATTTAAGGAAAGGATATGCCAGCCATATGATCTCCTTTATTATCAATTATTTCCAGGGAACTCCTGAAATCATTGTTGGTACGGGAAGCACCGGTATACCCGAACGGGAATTCTACCAATTGGCATTTTACCGGAAATGCGGCTTTGTTAATTCACACATTATCAAGAACTTCTTCGTTGACAACTATCCCGAACCTATATTCGAGGACAACGGCGAACAATGTATTGATATGGTTTATTTGAAGTACCTCCCGGATAAAAAAGACTAATCTTTCTCTAACTGGAAGTCTTTACGACGAAGCACAAAGCTGTTACTCAGGTATTTTTCACGAACAATCTTATTCGCTGCAAGTTCCTCCGGAGTTCCCTGAAAAAGAATCTTTCCTTCAAACAGAAGATAGGCACGATCTGTTATACTCAACGTCTCCTGCACATTATGGTCAGTAATAAGAATACCGATATTCTTGTCTTTTAGTTTCCAGACAATTTGCTGAATATCTTCTACTGCAATAGGGTCTACTCCGGCAAAAGGTTCATCAAGCATAATAAATTTAGGGTCAATAGCCAAACAACGGGCTATTTCCGTACGACGGCGCTCTCCTCCCGAAAGTTGATTTCCTTTATTCTTACGCACTTTCTGCAGACGAAACTCGGCAATCAGGCTCTCCAGCTTTTCTTTCTGATATTCTTTCGGTTTGTTTGTCATTTCAAGCACAGAAGCAATGTTATCTTCCACACTCATCTGACGAAATACGGAAGCCTCCTGTGCCAAATAACCAATACCGGTTTGCGCACGCTTATACACCGGATATTTTGTTATTTCAAGATCATCGAGAAAGATACGGCCCTCATTAGGAGTAATCAGGCCTACGGTCATATAGAATGAGGTAGTCTTACCAGCACCGTTCGGTCCCAGCAAACCTACGATTTCACCTTGCTTCACATTAATGGAAACATGGCTAACCACAGTTCTCTTACCGTACTTTTTTACCAGGTCCTCCGTACGAAGTACCATCTTGCTTTCTTCCATATCTTTGTTATTTTGCGGCAAATGTAGCAAAAATAAGCCGAAAAAACGTACATTTGCAGACAAATATACGAAGTTATGATCAAAGCATTAAGAACGGTTGGGAGATATATGGTGCTGATGGGACGCACTTTCTCGCGGCCTGAACGTATGAGAATGTTCTTCCGTCAATATCTCAATGAGATAGAACAACTAGGGGTGAACTCTATTGGAATCGTACTGCTGATTTCATTTTTCATAGGAGCGGTTATCACCATACAAATCAAGCTGAATATCGAAAGCCCCTGGATGCCTCGTTGGACAGTGGGTTACGTGACCCGCGAAATCATGTTACTGGAATTCTCCTCCTCTATCATGTGTTTGATACTGGCCGGTAAAGTGGGTTCTAATATTGCCTCTGAATTGGGGACAATGCGTGTAACACAGCAAATAGATGCCCTCGAAATAATGGGAGTAAACTCTGCTAACTACCTGATACTTCCCAAAATAGCAGCAATGGTGACAACCATTCCGATTCTGGTAACGTTTAGTATTTTTGCCGGTATCATCGGTGCCTTTGCCACCTGTTGGTTTGGAGGCATTATGACTGCTACCAATTTAGAGTATGGTTTGCAATATATGTTTGTGGAATGGTTTGTGTGGTGCGGTATTATAAAATCGTTATTCTTTGCATTTATCATTGCCAGCGTATCTTCTTTCTTCGGCTATACGGTAGAGGGTGGTTCGATAGCTGTAGGAAAAGCATCTACGGACTCTGTAGTTTCCAGTAGCGTACTAATCTTATTTGCCGACTTGATATTAACTAAACTTTTAATGGGATGATTGAAGTAAAAAGGCTCTATAAGTCATTCGAGGACAAAGCGGTATTGAAAGATATCAATGCCACCTTCGAAAATGGAAAGACTAATCTGATTATTGGTCAGAGTGGTTCGGGAAAGACTGTATTGATGAAATGCATCGTTGGTTTGCTTGTCCCGGAAAAAGGAGAGTTATTATACGACCATCGTAACTTTCTGACCATGGGAAAGAAAGAAAAAAAGATGCTCCGCCGTGAAATGGGCATGATATTCCAGAGTGCTGCTTTATTCGATTCCATGTCTGTATTGGACAATGTAATGTTCCCGCTGAATATGTTTAGCAATGATACGGTACGGGACCGTACCAAACGTGCAATGTTTTGCCTGGACCGTGTAAATCTGACAGAAGCTAAAGATAAATATCCGGGAGAAATCAGTGGAGGTATGCAAAAACGTGTAGCCATTGCAAGGGCTATTGCACTAAATCCTCAGTATCTGTTTTGCGATGAGCCCAACTCTGGTCTTGACCCCAAAACCTCATTGGTAATTGACGATCTCATACATGACATTACCCGCGAATATAATATGACCACCATCATCAATACACATGACATGAACTCCGTTATGGGTATTGGAGAGAAGATTATTTATATTTATGAAGGTACAAAAGAGTGGGAAGGTACAAAAGACGACATTTTTACATCGACCAATAAACGTTTGAACGATTTTATCTTCGCTTCCGACTTACTCCGTAAAGTGAAAGATGTAGAAATACAAAACATAGAAGGTTAAACACAGTACACAGTATAAGAAAGGGCGCACTCACTTCAGAATGCGCCCTTCTTAATTGTAAAAACCAGTTAATAGAATTGACATATATCATCACGACATATTGACTGTCCCTTTTTTTTATAAAACTCTAAAAGAGAGTATTTCAATTACCGCTTCAAAGATAGTCGAAAATTCATACAGAAACATCACTGAAAACCGTGACAAAAGAAAAAATCTATTTACACAATATTAATCCATCCTTGAGCCATAGCCTTTACTACCATATCGATAGCATTCTTTGCATTAAATTTCTGAATCAACCTTCTACGGAATGTTTCAACAGTATTCTCCGTGATCTTCAATCGTCCAGCAATCTCATGCGTACAAAGTCCCTCAGCCACTGCCTGGAGTACTTCTATTTCACGCTTAGTAGGTACGTCTTTAGGGTGTATCTGTGAAGATGTATGTCCCAGTTTCTTACGTATCCTCTCAAACCGTGGACAAGTATAGGCTTCACCCCGTAACACACTCTTCACTGCATTTTCTACTTCAATTGAATCGGAGGCCTTTAAAATTACAGAATTCACTCCTTGCCGAACAAGCCTGTTAATATACCATATTTCTTCATGCATCGTATTTACAATAATACGTGCATCTTCATTGAGCTCACGAATCATATCTATCAATTCAAATCCAGATACATCGGGAAGGCCAACATCCAAAATATAAATATCATAATCACGTTCAGCTATTAATCCAACAGCTTCCTCACCAGTTGTTACAGCATTTACTACCACAACTTCAGGAAGCCGTTTAAGAATATGACATATTCCCTCCAAGATTAATGCATGATCATCAACCAGCAAAATCTCCGCTTTCTCTACCATACTATTTTATTGTCTGTTGCTATTTTTGACAAATATAAATATTATCATTAGAAAAATGAAGATATTGCATTATTTATTTCACATTATTTCTGACGAATATAAATATTTACAGGAGTTCCGGTCAGATTCCACTTCTCACGCATTTTGTTCTCAAGGAATCGCTTATATGGTTCTTTAATATACTGCGGCAGATTAGCAAAAAACACAAAAGAGGGCACCTGCGTATTAGGCAATTGAGTAATATACTTAATCTTTATGTATTTCCCTTTTATTGCAGGAGGTGGATAAGCTTCTATCAATGGAAGCAATTCTTCATTCAGACGCGCAGTAGGTATCTTTATAGTCCTGTTTTCATAAACTGCACGTGCTTCTTCAAGTACTTTTAAAATACGCTGTTTGGTCAATGCAGAAGCAAATATAATAGGAAAATCCACAAAAGGAGCAAAACGAGTACGGATAGCTTCTTCAAACGTTTTCATTACTTTTGCTGTTTTATCCTCTACCAAATCCCACTTATTCACAACAACGACAAGTCCTTTCTGATTCTTCTGGATTAAAGAAAATATATTCAGATCCTGACTCTCTATACCACGGGTTGCATCAACCATAAGAATACATACATCCGCATTTTCTATGGAACGGATAGAACGTACAACCGAGTAATATTCCAAATCTTCATTGACCTTATTTTTCTTACGAATACCTGCTGTATCGACAAGATAAAAGTCAAAACCAAACTTATTATAACGAGTATAGATTGAATCACGAGTCGTACCGGCTATTTCAGTAACAATATTACGCTCTTCACCAATAAAAGCGTTAACAATAGACGACTTTCCTGCATTCGGACGGCCTACTACAGCAAAACGAGGAATATCGTCATCCAGAATCTCAGCTGACTCCTTCTTAAATTTACTAACAATAAGATCCATCAGGTCTCCTGTACCACTACCGGTCATAGCTGAAATACAGTAAGGATCACCCAGTCCCAAACGATAAAATTCAGGAGCATTATACTGCAAGTCATGATTGTCTGTTTTATTGGCCACCATAATTACCGGACTTTTCGCACGACGCAAAATCGCTGCTACTTGCATATCCAGATCAGTAATACCATTCATCACATCCACCACAAACAGTATTACATCAGCTTCGTCAACTGCCATCAATACCTGTTTACGAATTTCTTCTTCAAATATATCATCTGAGTTGACAACCCAACCGCCGGTATCAACTACTGAGAATTCACGACCCAGCCATTCCGACTTGCCATATTGTCTGTCACGGGTTGTACCCGCTTCATCATTTACGATTGCCTGACGAGTCTTTGTCAAGCGATTAAATAAAGTTGACTTTCCCACATTGGGGCGTCCAACAATTGCAACTAAATTTCCCATAGTTCACGTGTTGTTTTTGCGACTATCACAGTCGTATGAATATTTTCTTAATCCAACTGATAACCAAAGTTGCGCAATTCCTTATCCGAACTACGCCAGTCTTTATCCACCTTTACGTATGTCTCCAGGAAAACAGTCTTCCCAAAGAAACGTTCCAGATCCCGACGAGCTTCAGTAGCCACTTTCTTTAAAGCTTTTCCCTGCTTTCCGATAATAATCCCTTTTTGAGAATCTCGCTCCACATAGATTATCGCACGGATATGTATCATCTTCGCCTCTTCCTTAAACTCTTCCACAACAACCTCTACCGCATAAGGTATCTCCTTGTCATAATACAGAAGAATCTTCTCACGAATAATCTCGTTTACAAAAAAACGAGCCGGCTTATCAGTCCATTGATCTTTTTCAAAATAAGGCGGAGAATCCGGCAATAATTCCTTTATTCGCTTCATCACATAATCCACATTGAATTTTGACGTTGCCGAGATAGGAATAATCTCAGCTTGCGGAAGTAAAGTTTTCCAGTCTTCTACAAGTTCAACGAGCTTCTCCTGATCTGTTAAGTCTATTTTATTAATAAGTAGCAACACCGGAACTGTCATCTGACGCACTTTCTCAACAAACTCATTATTTTTATCAGGAGTCTCTATCACATCCGTCACATAAAGCAATATATCCGCATCGGTCAATGCCGAAGTAGAAAAATTCAGCATAGACTCCTGCAACTTATAGTTTGGTTTCAGAACTCCCGGAGTATCGGAAAAAACAATTTGCATATCATCCGTATTATAGATACCCATAATACGATGACGAGTCGTTTGTGCCTTAAAGGTAGCAATAGAAACACGCTCCCCCACTAACACATTCATCAATGTCGACTTTCCGACATTCGGATTACCTACTATATTTACAAAACCTGCTTTATGCATTGCCTTTCATTTATTGATTTAGACAAAAAAACGCATCGAATCGAAATAAGATGCGTTTTATGTGTTATATTTTAGTAACATTTGTTACTATTCCTTCTTTCCATCATAACCCCACTTCACGTAAACAGCTCCCCAGGTAAAACCTGCACCGAATGCGGTAAAGATTAAGTTATCGCCTTTCTTTAGTTTATCTTCATAATCCCAGATACAAAGAGGCAGAGTACCAGCACTGGTATTACCATATCTGTCTATATTGATTAAAACCTTTTCAATCGGAAGCTCCAAACGATGAGCCACTGCGTCAATAATACGCATATTAGCCTGATGAGGAATTACCCAATTAATATTATCTTTATTCAGACCATTCCGCTCAGCAATAGCAGCACAACTATCAGACATATTTGAAACAGCATATTTAAATACGGTTCTACCTTCCTGATAGATATAATGCATATGGTTGTCTACAGTAAAATAAGAAGGGGGACAAACAGAACCACCCGCTTTCATATGGAGAAACGGCAAACCTTTACCGTCTGTTCTCAACAGAGAATCCATAACACCAAGCTCTTCAGTAGTTGGTTCCATCATAAAAGCAGCTGCACCGTCTCCAAAGATAGGACATGTAGCACGTTCCGTGTAATCTACCATCGATGACATTTTATCTGCTCCTACGAGAATCACCTTCTTATACCTTCCTGAACGGATATAATTGGCTGCAGTTTCTATTGCAAACAAGAAACCACTACAAGCAGCTTGTAAGTCAAAAGCAAATGCATTTTTTAATCCGAGTTTATCACAAAGAATAGAAGCTGTGGAAGGAAAGTGATAGTCAGCTGTAGTAGTAGCAACAATAACCAAATCAATGTCATCAGGATTAGCACCGGTCTTCTGCATTAACTGTCTGCAGGCCTTACGAGCCATATAAGAGGTACCTAATCCTTCTTCATTCAGAATTCGTCTTTCTCTTACCCCGATACGAGTCATAATCCACTCGTCGTTTGTATCTACCATCTTTGATATCTCGTCATTAGTCAAGACATAATCAGGTACATATCCACCGACTCCTGTAATTACTGCGTTTATTTTTTCCATCAATTCAAATTTAATTTAGCAATACTTATAATACTTAAAGCAGCCCGAGAGCAAGCTCCCTGGCTGTTTATTTAAGTATAAGTCTATTCAGACTGTACTATAATTTATACAGCTGCTTCTTTTTCGATAGCGAGTTTACCTCTGTAATAGCCGCAAGCGCCACATACAGTGTGATAAACGTGCCATTCTCCACAATTCGGGCAAATAGCTAATGTAGGAGCCACTGCCTTATCGTGAGTTCTTCTCTTTGCAGTTCTTGTTTTTGATTGTCTTCTCTTAGGATGTGCCATTTTTCTTTAAACTTTAATTATTATCTAATATTTTTTTTAATTCATTCCATCGAGGATCTATTTGTTCCTCTGTCTCTTCTTCCACAACGACATCTTCTCCTCCGGCAGATTCATACGAATCTTCGCTGTCGTCATCGGCATTAGTTCTTAAATGTTTACTTAGCTTACTTGTCACCGCTTTATTACATTTTCCGGGAGCATGTACATGCTTCATCGGAATAGATAAAGCTATAAATTCATACATAAACCATGCCACATTGATCTCTCCTTCTTCTTCCGGAATCACAATGAGGTTATCACCTTCTTCTGCATATTCATGACCAAATTTCACCATCAACTTATCAGAAGAACTAACAGGCTGTTCCATTTCATCCAGACAACGGTCACACGGCACCCATACCATACCATCGGTCTGGAAACTCAGTTCAAAAGCACGAGATGTTCTCTTTACAGTTAATTCCACATTAACCTTACCTTTCTGAACCTCAGGGCCATCAATGTGAGTGAAATAAAGATTATCCAGTACAAACTCATACTTAACAGAGTCTGACTGCATTCCTTTCAAATCAATTTTGTATTTATCAAACTTTCCCAAAGCTTTACTTTTTTAATCGTTGCAAAGGTACAAAAAAAGCCTAAATATTCTGTTCTTCACCAGTTATTTTCCGATTTAGGACAATTAGATGGACAGAATTCGGGCGACAAAGATACAAATAATAATCCTCATAACACACAAATCATCAGTAAATATTCACTTTTTAAGTTCTATTCTAAATACTGTACCTTTATTTAGTTCGGATTGTTTCACAAAAATACGCCCGGAGTGATACTCTTCAACGATTCTACGAGCCAATGACAAGCCAAGACCCCATCCTCTTTTTTTAGTTGTATAGCCCGGCGTAAAGACTGTTTGATGTTTACTTTTTATAATTCCTTTTCCCGTATCCTCTACATCAATGTACCAGCGATTGGAAGAGTCCGTGACTGAGATGGTAATTCTTCCTACACCATCCATAGCATCTATCGCATTTTTACACAAATTTTCTATTACCCAACCAAATAAAGAAGCGTTCAAAGGAAGAGTTACTGACGTCTCCGGCAAGTGAGTAACAATTTTCACTTTATCTGAGGTACGACGTGCCATATATTCAGTCACCTCTTTTAATAGTATCCGCAAATCAACTTCCTCCATTTCTGGCGCGGAACCAATTTTAGAGAAACGATTAGCAATCATCTGCAAACGGGCTACATCTTCAGCCATGCAAGGAATAAGACCATCCGAAGGGTATTCACTCTTTAATAATTCCGTCCAGGCCATAAGAGAAGAAATAGGGGTTCCTAACTGGTGAGCCGTCTCCTTAGAAAGCCCAACCCAAACTTTATTCTGTTCAGCCTTTTTAGAACTAAGTAAAGCAAAAATAGCTACCAATACAAATATCAGAACAACCCCTAACTGCACATAAGGATAAACAGAAAGCCGGGTCAGCATCAGAGAATCTTCATAGTAAACATCTATATAATCACTCCCTGGAGACAAATTAATACGGATCACACTTCCATATTGCTTCAAATGCTCCAACCGTTTATATAAAAAGGAAACAGAGTCATTGGAAGCAACGTCTATATTACGATAGGTTTGGATATCTCCTGCTTCCCCTACTACGATTACAGGAATCGTATTATTAGCATTCAGTACCTTCAACACCAGATTAAGGTCAGTCTTTTCATCAGCTGTATTAAAAGCACGCATGGCTTCCGCCCAAACCTCCATCCTAAGCCTTTCTTCCATTGAAAGATCTCTAACCAACTGATGAGAAATGTACAAAGAAGCCACGGCTATAACTATAGCAGAAAGAACTAGCACAACCTTTATTCGTCGAATATCAATAAATTGCATATAAATATAGATTTACTAATATATAACGTCCTATCGCTCTTTATATTGTACTTCCCTCACTGGGAGTTTTTCCAGGCGCTATTAATTATCCTTCATAAACAGAATAAATAAGAATACGGCTTATTCCTCTGTGAAACTCAGTGGTAAATACCCAAACGAAA
>NZ_CAXSVC010000014.1:0-139100 GCF_964240755.1 Bacteroides sp. HPS0048 | reverse complement strand
CTGGGAACGGCAGAAGAGATGGCGCGAAGTTTCCGGTGGCAATGCCTGCTGAATCCGGACGTGGCGAAACCGGTGGGGCACATTGCGCTCAGCTTCAAGCCGGAGGACGCACCGAGGCTGACCGACGCGTTCATGGCAAGGCTGGCGGGGGAATACCTGGAGCTGATGGGGATACGGAACACGCAGTTCATCGTGGTGAGGCATCACGGGACGGACAACCCGCACTGCCACATCGTCTTCAACCGGGTGAACTTCGACGGGAAGGTGATTTCCGACAGCAACGATTTCAAGCGCAACGAGAGGGTGACGAAAATGCTCAAGGACAAGTATTCGCTCACCTATTCCGAAGGCAAACAGTCCGTTAAAACGGAAAAGCTGCACGTTTCCGAAAGGGTGAAATACGAGATATATCGTGCGGTTAAGGAAGCTTTGAGGAGTGCAAATACATGGAAAGAATTTCAAAATAAGCTCTTAAAAATGGGCGTGGAAATGGAATTCAAGTATAAGGGAAACACTAATGAAGTGCAGGGCATCCGCTTTATCAAGGATAACCAGTCATTCAAGGGGAGTGAGATTGACCGCAGTTTCAGTTGGTCAAGACTGGATGCGGCATTGGACCATAACCATGTCACGTCCCTGGAAAATGACGTTTCCCAAAAGCAACCGTACCATGAACAAAGTCATGGTTCTGTTATTGATAACCTGGTCGAAGTCACCGGTACGGGCGGCGTGTTCATGCCGTCGGTGGTACCGACGGAGGACGAGAAAGAGGCGGAACGCCTGCGGAGAAAGAAGAAGCGCAGGAAAGGAAGGAGTTTGTGAACCATATGTATAACGAAAAAACTTTGAAAGATGAAACAGGAAAACTATCTGGAAGGCATCTACGGATGCCTTGAAAGGATCGAGAAGAAAGTGGAGACGCTGCCTGTGGAAGGCACAAGCCCCGCAGTTGAAAACCGGACCAATTCCCCTGAAGGGATTGCGGAACTGAAAATCCGTCTGGAACGCCTGCAATCCGCAGTGGAGAAAAACAGTTCGGAAATAGCAGCGGTACGTAGCCATACCGCCCGGTTGTCGGAAGGCAGGCCGTTGTCTGCCGAAACGTTTGCCGGAGAAATGGAAAAGACAAGGGACAGCCTGCGGCAGGACAGCCAGGCGGTAAAGGAAACGGTAAGACGGCTGGATGAGAGAATGGTCCTGTTGAAAAAGGAACCGGAGCGCAGACTGGTGACCTACCGTCTGGAAAGCGCATCCAAGGCGGTGGTAACGACAGCTTCAGCACTGATCCTGGCACTGGTCGTTTCCGTCTGGACCAACTGTAACCAGTACCGCACGAACCGGCTTTTGAAGGATGCCGATTTGAAATACCGTGCCATCAGGATCTGCCTGCCGGGGGATGATCCCGACATCGCCTTCCTGGAGAAGCATTTCACCATCGAGCGGGACGAGGAAAAGATCCGGCGTGTGGAAAGGCTGGTGACCGCTTTTGAGGACTCGGTCAGGAACCGCATCCGTAATCATGAAATGGCGGCCTACAAGGACAGTCTGGCGCACCGGCTGTTCAGGGAGGCACAGGAAATCAGGAAGCAAGTGGACAATCCTAATTCAAAATGACTGCACTATGGCAACAATCAAAACCAAATTCAGGTCCTCGTCCGTGGAAGGCAGGGAGGGGACGCTCTATTTCCAGATCATCCACGGAAGGGTGGCGCGCCAGATAAACACCGGCTACAGGCTGTTCCCGTCGGAATGGGACGAACATGCATCGGAAATCATACTGTCGGTATCCGATGATGCCAGAAGAAGCCTTCTGCTTGCGTTAAAGGAGCGGATGGAAAAAGACATCCGCCGTCTGGAAAGTATCATTGCCGGACTGGAACGTTCCGGCGGTACCTATCCCGCCGGCAGGGTTGTCGAACTTTTTCACAACCCGCCCCCTGAGGACAGCCATAATTTCATGGCCTTCGGAAAGAGGCTCGTGGAGGAACTGGAGCGTGTCGGCAAGAAGCGCACCGCCGAGAGGTACACCACCGTACTGAACAGCTTCACGCGCTTTCGGGGCAGGGACGGCGACATCCCGCTGGAGGATATCGGCTCCACCCTCATGCTGGAATACGAGGCATGGCTGAAGGACAAGGGGATATGTCCGAACAGCACCTCCTATTACATGCGGAACCTGCGTGCCGTCTACAACCGTGCGGTGGACAGGGAACTGACGGTACAGCGCAGCCCTTTCAAGCATGTCTACACCGGAATAGACAAGACCGTAAAACGTGCTGTTCCATTGAAAGCGGTCCGCATGATACGTGACCTGGACCTGCGTCTTTCCCCGGGCATGGAATACGCCAGGGACATGTTCATGCTGAGCTTTTATACCCGGGGCATGTCGTTCGTCGACATCGCCTACCTGAAAAAGGCTGATCTGAAGAGCGGCGTGCTGACCTACCGCAGGCGGAAGACCGGCCGGCGTCTGTCCATTAAATGGGAGAAGCCCATGCAGGAGATCCTGGACAGGTATGGCCACAATGACAGCCCCTACCTTTTTCCGGTCATCAGGGATACGGCCAAGGATGCCGTGCGGCAGTACAGGAGCGCAGCGCATTTCATCAACGGAAAACTCAAGGAACTCGGGAAACGGCTCGGGCTCGGTATGCCGCTCACCATGTATGTAGCCCGACATGCATGGGCGAGTATTGCCAGAAGCAAGAATGTGCCGCTGGCAACCATCAGCGAGGCGATGGGACATGATTCGGAAAACACGACCAGAATCTACCTCGCCTCGCTGGACACCTCACAAGTGGACAAGGCAAACGACATCATACTCAAATCCTTATAACGGGGACGGATGCGGCACGCAGAATAACGGACAAAGGCTGTGCCGTTCCTGCTTCTCTTTTTAAGAGAAATATTACACATTGCAAAGATAGGTAAAATATAGGAAAATATCCACTTGTATGATAAAAAACAGTTTTCTTCGAAAGAAAATGTTTCAAATTCCGGTTTAATTGTCAAACAAATCCTCGTCAGGTTTCATATATAGCATCTGATTATCAGAACTATCCCTTTCCGGTATTTCTCTTAAAAAGAAAAGTACCAGAAAAGATCCATGAACTGTCAATATAGCGGCAGGATACCGTTGGAGATATTCTTATTGACAATTTAAAACCGGATGTTTTTAAAAAAGGATTTTTGAAGGCGTTTTGTAATACAATAAAAATTGTTGAGCATATGGCTCGTTTTCTTGGCAAGAGAAATATTACAATGCGCAAAATTACGTAAAATATTGAAAAAACAATAGAAAACGGGTGATAAAATTAACCAAAACATTCATACAGAGTGTATTTGCTTAACATATGTTGGATAAGTACCATAATGCCGTTCCGTATTTCTATCTGTCCGTCAACCAGTTACGTAAAATATGATCCCCGGATATTTCTCTTGCCAAGAGAAGTAGCGGCAGAAGCCTCGGAAATGAGGTCTGTACACTTTGTCAAAAGTATGGGACTGATAGTGGATATTATGAATAAAGGAAATGTAATCTGTTGTAATACATACCAATATACGAATTGGCATGAACTAGGGGTATATCCTCACCTGTAAAATAATCCCGGCAATATGGGTATGAGTTTTTCTACGGTGGAAGAAAAAAAGCAGGTCCGCTGGTTCGTCATGCGCGCCTACAAGAATGAGAAAATGGCGGAGGACAGGCTGAAGGACAAAGAATACGGTCTGGAATATTTCATTCCGAAACATTACGCCGTAAAGACCTATCACGGGATGAAGTCGACAAGGCTGGTGCCGGTCATACCGAGTCTGGTTTTCGTCCACGCCAGCCACTCGCAGATCACCGAATTCAAGAAACGGTACAACTTCCTGCAATTCGCCATGTGGAAAAAAAGCACGGGTATGGAATATATCACCGTGCCAGACGACCAGATGGACAGTTTCATCCAAATAGCTTCCCTGTATGAGAAGGATACGGCCTATTATAAGCCGGATGAAATCGACATACGGAAAGGTACCCGTGTATGTATCCACGGCGGCAAGCTTGATGGAGTTAAGGGTGTGTTTATGCGGGTAAAAGGGAAACGCAACCGCCGGGTGGTCGTGATGCTTGAGGGGATTATGGGGATATCGGCTGAGGTTCATCCCGATTTGATTGAAGTCATTTCCTGATATGGAAAAGTCTGGAATCCTTATTCACGGTTTTACGCAAATAAAAAACAATATCTGAATATATGTATTTTTGGATTGTAAATTGTTCACTGGCATTTTTGCTTTGTGTTCTCTGTGCGGGTATCGTCATTCCCCAGATTCTGCTGATCGCTTTTCGCAAACAGCTGTTCGACCTTCCCGATGAACGGAAGATACATCATTGTGCGGTGCCACGATTGGGTGGTATCGCGTTCAAACCGGTCGTGTTTTTCACCATAGCTTTGTTACTGGGAATCAATATGGCACTGGGGCATTCGGAAATGTTGTCTGAAATCGGAAACAATGTACGGCCTTTGGCTTTTGCTTTCTGCTCCATCATGGTACTGTATCTGGTCGGCATGGCCGATGACCTAATTGGTATCCGTTATCGTGCCAAGTTTGTCATCCAGATCCTGTGTGGCGTGATGCTTATCGCCGGTGGAATATATATCAATAACCTGCACGGCATCCTAGGTATTCATGCGGTTCCGTTATGGCTGGGGTATCCTTTGACCATTTTAATCGTGGTCTTCATCATCAATGCCATCAACCTGATCGACGGCATTGACGGGTTGGCTTCCGGGCTATGCAGTGTCGCCTGCCTGTTTTACGGTCTGACTTTTTTCATGCTCCACCAGCATGTCTATGCCATACTGGCGTTCGCCACATTGGGAGTGTTGGTACCGTTCTTCTATTACAATGTTTTCGGGAACGCCGAGCACGGAAGGAAGATCTTCATGGGTGACACAGGTAGTTTGACCGTTGGCATGATGCTCTGTTTCCTCAGTCTCAAACTGACCATGTGCGGTCTAGACGATAATACAGGAAATATACATCCGATGGTGCTAGCCTTCTCACCCTTGCTGGTTCCATGCTGCGATGTGGTCCGGGTCTACCTGCATCGGGTACGCAACGGGAAGAACCCGTTCCTGCCGGACAAGAACCACATCCACCATAAGCTGCTTGCTCTCGGAATAAAGCAGCGCAATGCCATGATTATCATTGTTTCCGTATCAACAATATTCATACTGCTCAATATTCTTCTGTCCCTTTATCTCAATGTGAACTGGATCGTGCTGGGCGATATCCTGATATGGACTCTTGCCAACATCAGGCTGACGAAATCTATCGGACAACTTCAATCGGAACAGAAAACCAACAAATAAAAATCAATGAAATATGAAAATCAGATACATTTTATTCTTATTGACCGTGGCTTTCCTGCTGGGATCATGTGCCACGCCGAAAGTCGCTTATTTCACGGACCTGAAACGGGGTACCGCAGAACAAGTCTTGAACCCGCTGGAAATCCGGGTGCGTCCCGAAGACAAGATCTCAATACTAGTCAACAGCAAGGACCCCTTGTTGATGAACCTTTTCAACCTTCCGATCATATCCAGACAGATCGGTACGACATCGGGAACATCCAATAGCCAGGGGATATCAGGATATACGATCAACAAGGATGGAGATATCGATTTTCCAGTGTTGGGACATATCCATGTGGCGGGAATGACACGCGAGGAAATCGCCTCGTATATAAAAGAGGAACTGGTTTCGAAGAATCTCGTGAAAGACCCTGTCGTTACAGTTGAGTTCATGAACCTGACCGTTTCCGTGTTGGGTGAGGTTGCCAACCCCGGACGCTTCAATATCGATAAGGACAAGCTGACGCTTTTGGATGCTTTAAGCATGGCCGGAGACCTTACCGTCTACGGGAAACGGGAGAATGTGCTGGTACAACGGGAGGAAAACGGTAAACAGACCTTGTATCAGGTTAACCTGAATTCAGGATACGACCTTTATGCCTCTCCCGTGTATTATTTACAGCAGAACGATATAGTTTATGTGGAACCTAACTCAATGAAAGCACGGCAGGCGACTGTCAACGGCAATAACGTCCGTTCTGCTTCTTTCTGGATGTCGTTGGCCTCGCTGCTGACTACCATTACCGTGTTAATTGTGAAATAAATATAAAATCAGATATGGCCATAAATCAAAAGAATATAAAACCGGGACAGCAGGATGATTTCCTGCGGATACAGGATCTGTTGTATCTGTGTCTCGCAAGGTGGAAGTGGTTCGTCTTGTCTTTGGCGATAACGGTCGGTGCCGCTACCGTTCATCTGTTACGTACCCCTGCCGTTTATACACGTACCGCTTCGGTATTGGTCAAAGAAGATTCCAAAGGTAAGTCGTTTTCCTCGGATCTGGAATCCTTCTCGGAGTTCGGGTTGTTCCAATCCGGTACAAATGTGAATAACGAACTTATCACCTTTCAGTCACCGTCTTTAATGACTGAAGTAGTTAAACGGTTGCGTTTGGATATGAATTACTTCGTTCCAGGAAAATTCCACCGTCAGGTGGCCTATGGACTGACATTACCAGTGGATGTAACGATAAATGACTTGCCTGAAAATGAATCAGCCGGTTTCACGCTGGAAGTGCAGCCGGACGGCACGTTATTCCTATCCGACTTTATACGTAACGGGACGGATCTTGACGAAAAGGATATAAAGGGAAACTTGCTCGACTCCATTCCTACACCATTGGGGAAAATCATTATCAATACAACACCCAATTACGTGAAAGGCAAGGCATATACATTATATGTAGGCAAATCCAATTTGTATAACGCTGTAAACTCCTGCTCATCCAATCTGTCCGTTTCATTGAATAACGAGAAAGCGTCGGTTATAGACCTGGCATTCAAGGATAACTCTACACAGCGGGCGGAAGATATATTGAGTATGTTGATTTCCGTTTATAACGAGAACTGGGTGAAGGACAAAAACCAGATTGCTGTCAGTACCTCAATGTTCATCAATGAACGTCTGGGAGTAATCGAACAGGAGCTGGGGAACGTGGACGAGGATATTTCCTCTTACAAGTCAGAACACCTGTTACCCGATGTGCAGGCGGCATCGAGCATGTACATGGCCCAAAGCAGTGCGACCAACGCACAGATCCTGGCCTTGAACAACCAGCTTTACATGACCCGTTACATCAGGAACTATTTAGCCAACGATGCCAACCGTACCCAACTGCTTCCGGCCAATTCCGGTATAGAGAGTGCCAACATCGAATCGCAGATTGCCGAATACAACAAACAACTGTTGCAGCGTAACAGCCTGGTTGCGAACAGCAGCGCAGAAAATCCGCTGGTCGTGGATATGGATCAGGCTCTGGCATCCATGCGTGGGGCGATAATCAGGTCTATCGACAATCAGATAGTAACCTTGAATTCGCAGATAAAAAGTTTACGGCAGACGGAGCAACAGACAACATCACGTATAGCGGCCAACCCTACACAGGCCAAATACCTGCTTTCGGTGGAACGCCAGCAGAAGGTAAAGGAGGCTCTTTACCTGTTCCTGCTGCAAAAACGCGAGGAGAACGAACTCTCGCAAGCATTTACGGCCTATAATACCCGCATTGTCACTCCACCGCACGGCAGTATGTTGCCGACATCCCCTGTACGCAAGAACATCTTTATGGTCGCATTTGCTCTGGGGCTGCTCATTCCGATAGTCATTATCTTCATGCGCGAGAATATGAATACCCGTGTACGGGGAAGGAAAGACCTGGAGAGTGTGACCGTACCGTTCATCGGCGAGATTCCGCTGTTTACAAGAAAGAAGAAAAGAATATTCGGGAAAAAGCCGCAGGAAGTCAAGGCCGTTGTCGTCAAGGAGGGCAACCGTGACATCATCAATGAGGCGTTCCGCGTATTGCGTACCAACCTGGAATTTATGACCGGCAAGGACAAGACTTCGAATGTCATCATCATGACCTCATTCAATCCGGGCAGCGGCAAATCGTTTCTGACCATGAACATTGCCATGAGCCTTGCCATCAAAGGAAAAAAAGTGCTGGTAATCGACGGAGACCTGCGCCACGCCTCTGCATCATCCTATATCGACTCTCCCGACAAGGGATTGAGCGACTATCTGGGAGGTCGTATCGATAATCTGGATGAGATCATCGTACCCGATCCGAAACATAAATCTATGGATATACTACCCGTGGGAACGATACCTCCTAACCCAACGGAATTATTGTTCGACGAGCGGTTAAAGCAGACAATCGATACTGTAAGGGAGCAATATGACTATGTGCTGATCGACTGTCCGCCCGTTGAACTGGTAGCCGACACGCAAATTATCGAGAAACTGGCTGACCGTACCATTTTCGTAGTCCGCGCAGGGTTGCTCGAACGGAGCATGCTCTCGGAATTGGAGAAGATCTACGATGAAAAAAAATACAAAAACATGTCCCTGATCCTGAACGGGACCGAGGGAAGCGGTGGTCGATACGGATACCGTTACGGCTATCGCTATGGTTATCACTACGGTTACGGCTCGGGCTACCATTACGGCTCCGACGAAAAACACAATTAGCTGTAAATAGCTATCTGCCAAATAGTTATCAATAAATCCTTTTCAAACAAAATCTTTATATCATTGTGTGGCCGTTCAGGAAATGCATACCATTGAAAGATAGCGGTATATTCGAAGGTTTTACCGACTGGCACTCACACATCCTGCCGGGTGTGGACGACGGGGTGCGAACTGTGGAAGAAGCGTTGGAGATACTGCGTCTGTATGAAGAGCTGGGCGTGAAAGCCGTGTGGTTGACGCCGCACATCATGGAGGACATACCCAATACCACGGCACACCTCCGGGAGCGTTTCGCGGAACTACAAGCCACCTATACCGGCCCGATAACGCTACATCTTGCGGCTGAAAATATGCTCGACAATCTCTTTGAGGAGCGTTTGGAAAAGAATGACTTGTTGCCTTTGGGCGAGAATGGAGACCACCTGTTGGTGGAAACCTCTTATTTTAGTCCTCCGATGGGATTGAGCAATATCTTGCTTCGCATCAAGGCCAAAGGCTACTATCCGGTTCTCGCTCACCCCGAACGGTATGTTTATATGGGTGAATCAGATTATCGACGGCTAAAAGACATGGGGGTAAAGTTCCAGCTCAACCTTCCGTCAATAGCAGGTATGTACGGTAACCGGATTAAGAAAAAGGCCGTGCTGCTGTTAAGTGAAAAGGCTGTTGCTTATACCGGGACAGACATTCACAGTTACAATATATTTCAAAAGTTCATTTGTACAAGCATCACAAGAAATGTACAAAAACTACTCGATTTTTAATCTGATTATTGCCACTCATCTTATTGAATACGGTTAATGAAAAGAGTTGAATAACCTTTTGGAATGCGCCATGAGTTTGAATATATTACCCAATGTCTTTTCTCTGGGAGGTAACACAAAAGAACTCATATCTAGCAGAAAGAAGGTTATTTTAGAATCAGAATTGTTTTTTTAGTACATAAAGGGTAGTATGTAATTGCAAATTACATTGTATGCATCAATAACCCCTTTGTTATTTCTGCCACTTCTATGATGGTTATACGGCTTTTCAAAGATTTTCTTCTTACACGAAATCTTTGTCAAACGTTTGACATAAGAGTTGTTTTACAATTGGAAGTGTAATATAGAAAGTTAGATGAAGTATAAGAGGATTGTTGAACGATTGTCATTATGCTAACAGAACTAAATATTCTTAAATTTTACGGTATTCTATTGGTTGTATTGGGGCATGTTGTGTTTACGTATTCCCCAATGTCGATTATTACACCCAGTACGCCATCGCCAATTTTGAATTCCGTAAAAGAGGTGATTTACGCTTTTCACATGCCTCTGTTTATCTTTGCCAGCGGATGTATCTTCGCTTGGCAATTGGAGGTAAAAAAGAAATCTATGACTTTTGTACAATTGTTTAAGAACAAGTTTAAAAGGTTATTGATACCGTTTTATGTGTTTGGACTATTGATGGTTTACCCTACAATGGTACTTCTAGGTGTCCGAGACCCGATACATTATTTAATTGATGGTTTCATTATTGTTTTAGATCCAAGGCATCTATGGTTTGTGTATGCACTATTTCTGATATTCCTTGTGTTTTTCTGTTTACGCAAAATTTGTATTAAACTAGATATCCCAATATGGGCGATAGTCATAGTCGCTTTGCTTCTCTACTGTTTTCCCATAAATATGATTTATTTCCAGATCAAAAATGTGGAGCAATATCTCATTTGGTTCACATTAGGCTATCTGTTTACCATTTACAGACCGGTATTTAAATATGTAGCCATCGCAGTTGTATGTGGGATTGGTTTTAATATAGTAATGCCAGGAATTACCCCCCCTCCTATTTATTAAAATTATTTAATGCTTTTATTGGAATAACAGTATTTTATATTCTTTCTGTCAATACCATGTGGATAGAGAACACTAAATTATATCAATTGATAGTTCCAAATTCCTTTGGAATATATTTGTTCCACTCAATGATTATTTATTGGCTGGAATTTATAGCAATTCCCTATGAGATTCCCCCAATACTACTCTCATTAGGTGTATTTGCTATCAGCCTAACATTATCCTATCTCCTTAACAATAGCAGTCAGAAACATTGGCTGGGGAATTATCATAGGGGAAAAATCTAAATAATCTAATCGAAGATTCATGCCAGATTCTGTTTCCTCGAACAAACGAATAGCCAAGAATACTTTCATTCTATATTTGAGAATGATATTTATCCTCTGCGTGGGACTATACACCAGCAGGATTGTATTGAATACACTTGGAGTAGAGGATTATGGCATATATAATGTAGTAGGAGGATTCGTTACCTTTTTTTCATTCTTAAACGGGGCAATGTCTAATGCCACACAAAGGTTTATCACTTTCGAACTTGCACGAGGTGATATCAAAAAACAAATAATGACATTTTCTACCGCAGCGATTATCCATTTTGTTATCGCATTGTTAATTGTGATTGTTGCTGAAACTCTCGGTTTATGGTTTGTATATCATAAGTTGGTTATTCCTGAAGAGAGGTTTGTTGCTGCCATTTGGGTATACCAATTTTCAATACTTACAATGTTTGTATCAATTGTTTCTATCCCTTATAATGCGGTAATTATTGCACATGAAAAGATGTCGGCTTTTGCCTACATATCAATTCTCGATGTAGTCTTGAAATTAGTGATAGTGTATCTGTTGACAATAGTTACATTTGATCGATTAATATTTTATGCAGCTCTGCTTTTGAGTATCTCCATTCTTGACCGGTTAATATATGGCATATACTGTAAGCGGCATTTCAAAGAGGCACGAGTGAAACTAATGTTCAATAAGAGAATTTTCAAAGAAATGGCTAATATCGCTGGCTGGAGCTTGTTCGGTAATATTGCCGGGGTATTCTACACACAAGGATTGAATGTTCTTTTGAATATGTTCTTTGGCCCTATTGTGAATGCAGCACGAGCAATAGCGGTCACTATACAAGGGGTTGTAACGGGTTTTGTTAGCAATTTTCAAATGGCATTAAACCCACAAATCACCAAAAGTTACGCTACCGGGGATTTGAGTCGTATGCATTCTCTCATATTTGCAAGCAGTAAGTATTCCTTTTTCCTGTTGTTGCTTATAGTGCTACCAATTATGATTGAAACACAGACGATTCTGGCTGTGTGGTTGAAGAATGTTCCGGCTCATACGGTCTGGTTTGTTCGTATAATATTATGCATCTTGCTTATAGATGCTTTATCCAATCCTTTGATGATCTCCTCGCAGGCAGTTGGTCAAGTAAAAGTTTACCAAAGTGTCGTGGGAGGGCTTTTGTTGCTTATACTTCCGATAGCTTATATAGCTCTTAAATTGGGCGGCAATCCAGAAATGGTCTTCATTGTCCACTTAATTATTTCTATGGTAGCCCTTATTTGTAGAATAATGATTGTCGGTCGGATGGTTTCTTTTTCACTCGTACAATATGCGCATAAAGTACTATTACCAACTATTTCTGTTTTTACACTCGCTTCTTGTATGTCAATAAGTATTTATTATACAATGACTAATCAGAGTTTATTAAAAACAGTAATTGTAATTATTTTATCAATAGTTATGACTGCAATTTCTATTTTATTTGTAGGATTAAACACCTCCGAAAGAAACCTAATATATACTAAAATAAATACTTTAAGATATAGGTCTCATGATTAAACTCGCAATAATCATAATAGAGCATATTAAACTATTCTTACATCCCGTTATAATTAATGCATTTGTATTTTACCAAAATAACAAACGCATCAAGCATGAAAACTGGGGTGATGATATTAATTATTATTTCCTCCGTGAGATAATAAAGTCTCCGGTTGTACTCTTTAACCGTACCTCCTTAGCGTTCAGACTGAAACTACGGAACTATTTGGTAATCGGCTCAACCATTGATATGTTATGTACACAAAACACCGAAGTATGGGGAGCTGGTATTATTGATGGAAGTAAACCTTTAAAAATAAAGCCCAAGAAAGTCTATGCAGTCCGTGGACCACTTTCCCGAGCAAAACTGCTTGCCGAAGGAGTAGATTGCCCTGAAATATATGGAGACCCAGCCATGCTTGTACCTCTCTATTATCAGCCATCTAAACAGAAACTTTATAAGTATGGTATTATATCCCATGTGGTTAATCAGACGGTTGTGGAAACCTTACTTTTTAATGGGAAACCATTAAGTGAATGTGAGGATGTACAAATTATTTATCTTGGGCAATATAAGCATTGGCATGATATCATTGACCAAATCTGTGAATGTGGAATCATCTTGTCTTCCTCGCTACATGGTCTTATCGTAGCTGAAGCTTATCATGTACCCAATGTTTGGATTGAATTCGGGAAACCACTGATAGGGGGACATTTCAAGTTTCACGATTTTTTCTTGTCTGTTCAACGCTACGGAGAAACGCCATTGGTTATTGCGAATGACGAGTTACCTATAGAACTTATAAATCTCAAAGCATCAAACTGGAAGCCTGCCACGATTGATTTATATCCTTTAATTAATGCCTGCCCTTTCAGACTTAGAGAAGCAAAATACTGTTTATTGAAGGAATTGGAAAAGAATATCTAAAGTGCAATATTTTTGCATAAAGTAAAAAACATCAATACTTTACATAGTGTAAAGAAAGAAGATAAAAAATATAGCGCTATGCCGACATTTACAAGTATAAAAAGAAATACGGGAGAGAGAATCCTGAAAACGATAAGCCAAAGTCTTCTTTGTTTAGTAGCAACGAGGAAGAACAAAAATTGGAATTGAAAAAGTTCATAGAAGATGACCCTAAATGGAGACTTGAGCAAATAATCCTTAACGAAAAGGTACGTGAGACGGTGCTTGATGTTATTACTTTCTGCAAAAACAAGGATAGGCTTATTGAGGAATGGGGATTAAATAATTTCTTGAAGGGCAATTCTTCTATAGGAATAAATCTTTATGGTGAACCAGGAACGGGCAAAAGTATCACAGCTGAAGCAATAGCCATGGCTCTTGGGAAAATGCACAACCAACAGTTCGAACTCAAATGCTGCAAATGAAATCAAGTCGCATTTATTGACACTAGTTGATCGTTCGAATGTTACAATAATTTACGCAACTAACTTGTTCAAGAACTTCGACAAAGCATTTTTTAGGAGAATACTATACCACATTAAATATCCTTTACCAACCAATAAAGAATTAGTAGAACTTTGGAAATTTCACCTCGGAAACCCCAATATTCTAGAAAGAATGAAATTGGCTTCAACCAAAGAAATTCCCAAAGATATACATAATTTCTCGTATGCTGAAATAGCAGAATATTCCGCCGGACTGACTGGTGGTGATATAAAGAATATCACTTTGAAACTCTGTATCAAGATTTGTGCAGGAAGGATTACGGCCTTAGATACGGTTGATGTCAAAAATGAAATAGATACTTATAAGCAGTCATTGGAAGACAGTAAGGGAATACGCATTGTACTCGATAACGAACTGGCAGAGGAGCAGAAAAATGCGTTAGAAGACAAACGTAAAAATCAATAGATGAAAACTGTTTCTTCTAAAATATCGATTCTTATCAAATATGGAGAAACCTTTATTCAACAGGAGATGGGCAGGTATTTCAGACTAAAAACTTCTATAATGTAGAAATGCCTGGTAAAGAAGGTATGATTCCAAATTACATTCTCAAAACTCTTGAAGAAGAGGCCTTAGAAATCAAGTTTAACTTAGATGATTTGTCCACATTATATGACGAGCGCAATATAAAAATTGATGAAGAATCAACATTTTACGAAATTATTAAACTTTGCAAAAAAGAAAATGCAGCAGTGATACAAATAATCGATCGTGTTTTTTATACACGCATAGAATGCTACAATTCTGACAAAAAAAAAGTTGGAGCTATCCATATTGGAGTACTGCGTCGTCTGCCAAAAGACTTAGCAAAGATATTGTATCCAAGGGGAATTGTTGAATATACTCTGTAAAAACAGATACTTCGTCTAAGTTTTACACATGAACATTTTATATCACACTTACGGAAAAGTGCATTCCACTAAGGGTGGGACAGAACGCACCACTATCACCGTAGCCACAGCTTTGACAAAGCTGTATGGTGCCAGATGCTTCTCCATCTATGAGGCACCTGCCGATACACCCAAAGAGGAATGCTTTATCAAAGAGTTTCAATGGATTCCGCAGAAGGATTTGGAAAAGAATGCCCAAGTGCTTAGAAGTATCATTGTGGCGAACTGTATTGATTGCGTCATTGTGCAGGGGGCATTCATTCATGTACCCAGATTTCGGGCTGCCGTAGAAGGAATAACATGTAAAGTCATCTTTGCACATCATTTCGAGCCACAATGGGAACTTGTGTTCGGACGCTTTGGTAAAGTTATCAGGTATCATCCAAAATCTGTGATGGACTTTGCCCGATGGACAAAAAGTATAATAATGTATCCTTTGACGGCAATGCGGAAGAAACGGCAACTTTCCTCAGTCTACCGTGCAGCTTATGAGTGCGCTGACCATGTGGTGCTGCTCTGTCGGGGTTTCATCAAACCTTATGGAGAATTTGCAGGTGTGCATGACACATCGAAATATGTAGTTATCCCCAACGGACTGTCATTCGGCGTTACGCCTTGCTTTGACGAACTTACTAAATGCAAAGTGGCATTGATTGTTTCACGCTTAGATGAACCATCCAAAAGGTTGTCACTGGCTCTTCGGATTTGGGCATGTGTGAAACAAGATCCGGTAGCCAAAGATTGGACGCTCCGCATTGTGGGCCATGGTAATGACCGCAAACTCTATGAACATATCATTCGTAACGAACATATCCCCGATGTAACTCTCGAAGGCAGGCAAAATCCTGTTCCCTACTACAAAGAGGCATCTATCTTCCTGATGACTTCGAAAAGCGAGTCGTGGGGATTAACGCTGACCGAGGCGCAACAGATGGGCGTAGTGCCCATAGCCTTTGATACCTATGCCTCATTACGTGAAATTATTACCGATGGTGAAAACGGTGTGATTATCAATGAGAGTGATGTGGACGGTTACGTATGCCGAATGAAAGAATTGATGAGTGATAATATGTTGCGGCAACGGATGGCAAGGCAAGCCGTCATCTCCACGCAGCGGTTCTCACAGGAACGGATAGCGGAAATGTGGTGGAAACTGATATCCGAAAAGTAGAACTTTAAACCAAATTAGGATAAAGATGATAAATGTTTTGTATGTAACATTTGCCTCGAAAAATTTTGATGGAGCGACATATTCGCTAATGGACTTGATAAAATCAGTCCGAGGATATGTCCATCCCATTGTCATGGTTGGGACAGAAGGATGTGTATATGATTACTTCACCGCTAATGGTGTAGAGTGCATTGTGTGCGACTTTAAAGAAGACTTAGTAGGGAAACCTGTGAAATTGTACCAACACATAAAATATTGGCTAAAATATATTCCAAACCATTTAACATTCTATCGGAAAAACCGCAAGTGTGCAGAAACTGTTGCGCAAATCTTGAAAGGTAGAAAAATAGACATTGTACATATCAATAATACTGTCATGTCAGTTGGCTATGAAATAGCCAAGATCCTTAACTCAAAGGTTGTGTGGCATTTACGTGGCTTTATGGACCTGGACTTCGGGTGGATGCCATTAAGGGGATGGGACAAATATATAAACACGCTAAAGCAAACCGATGCTGTAATTGGTATCACCAAGACCGTGCTTGAACATTATGTTTCTTTGGAAAGCAAGAATGCGTATGTAATATCGGATGCCGTTCGGAGTAAAGATGATACATGCCTTGTTAGACCAAAAGAGAAGTATTTCCTGTTTTGTGCAGGGTTCTTGACAGAACAGAAAGGATGTGCCTATGCCATCTCTGCCTTTGCGAAGTCGGGGTTGGCTACCAAAGGATATAAACTGAAGATTATCGGAGAAGCCCACTCAAAATATATGTCCCAATTAACCAAAATCGTAGCGAACGCCGGCATATCAGACGCTGTAGAATTTCTTGGACGAAGCGACAAGGTAAAGGAATATATGAGCCGGGCAATTGCATTCTTGATGTGTTCCGAAAACGAAGGCTTGGGACGTGTTTCCATTGAGGCCATGTTTTATGGCTGTTTGGTGATTGGCCGCAATTCCGGCGGTACCAAGGATTTTGTGTTTGACGGCAAGACAGGACTGCTGTTTAACGACATGGATGGTTGTGTGTCTGCGATGCAAAAAGCAGCCGAAACTGATCATCAAGAAATTATCCGGTATGCCCGGCAATTTGCCCGAGAGAACTTCTCCATTGAGAATTACGGAGAAAAGATATTAAATGTATATGAAAAGGTACTTGACAGAGTAATTAAAAAACTAGTTGGAATATGAAATATAAGTTATTAGCGGTTTCTAAGTTTCCCAACATATCGGGAGTGAATATCGGGGATTATGTGCAAGCATTGGCTTCTTCGCAATTCCTCCCTCACATAGATGGCTTCATTGACCGAGACGAAGATTTGAAAGATTACGCGGGAGAACCCTGTAAGGTCATCATGAATGGATGGTATATGCACCTACCTCAAAATTGGCCTCCGTCCGACTTGATAGATCCGCTATTTGTTGCCTTTCACTTGAACAGTGGTGTAAAAGAAGTATTGCTTTCGTCACAAAGCATAGCTTATTTGAAAAGTCATCAGCCTATAGGTTGCAGAGACCTGAACACTTTGTACCTGTTGTCGAAAAACGGAGTAGATGCCTATTTCTCCGGGTGCATGACCTTGACCCTTGGCGAGAAATATCATTCCGAGGAGAAAGAGGATAAGACATATATCGTGGACCCTATCTTCAATGGTACACTTAATTTTAATGCAATTCTGCAAGCTGTCTGTACAGCCATTAAGCATCCTCTCGATCTGCTGAAACTTTGTGGGATAACACAGCTACGTTTGCATTATGGAAGGAACATCGTGAGCAAAATATTAAAAACGGCTCTTTACTATAAAGAGTATTCAAAAGTGTTTGGTCGGAAACTCGTCATGGAGTCCACATATGTAACCCAAGAAAGTATGTGTTATAAGACGCTTTTCAAGACCGATGCGGAACGTCTTTCTGAAGCCGAGCGACTTGTCAAGATGTATGCAAAGGCTCGTCTAGTAATAACCTCTCGTATACATTGTGCATTGCCATGCCTTGGACTGGAAACTCCTGTCATTTATTTGGAAAAAGGAAGCGACATTGAGGAAAGTAAGTGCAGATTGGCCGGCCTGCGTGAATTGTTCAACGTTGTGAGTGTCGAAAATGGTGTTTTGTCACCCCGGTTCGATACCGTATTGCCCATCACGGTCACCAACCACCCGTCCAACAAGAGCGCATGGCGGAAATTGGCAGATGAATTGAAACAAAGATGCAGAGAGTTTGTATAAATGACCAAGTCTTTTTAAAAATGGAAAGAATGAAAATCTTGTGGGTATCTTTGGTTAAATTTCCTCCATTATGCTCCTACTTGGGGGAAGAAGCACCGGCACATTGCGGGTGGATGTATTCATCGGCAAAGGCAATGCTGATGGAGATGCCAGAGGTACAGTTGGGAGTCATCGTCTATTCATACGGAAAGAAATATGAACGGTATGAGATAGATGGCGTGACCTACTATCTTGTGCCTACTGCCCAGATAGACAAGACAACTAAAAAACAGATAGAGGCTTGTAATGAGGCTATATGGGATTTTGCTCCCGATCTGATACATATCCATGGTACGGAACATTCGCTTGCTAAAGCTGTGTGTATGGCCAATGAGGACAGAGTAAAAACTGTAGCAAACATCCAAGGGTTGGCAGGGCCATATATGCGTTATGCCGATGGTAGACTTTCATTGTGGGATAAATGGATGAATATCACCCCACTTGATTTTTACCGGGGAACATTTCTGTTGAATGCGAAACGAAGTTTCAAGCATCGTGCTGAATGCGAGCATTATGTACTCACACATATTACTGATATTGTAGGACGTACTGGGTGGGATCATGATCATGTAATGACCGTAAACCCACGGCTGCGCTATCATTTTATGAATGAAACTTTGCGTGATTCTTTTTATGAAGCTCCTGTATGGAACTTGGGACAATGTAAAAAACACACGATTTTTGTGAGCAATAGTGGTTCTCCGTTGAAAGGTGCACATCAAGTATTGAAAGCATTGCCTATTATCTTGAGACAATATCCTGACACTGTAGTTAATTTCTGTGGTAGTAGTGTAATGAGTAGTGCAGTGAAAGATATTCTTCGTTTCCAAGGTTATCATTTATATCTACGCCGACTAGTAAAAAAATTGTGCTTGCAGGATAATGTTCATTTCCTTGGTTCTTTATCAGAAAAACAGATGAAACAGCAATTCCTTGATGCAAATGTTTATGTGATGCCGAGTGCTATAGAAAATTCGCCCAACTCGCTGTGCGAAGCACAAATGCTGGGAACACCTGTAGTTGCAAGCTACTGCGGAGGTACACCGACATTGTTGACAGAAGGAGAGACCGGATATTTTTATCGGTATGAGGAGTATGAAATGTTGGCGCAAATTGTGATGCGAATGTTTGAAAAGGGAGATTATACCAGACTTTCGGCTGCAGAAATGGAAATAGCTCAAGAACGGCATGACTGTAAGAAAAATGCCAATAGACTTGCAGAAATTTATTACGATATAATGCAACGTTGAAAATATGTTTGAAAAAATAAAAGCATATCTAAATCTTAGGTATTTCCTGTATTTCTTCGCTTTAATAGCTGGCTGGCCTTGCGTATTTTTTTTAATGGGATGGTTGCCTCACTATACGATAAACTATCTGCTATTATTTGTATTAGTAGCATTTTTTATTGTAACAAAGAATGAATTTAGGCTACCGTCTCCTATAGTATCGTTATTAGTATTACAAATAACAGCTTGGGGTATCTATTCTATCATTCATGGGCTTGATACGTCCTATTTCACTCGAATACTGATGTTGTGTATCACATATATGTTCCTTGAGATGCAATTATCCGATGAACGTTTAGGTTTTGTGAAGACATATAATTTATGGCTTGTTTTTCAAGTAATAGCAGGTAGCATAGGATTCATTTTAGTTCTTATTGGCATTCTTCAGCCTATTTTTGTGTTCCGTGAATTGGATATGAGACCGGGATACTTCTTTGGCCTATTCACAACTAATACTTATTTTGACGGTCTTGTTCGTAATGCCGGTTTCTATGATGAACCAGGTGCATTGGCGTTTTGGGGAATGTATGCTTTGATAATCAATAAGCTTTTTGTTAATAATAAAAGAGTAGAGATGCTACTTATATCCGGACTTATTTCTACGCTTTCTTTGGCCTACTTCATCCAGATAGCAATATATGCATTCTTTTTCTATCGAAACAGATTCAGTAAGTTAGTACTATACATTGTGGCTTTTGTGGTTGCCTTGATTATGATTTCTTCCTTCAATGAACGGATGAATCGGGCCATATTTGGTCGCTTCGAGTATGACGAGAAGAAAGGAACGATAGCCGGTGACAACCGACAACAGATGACAAAGGTGTGCTGGGAATTATTTAAGGAAGCACCAGTTGTGGGGCATGGTGCACGGAACTTGATAAGTATATCGCAAAAACATAGAGTGTTTGTGGGGGCAAATCCAAATTTAATCTTGGCCTGCGATGGGGTTTTAGGACAACTGGTCTATTGGAGTCCATTCTTTTTCCTGTTGGGTTTAAGACGGTATGACAAGAAATACGGGTGGACATTTTGGATATTGATATTTGGTTTTTTGCAGAGGCCGTATGATGGTACGCAACTGCTATATCCGTTGATGTCGTTTACAATAGTAATGCAGGCATATCTGCAAGTGAAAAAACTTTCGATTGGTAATGAGTCAGAATAGAAATCGCTGGCTTGACATAGCTAAAGGTATAGCTATTATCTTGATGGTAGCGGGGCATACACCGATTCCCAGTGTAATGTCACATTTCATATATGCTTTCCACATGCCCTTGTTCTTTATCTCTTCGGGATTGGTGAGTAACTATGAAAAGTATAGCCTCGTGGACTATATAAAGCATAAGTCATATACGCTTTTACTTCCATTTGTGTGTTACTCTACTATTGTTGCATTTTTAATGTATTTTATCGGGGAATTGGATGTCATACACTATATAAAATGTGGTTGGGGGGGGTATGCATTATGGTTTATCCCTATTTTATTTATGTCATCTGTTTTGGTACGAATAACTTTCTTGATAAAGAGAAAATATGTCCGACGCTTTATTATGTTATGCTTCCTTTATATTGGATATAGTTTGCGGCATTATGAAATATCCTTACCATGGAGTTTGTCGGTTCTTCCTTATGCTTCTTTCCTTGTAATGTTAGGTAAAGAATTAGCAGATTACAAAAAACGAATTGAAACACCCCTTTCGTTTTATTGGGATTTTTATTGCTTGCTATCCGTCACTGCGGTAATTAGCTATTTGTGGAAACTTGATTTAGCGTGGAATTTAATAACCCCGATAATTCCATTGACATTAGGAGCTGTTACCGGTACGCTGATGGTATTTCGCTTGTCGGTTTGGATAAGAAATGCGTCAACTATGTTTTCTAATATATTTACCAAAGTGGGGAGGGAAACATACGTGGTGGTCGCATTCTCCCAAGTCACGGTTATGTGTATCAATTATTTATTTACATTAAATCCATTGTTGAAATATGCCATTCTTGTCATTGTACTTATTTTACTGAAATATCTTAAAGATGGCATTAACCGACTGGTAAGGATTAAGATTTTATGAAGAAATATCGGATATTTTGGACTTGCATACTGCCTGAACACTTAATTGCTCAATACAGATTGTCATTTGCTGCCTGTAACTTCTCCTATAACTTGATGAGTGGTTGTGCTTTTGACAAAGTTTATAGCAGTATGCCACTTTATGTAGGCGGTGAGATGTCAAAAGAAGCGTTTAGCGATAAACGCTTTGAATTGATTTATGATAGGTGGCGCAAGGCGGGAAAATTCAAGCAAAAACTGGCAACATTCAAAGAACAGTTCACTATGTTCCAGCAAATACCCAAGGATGCATCAGTATGGTTCTACAACCTAAATACACTTAATGCCTTATTGTTTGTGATGTTGAAGCTATTGAAACCATCCGTACAATTAAATGTGATAGTATTAGACTTTACACCCGTAAATCGAGGTTTCGGATTGAATCAGATTTACTTGAAACTTATAAATTGGGCACATGGCCGTATTTGTTTAGCCAATTCTGAATTATTCAAAAAGGAAAATTCGTTAGTTCTCCCAGGTGTTGTTCCATATAGCAGCAAGACGAGACCGGAAATTAAATCTATAAAGAAAACCTTTTTACTCTCCGGTGTCCTTTCTGAGGAAATATCAATGCTTTCTATGGTGCTTGATGTTTTTTCCAAACTATCTGAATACGAATTACATATCACCGGTATCAAAGGAAATGAGTTAATGTTGCAGCAATACGCTAACAATCATAGCAATATCCATTGGCACGGTCAATTGCCTTTCAACGTTTACATGGAACTTTTACACCATATCACCTTTCAATTAAGTACACGAGATATTAATTTTCCGGAAAATCAATGTAACTTTCCTTCTAAGATAATAGAAGCCTTGTTTCACAATCGTATAATCATATCTACCATTCATTATCCACAAATTGAAGGAATGAAATATTTTACGGTTAAACCTACCAAAGAGGAGTTCCATAACGGAATAAGAGCTATAGCAGACTTATCTGATGAAGAATTGTTACGTTATGCTAATCAAGGGAATGTTGTGGAACGATTGTTTGGTGTCGAAGTATGGAATCAAGCAATGGCAAAAATAGAGGAATAAAGCATTTACGAATCAAATGAAACTTGTTTTTTACTCGCTTATACTAAACAACCATCAGGCAAATGTGGCTGATGAATTGTGGAATTTGACTGGACATAACTATTACTTTGTGGAACTTGCCAATCTGCAAGCCGAGCATCGGAAAGGAGACTCGTATGATTATAGCGATCGGCCTTATTTGTTGCGGGCTTGGCAATCGAAAAAGAATTACAGTAAAGCAATGGAGTTGGCACAGACGGCAGAATGTTGTGTGTTCTCAGGAGTACAGGCTTTGCCTTTCCAAAAGATACGAATGAAGCGAGGGCTGCTGTCATTCGATATGAGCGAGCGATGGCTGAAACGGGGAGTTTTGAACTTATTTTCACCTGCTATCTTGAAAATGTTCCTCGCCTATCATTTCGGAGGTTGGAGTAGAAAGCCGTTGTATAAACTTTGTTGTAGTGCATTTGCGGCGGCAGACCAGTACAAAGTGGGTACTTATCAGGGACGTTGCTACAAATGGGGCTATTTCACCCGGGTGGAAAAAGTTGATGTTGAAGCATTCTCGGATGTTTCCACATTAAATATCACACCACTTATGTGGTGTTCAAGATATTTAATGTGGAAACATCCGGAACTACCCATCCTTATGGCTGAACGGTTGAAACGGAAAGGGTATCGATTCCGGCTCGATATGTACGGCAGCGGGGAGTATGAAAGTCGTACGAAACAGCTAGCGAAGAATCTAGGTGTGACTGATGTAGTTCGTTTTTACGGTAACATGCCCAACAACGAACTGATGGTCAAGATGCGCTGCCACAGCATATTCCTCTTCACCAGCGACCGCAACGAGGGTTGGGGTGCTGTGGCCAATGAAAGCATGTCCAATGGTTGTGTGTTGGTGGCAAGCGATGGAATAGGAAGTTCTCCATATTTGATCAATGATGGGCAGACGGGATTGTTATTTACCAGTCCCAAGCAATCAAGTAGTTTCAACCGCCCCGATATTGCAGCGTTGGATTCCTTATGCGACAAAGTGGAGTACCTGCTTGCCAATCCACGTAAATGGCAAGATATCCAAAGCCGTTCTACCGCCTTGATGCAGGAACTATGGAATCCCCATATCGCAGCCGAAAGGCTGCTGATCCTAATAAACTGTCTGGAAAAAGGGAAAGATACTCCTTTTGTAGAAGGGCCTTGTTCAAAAACTTAAAGCATACAATTTATATGAAAGTATTACAAACCATCGCTGGGTTTGGTGCATTGTATGGCGGAATAGCCACTTGCACGTATGACTTAATTTTGGCGATGTATAATATCGGTTTTCCTATTGATTTGTTGACTTTGGAAGTGAAAAACAAATCGGATGTATTGATGGGTAAGGGTGAAAATTGGATTAAAGCATTACCAAATGATGCTATAACTCCGTACGAGTATTCAAAGAACATCTCTTCCTATCTACAAAACAATGAGTATGACCTTTATCACACCAATGGGTTATGGATGTATTGCAACCACATCACTTGTTCCGTTGCAAGGCATAAACGTAAACCTTATATTATCACGCCGCATGGAATGCTTTATCCGGAAGCGTTAAAACGCTCTTACTGGAAGAAATGGCCGTTGATACAGTTTTGTTTTCGTAAGGACATCAATCATGCTGATTGTTTGCATGTTACTTGCAAGCCTGAAATGGAGTATGTACGCCAATTTGGATACCGTGGTGCCATAGCTGTTATCCCTAACCCGGCCAATTTGCCTGGTTATCTAAACGAGATTGCGACTAAAAAGCCGTCCTTTCTGGGGTGTAGTCGATTGAGGAAGTTTGGCTTCCTCGGACGACTACACCCCAGAAAGAAAGTTGAAAACCTTCTTTATGGGGTAGCCTTGCTACCTCGTTTACAAGATTATGAATTAGTGATTATGGGCAAAGGAGATGAAATTTACGAACAATTTCTGCGTAGCGAAACGAAACGGCTTGGATTAGAAGATTGTGTTAAATTCTGCGGCTTTATTAACGGTAGGGATAAGTATGAACAATTGGCACAATTATCATGTCTTTTCGTGCCGAGCGACTTCGAGAATTTCGGTATGATTGTAACCGAGGCCTTGTCGGTAGGTACTCCTGTGATGGCTAGTCTTGGTACTCCGTGGGAAGAATTGAACACCATCGGCTGTGGATGGTGGATTGACCGTACTCCCGAAAACATTGCCCAAGTAATGCGACAAGTGATGGAGATGTCTATCCCGGAACTACTCGCCATGGGGGAAAGGGGGCAACAGCTTGTGCAGAAGAAATATACTGCGCCTATGATAGCAATGCAAATGCAACAACTGTATGAATGGCTATTAGGTGAACGTTCTAAACCCGATTTTGTTTATGACTAGCGTAAATCTGTCGAAATATGATAATTCATGGTTCTACATAGGTGCTGGAAAGATGAAAGCGATTATCTGGTATTTCGTAAATGTTTTTTTTATAAATTGCAGTTGGAATCCTTCTTCAAGCCTTAGGATACGGCTGCTTCGTCTTTTTGGAGCCCGAATGGGAAAGGGAGTTGTAATAAAACCTTCAGTCAATATTAAATATCCGTGGAATCTGTCAATAGGAGACTATTCTTGGATTGGTGAAAATGTATGGATAGACAATCTTACCCATGTTGCGATTGGTTCGAATGTCTGTATCAGCCAGGGAGCTATGTTATTATGTGGTAACCATGATTATAAACGCCCGACATTTGACCTCATGGTAAAACCTATTGTTATTGAAAATGGTGCATGGGTTGGTGCTCAATCCACTGTTTGTCCCGGAGTAACAATGCATTCACATAGTGTTCTTACTGTCGGTTCCATAGCCTCTAAAGACTTAATGCCATATTCGATATATCGTGGGAATCCTGCGGTTAAAGTCGCAGAACGGGTAATGTTTGAATCGTAATCAAACTCTTTACCCAAAATCAATTTAATTTAATCTGATGAAAATATCAATAATCACTGCTACATGGAATAGCAGTGCAACTTTGCGTTACACGATGCGGAGTGTGTTGTCACAATCCTATCCAAATATAGAGCATATTATCGTGGATGGTGGTTCAACAGATAGCACAATGGAAATCGTACATGAATTAGAGCCTGAATATCAAGGTAAATTACGTTATATCAGCGGAAAAGACAAAGGAATATATGATGCCATGAATAAAGGTATCGCAATGGCGACAGGCGATATCATAGGAATACTTAATAGCGATGATTTTTATACCAGCGATATTGTGCTTTCAACAGTGGCATCTGCATTTGAAGACGGTAACATAGATGCTGTTTATGGCGATATACATTATGTACAAGACAATGACTTGCAAAAATGTACCCGTTATTACTCTTCGAAACTTTTTCATCGCCGTTGGATGCGTCTCGGCTTTATGCCCGCCCATCCGAGTTTTTATTGCCACAAAGAAATATATGAGAGATACGGCGGCTTCAATTTGTCATACAAAATTGCTGCTGATTTTGAATGTCTGTTACGATTAATATTCGTCCATAAAATACGACTCCGATACATCCCAATGGATTTTGTAACAATGCGTACAGGAGGAGCATCGACCAGTGGATTGTCCAGCCATAAACAAATTTTGCGAGATCACCAACGGGCATTCAAGGATAATGGAATTTACAGTAATGTTTTGCTTGAATCGTTGAGATACATTTACAAAATATATGAGATCATCGAAACTAAAGTTTCACGAAATAATACATCACAAATTTGATATTTATATGAAGACAGCTTTAATTACCGGTATCACCGGACAGGATGGATCATATCTTGCTGAATTGCTTTTAGAAAAAGGATATGACGTGCATGGTACTATACGTCGTTCATCGGTAGACTATCGTGAGCGTATTGCACATTTGGAAGGGCATCCTAACTTCCACCTCCACTATGCTGACTTGGGCGACTCGATGAGCATCTTACAGGTGGTGAAAAAAGTAAAGCCAAACGAAATATACAACCTCGCCGCACAAAGTCATGTACAGGTGTCGTTTGACTCCCCAGAGTTTACCGCTGATGTCGATGCCACCGGCGTACTACGCATTTTGGAAGCTGTGCGCCAATGTGATCTGACTGATACCTGCCGTATCTATCAGGCTTCCACGTCAGAGCTATACGGCAAGGTAGAAGAAGTACCCCAGAATGAGAATACTCCTTTCCATCCCTATTCTCCCTATGCCGTAGCGAAACAGTATGGGTTCTGGATTACTAAAGAATACCGCGAAGCGTACAACATGTTCTGCTGTTCAGGTATTCTGTTCAACCACGAGTCGGAACGCCGCGGAGAAACGTTCGTTACCCGCAAGATAACCCTTGCCGCTGCACGTATAGCCCAAGGCAAGCAGGATAAATTGTATTTAGGTAACTTGTCATCGCTCCGTGACTGGGGCTATGCCAAGGATTACGTGGAGTGCATGTGGCTGATCCTCCAAAACGACAAGCCGGAAGATTTTGTCATTGCCACCGGCGAGCAGCATTCGGTACGTGAGTTCTGCCAATTGGCTTTCCGATATGCCGGAATCGAACTGCGTTTCGAGGGTGAAGGTGAAAACGAAAAAGGCATCGACTGCAAGAGCGGTAAAGTACTTGTCGAGGTTTCTCCCGACTTCTACCGCCCAACCGATGTGGTAAATCTTTTGGGAGACCCGTCGAAAGCGAAACGTGAACTGGATTGGAATCCGCAGAAGACATCGTTTGAGCAACTTGTAAAAATCATGGTGGATGCCGATATGGCAAAAGTGGCCGTTGAACGTGCATCGCAACAGGTAAGAACCAACCTTGCCGAATATCTCGAAAAAGGAATCGTAAAATAATCGAGAAAACAATGGAGAAGAACGCAAAAATCTATGTGGCAGGACACCGTGGAATGGTAGGCTCTGCCATTGTACGGGAACTGCAACGCCAGGGATATACGAATATCATCACACGCACGCACAAAGAATTGGACTTGACTCGCCAGGAAGCCGTGGAACGCTTCTTCGCCGAAGAAAAGCCCGAATATGTATTCCTCGCCGCAGCAAAGGTGGGCGGTATCATCGCCAACCAATCGGCATTGGCGGACTTCATGTACGAGAACATGATACTGGAGATGAATGTCATCCACTCGGCATGGCGCAATGGTTGCAGGAAGCTGGAGTTTCTCGGTTCATCGTGCATATACCCGCGTATGGCACCCCAGCCGATGCCTGAAAGCTGCCTGCTAACCTCCGAACTGGAAAAGACCAACGAGGCATACGCATTGGCAAAAATCTCTGGATTGAAATACTGCGAGTTTCTCAACCGCCAGTACGGCACGGACTATATCAGCGTGATGCCCACCAATCTCTATGGGCCGAATGACAACTACCACCCCGAGCACAGCCACGTGTTACCGGCGCTTATCCGTCGCTTTCATGAGGCGAAGGAAGCGGGCTTGAAAGAGGTGACCTGCTGGGGTGACGGTAGCCCGTTGCGAGAGTTTCTCTATGTGGATGATTTGGCCAATCTCTGCGTATTCTTGATGAACAACTATTCGGGGTACGAGACAGTAAACGCCGGAACAGGAAAGGAACTGACCATAAAGGCACTGACAGAATTAGTGGCAAAGATAATCGGCTACACCGGCGAGATATGCTGGGACACCTCACGGCCGAACGGTACCCCCCGCAAGCTGCTTGACGTTTCGAAAGCGACTTCGCTCGGATGGACATACAAGACGGAACTGGAGGAAGGCATCCGTCTTTCCTACGAGGATTTCTTAAACAACCCGATGAGGGCGGAAAGATAACTTTCACAACATAATCATGCAAATCATACTCTTATCCGGCGGTTCAGGTAAAAGGCTGTGGCCGCTTTCAAACGAATCCCGCTCCAAACAATTCCTCAGACTGCTTCCTTCCCCGGACGGAGGCAGGGAATCTATGGTACAGCGTGTCTACGACAGATCAAGGAATCGGGACTTTCCTGCCCGGTTACAATCGCTACAAGTGTATTTCAAAAGGATGCCATCACCAATCAGCTCGGTGAGGATGTGACTGTCGTCACCGAACCTAGCCGTAGGGATACCTTCCCTGCAATCTGTCTCGCTTCCGCCTATTTGGAGAAAACAGCGAAATGCGACAAGAATGAAACAGTCATTGTTATGCCATGCGACCCGTATACGGAAGAGCGTTATTTTCAAACTATAGCGGAAATGGCGGAAGCAGTGCAGAATAATGTGGCTGATCTTGTACTGATGGGCATAAAGCCCACCTATCCGTCCGCCAAATACGGTTATGTGATACTTCAAAAGCATCGCAAAACAGACGGAATATATGAAGTGGAGCGTTTTATGGAAAAGCCGGATGTCGCCACTGCTGAAAGATTTATCGCAGATGGCGCATTTTGGAATGGCGGCGTGTTCGCTTTCTGTCTCGGATATATGATTGACATCGTAAAGAGTTATCTCGCATACGATATTTTTGAGGAGGTACGCCTCCGATATGAGGAACTGCCAAAGATCAGCTTTGACTATGAGGTGGTGGAGAAAGCGAAGTCTGTGGCTGTCGTTCCATACGACGGGGAATGGAAAGATCTCGGCACATGGAACGTGCTTACTGATGAACTGAAAGAGCGTTGCATCGGTAACGTGGTGATGGACGAGAAATCTGAAAACACCCATGTGATCAACGAATTGGAAATACCTGTCATGTGCATCGGTGCCAAAGACATGGTAATAGCCGCTTCATGGCGATGGCATCCTGGTTTCAGAGAAAGGGAGGAGCGAGCACATCAAGACATATGCGGACCGCTTGCAATGCCACCCGATGTACGAGGAGCGTCGCTGGGGAGAATATAAGGTTATCGATACGGTGAGTTTTCCTGACGGATATGAGATCCTTACCAGGCAGTTAAAGATAAAAGCCGGTAAGAGCGTAAGCTATCAGGCTCACCGCTATCGCGATGAAGTCTGGACATTCATTGATGGCGAGGGTATGCTGGCTCTTGATGGGAAAATGACTAGAATCGGCCGTGGAGACACCGTCTGTATTAGGAAGGGCATGAGACATGCCGTCAAGGCCATGACCGATCTGCTCTTTATTGAGGTACAGTCAGGAGATCTGCTCGTGGAGGAAGATGTCGAAAGGTTCGATTGGAACTGGAAATCATAAAAAAAGGAATCAATAGGTCATGATGAAAAAATGGTATGCCCTGAAGGTTTTCTATAACCGTTTTTCGGAAATCAAGGCCACATTGTCACGTGACGGGATTGAGAGTTATATCCCGATGAAAACCAGAAGCTATCCGCAACCGGATGGGGAAGTCGTGATCAGGCGGGTTCCGCTTGTCGCCATGTTGATGTTCCTGCGTTGCGATGATGACTATATCTCTTCCTTGAATTCGATTCTCGATGAGAAAGCCATGGTGTATCATCGTCCCGGTACCCAGATTCCAGCTTCCATTCCGGATGAAGAGATGGACATGTTCATCATGCTCACTTCTTCCATGGAGGACGGTTTCGAACAGATACCGTATGATGACAATCTCGTGAAGAACGCCGAAAAATACCGGGTGACAGGTGGGGAATATGCTGGGGTAGTGGGATATTACAAACGTATCAAAAAGAACAAACGGCTGGTTGTTCCTTTTGAAGGCTTGCTGATATTGGTCGCCACCAATTATATTCCCAAATGTTATTTACAGGAAATAGTATAGTGATAATCAGTGCAAGCAGATATAGAGTCTAATTTTATGAGTAAACACGCATAATAGCAGAATTCGGATATGTACATAACTGCCAGCAATTTCAGACACCTTTAAAAGATGCTGTTACCAAGTTTCGCAGATATGGAAATGAAATCTTTACTACATATTCCTTTAAAGAAAGGCGGCTTGAATATATGAGGTATGGCTACAATTCAAATAACCTTTATACCCCAACCGAGAAACATAAAATACTTCTTGATTGGGGTCATTTTTTAATATAATTTCCGGTCGTGTAATCGCCGGTAGAAGCAATATACAGGGATTTCGAATATGCCTTTTTCGGTAACTACAAATCGATTATGCGATTTCCCTCACTTAATCCCTCAACCTCCCTCTCTTGAATTTTTCCAATCCTTTCTCCCAAATATTTTTTATTTTTCCCTTCGGGATTTTTCTTTAATCCAAAAAATATTCTTACCTTTGTTCAAAGAAGAGTTATACTCATGAGTATGAGGCTGTAAAATATTGAAATTAGCACAATCTCCAAATCGTTACCCGAAACTTTTTAAAACTTCTATAAGCGTTTGTCTTTCAAATCAATCTGTCAATAAGATAAGAATTTAAAGTAAAAACTTAGCTTGTATAAGGCACAGAGTTATAAAGTTCCACCTTAAAATATTATACAATATATCAACTTGAATTATAGTTAGATATAAATAAATCAACAATCTCTGTCACAAAACTAGTCTCCCCTTAGGAGGTTGTTTGAGAATAGTATCACCAAGAATTCCATCAAATAAAATAAATAACTATCTT
The DNA here is from genome assembly GCF_964240755.1 of Bacteroides sp. HPS0048. Lineage (NCBI taxonomy): Bacteria > Pseudomonadati > Bacteroidota > Bacteroidia > Bacteroidales > Bacteroidaceae > Bacteroides > Bacteroides sp. HPS0048. The sequence continues at coordinate 108,098 of NZ_CAXSVC010000014.1, read as the reverse complement.
TGCGTGATTCTTTATTTAGGTATCAACAATTACTTAAAATTAAGAGAATACCAGAGCGTATTTCTTCATAGTTTATAGCTATGTAAGTTATACACTCTTATTATATAATAAAACATTAAACAATTGGAATAGCGTTTCCATTCTTATACTTATTAAAAAGATATTTGAGCTTTTAGCTCTTATTCTCCAATCTGAAAACCGCCAATTTAAAGTCTGTGAGAATAAGTCGATGAGAGTTCACGCCTTCTGGGTGTGGACTATTCGTACTTATTACAGACAGGGTGCTTGGCGGTACCTCAGATTGAAATAAGTCGAATGGTCCCGCCTTTTTTTTATGATACACATTGGTCAAATAATAGAACAAGAACTTCATCTACAAGAACGTTCTGTTACATGGTTCGCAAATAAGCTTTATTGCGACAGAACTAATGTGTACAAAATATTTAAGCGAAAAAGCATTGATACTGAATTACTTCTACGAATATCACTCATACTTAATCATAATTTCTTCAACTATTATCTTCAAGAGTTTCAAAGTTGTGAAAAGTAAGCTACACAAACGTGACTTATTGTCAACACTTCAAAAGATACTTTCTGACAAATAAACTCTTTCTTTGCCAAAAAGATAATCACGACTAATACTTAAAAAAGGACATAAGATGAAGAAAATTATCAGATATGAAAAAATAAAGCGATGCACTTGTACCCTATATATGACCGAAGCCTGTAACCTCAATTGCGTTTATTGCTATGAACATAAAAAAGGTACTGCCATAATGCCAATGAATATTGCCCAAGAAGGCATTCGCTCAACCTTTGAACGAGCTATAAGAGATAACATAGAATACGTCGAAATTCTTTTCCACGGGGGCGAACCTTTTCTGGCTTTTGAAAGGATAAAAGAAATATGTGACTGGATATGGACACAAGAATGGCCTGTGAAATACATTTGTTATGCAACTACAAATGGTACGCTGATACACGGAGAGATACGCAACTGGCTTTTAGAAAATAAAGACCGGTTTATTTTAGGGCTTAGCCTGGATGGAACCCCCGAAATGCACAACCGGAACAGATCCGATTCTTATAGTAAAATAGATATTGATCTATTCAGAAATACCTGGCCGGAACAAGGTGTAAAGATGACTCCGTCTCCCGGAACCTTATCTTCTCTGGCCAATGGAGTTATCTATGTCCACGAATTAGGCTTTAAGAAGAACAATTGTACATTTGCAAGCGGTGTAAACTGGGAAACAGATGAAAATGGAAAGGTAATAGATTACAAAAAAATTCTGGCAGAACAGCTAATGAAGTTGGCTACTTATTATCTCGAACATCCGGAAGTGCTTCCTGTTGACATGCTAAACATCAAATTCCTGGCAGTAGCCGCCGGTATAAATAGCCTGACAGACAAACTATGTGGAGCCGGAACAATTATGAGATGCTGGACCCCTGACGGTCAATGCCTGCCATGCCACCTTTTCTATGAGGTAAGTAAAGAAACAAAAGAGAAATTGCCGGAAATAAAATTGGACTGCCATCAAGAACTCTCTGATTCACGCTGTAAAAATTGCATATTGGAAACTGTCTGCCCTACCTGCTATGGAGGTAGTTTCGTCAGCTATAGAGATGTTTCCAAAAGAGATCCATATACATGTGAAATAACAAAGATACGTTCACTGGCTGGCTCATGGATGATTGGTCAGATGCTCAATACCCCACAAACATATGCAGCCCTGAAAGATATGAGTGAAGAAGAACTCGCCATGACTGCAAAAGGAGTTATGATGGTACAGGAACTTTTCGATGAAGGTTAACGGTTCAGCCAAAGTAAAATTGAACCATTACAATAAATATTAAGAAACATGAACTTTAAATTATCTCAAAAGGCTGTTACTTCCATTCATGTGAAATACAGCAAGAAAATTCAGGAATTGGCAAACACAAAATGGGAAGTATCCGCTAACAGTTGCGGATGCACCGGAGATTGCGGTTCAAACTGGATGCAGAGTTAAGAAACAGGTTAATAGCTTTTACCTACAAAAAAGCTTAATCATTAAATTATTATAATCTATGAATTTCAAGTTATCTCAGAAAGCTGTCATTTCTATCAATACGAAATACAGCAAGAAAATTCAAGAATTGGCCAATACGAAATGGGAAGTATCTGCCAACAGTTGTGGATGTACAGGCGATTGCGGTTCAAACTGGATGCGTAGCTAACAATCAAAAGAGAAGAGAGTTTTACGGCTCTCTTCCTTTTTTTTAATTTCATAATAAAAGATACGATGACTGAATATAATAATACCGAATGGAAAAACAGTTCTTCATTTCATGAGTTACTAAACACTTGTTCACCTTCTTGCCGGGAGTATGAAAGTGCAACAATATTCAAGACATGGTTGAGCACAGCTCATTGCCAAACATCTACAGACATACTGGGTAATGTAACCGGATGTATCAATCCTCAATCTGAATATAAAATACTCCTCACCGCACACATGGATGAAGTAGGTCTACAGATCACCCATATTAACTCTAACGGATTAATATTTTTCAGAAGAGTCGGCGGTATTGAGCCAATGTCACTTTGCGGTCATGAAGTAACAATACTAAATAAGAAAGGACCAGTGAATGGTATTATTGGGAGAAATGCTCAAAACTATAATTTCACAGAGCAAGGGCTTTCTTTTAAAATGTCTGATTTATGGATAGACATAGGTGCAGATACTAAAGAAGAAGCGACAGAAAAAGTCCGGATAGGTGATTTCGTTTCCTTCAAACCTAATTCTCAGAAAATAGGAAAAAGCAGAATTTGTGCGAAAGGATTAGATAATAAGACAGGACTGTTTATTGTAGCCCAAACGATAAAGAAGTTAAGTAAAGAGCAACTATCTATCGGTATTTATGTAGCAGCCACAGTGCAAGAAGAAATAAGGTTAAGAGGTATCGCACCTTGTGTCTACAACATTAAACCAACTATTGGATTTGTGGTTGATGTTGGATTCGCTACCGACGTTCCCGGTTCATCTCAATATGAAGAATCAACTTTCTGTTTAGGAAAAGGTGTTGGCCTTATTCATAATGCAGATAATAACCCTATTTTAGTAGATTACCTAAAACAAGTAGCCGAGTCAAAGAAAATTCCTATACAGGAAACAGTAGGACACACATTATCTGGAGGTACAGATGCCATGATCTTACAATTGACAGCTGATGGTGTAGCTACGGCAAATATCAGTATTCCTTGTCGTTATATGCATTCACATACAGAAATGTGCGACTGGGAAGATATAGAGTATGCCATTGAATTACTGACACAAACTATTTTGAAAATTGATAAAGAATCAAACAAATATTTATTTAAATAAAAGAGAAGACATCGATAAAAACGATGCCTTCTCCACAGAATATTATTAATTAAAAACTCATCATAGAATATACTTTACTCTCTTACACAACGGATAGCCTGAGCAAATCCCTGATATGAAAGTCTCATGTTATGAGCATTATAGGCAGATTCAAGTGACCAGGCTCCATAACGCATTCTTCTATCACTTGTTCCTGATATCAATTCACTCCTATTGTATCCAGGTCCTACACTTGACGACCAATAATAACCAGTACTACCCGCACTCTCCAAATTACCACTTGTATTATTCAAACGACCGGTGGCCGGAAAAAAGACAGAACGATATATCTTCTTTGAAGTATCAAAATTAAAGTATAGTACACCCTGATAAGCAACTTTACTATTTCCTAATGACACACCATAGTTACCTGAAGAAGCTTCCTTAATAGGTCTCCGATCAAAAAAGCCATCCGAATAAAAAGTAAAAGATGTATTTTTTAATTGTTTACGAGCTGTTCCACTTTTACCATAAGGATACGTTCCAGGCCCAGTATTCGTAGAAACAACATTAGTATAAGTTGTTTTATAATCAGCGTTTGAAGAGGCATTTCCAGCAAAAGGAACTAAAAATAAAGAAGTTCTTAATTCAGAATACTTTATATCCGCTTTGTGATCCTCAAAATCAGTAGCCGAAGAACCGACATCCGGTAAATAAGGATAATATCCATTTACAGATATTTTATTTGTATATCCATCTGTAGGACGACGATAGCCCGGAGGACAAACTTCAAATTGGCTTTTATATACAGATATGCCAGTAGCTCCGTCCCACATAATTGGAAATTCTTCATATCCCCACGGGAAAGCCGTACTATTCAATGATTTTGTTGGATTATAAGCTCTACGATAATAACTACTATAATCAGTATTAGAGCCCATATCTACCGCCCACTGAAAAAAGGCACCTGCCTGCGAAGGAAAATCAACGAAACGAGCCCCCCTTATACCAACATTTTCATAAGCAGGATTTCCATTTCCAGCCAATCCATCTGTTGTTAAATTAAGAGGTGAAAACTCCGCAGCCCCCAAATTACGTGAATCAGAAGCTAAAAGACGCATATCCTCCCTGACTTCTGAACTTATCAAAGTTCCACCATTCCAACCGTTATATACTTCTCCCGGAATCGGATCATCCGGTCCATATATATAATGAGGTGCTTCTCCCTGCCGAATAAAAATAGTCATAGTGGGTGACCACGTAGCAGAGAGACGATATTTCAAATTGACATATCCAAATTTGGGAGTTGCATCTTTATTAGCCACAAAATTAGCACTTTCTTTAACGCCAATACGAAAATAGATACGCCCTTTAAGACCTGATATATTATAACCTGTTTCTCCTTTATATTGATTGGGAACTACGTGATATTTTTCGGCATCTTCTGGTGATTCTGTACCTACACCCGGATCAAAACTGGGGGTTGCACTCACTATCAGCCAATCCCGAAACTCAGCAGGTACCTCCACTGACCAATCCCAGTTCACACCATGTTGCCCGGTGATGATACGTTCACCTTTCTGATTGTGTTTAAAAAAGACCCCATTAAACAAACCCTGTCCGTTTTTAGTAGGATCATGAACAAAACGCAAACCTTCTTGTGTTACCACCACCTCTATCTCCCGCTGTAAAGCGTTTTTTCCATCTTGTTCCTCTGCTGACAAAGTCAACGTATACGTACCAGTCATATTCTCAGTTCTGATATGTGGAGAACCAACAACGGTATTTGTACCATCAATCAACAAATCCATATAGCCACTACCAGTCAGCGGATCAAAATAAAACCGGTAAGGATTGGGATTATTGATTTCATCTATCGCCAAACAGTTAAAAACCTCATTAGTAATACGTTTCGTAGCCTCTCCCTGCTTTTGCACAGTATTCAACACTCGTACCACCGGCATATTTGACCAGAAAGAAATACGAACCCCGTTCAAGTCTGTCATTTTAACTTTCTCATGAGATACATTTAAGATACGATTACCCACTATTTCCCAATCATTAACATCAGAAGTCCATGGAGAAGGCTTTATATTCACCTCTAAAGGTTCTCTAATGCTGGCCGTTAACTCGAGTCGGGCATTCGCCGGTAATGTATAATCCGGGTCAGATAGAATTTGCAGTTTACATGAAGGACTATAATCTTTTATCATATTAACTGTAAAATCAACTGCATTTGCTTCTGTAGTTTTTGTTGCAAAATAACTGGAAGGCACGATTACCCTTTTTATTCTGGCTGCCCAAATTAAATCATTTGCCCTATCTGTCGAAGTTAGAAAAGCCGGATTTATCTCAAAATAATCGGCATTGTGGTTAAGTGTAAATTTACGTATCACATTTCTGGTGATCGCTGTTCCATTGTAAGTTAAAGTTGGATTATCATATACCCAACCAGAGACCGGATCACTGGGTAAACCATGTACCAGCGGTACACGATTCGGAAGGTTCGAGAAAGTAACTCCCTCAAATATAGTAGAATTTATATCTCCTAAATCCATTTTCGATTTTAAGACAACATCAACACGGGCAGCAAGTCGTCTTAATTTTACAATCAACTCCGTACTTACAGTATTATTTATTTCGATTTTTCCTCCGGCCAATACTTTTACACCTCTATTTTCTGCTATCATAGGAATAACATGATCCGAATTAAAAAACTCTGCCGGATATGCAATTGACTTTACATCATCATAGTGATTAATACCATCAAGCAATGTTTGTATATCCTGGTGGAGAGGTTCATTACACAGAAAAATAAAATTATATTCTCCTTGTTTAATAGGATGCTGCAACGTAGTTCCAGTCAATGCAGCGCCATAATAAAAAGCATTACTTTTGCATACATTAGTAGCTTTATCAAAAGCCAATATACGAAGTGTTTCAACTTTATCATCAATACCATCTCCCGGTTTCGATCCCGCATAACTACGGGTATTAATACCCGTTATTGTCACATGCCCTTCCTTCACATTCGTTTCTAACTTTTCGTCAAAACAAGAAGTTAATAATGAAAACATAAATAGGACAGATAAAGGCAAATAAATTCTTTGTCTATTAATAAGCATATTATCTTTGGTTTTAATTCTTCTATGTACTGGTTTTTGTCTCAATGACATCTAATAAAAGCGTCCTCGCTCCTCAATTTTTTGAACATAAAGATGTACCTTAACATCCTATCTCTACCTCAAATATACAAAATATATACTTAGCATATAGTTAAAAAAAATAAAAAGTAAAATTTATAAAGGTATATCGCTCTAATTTATTAACAATAAAATCATTATAAAATGCAATTAGTATATTTTATTATTTAACATATATCTAATTTTTCCAACTTTAGTTCACGTATATCATGCTCGTTATTTCTCTTTCCTAACAATACATAGCCACATTAACAATACAATGATAATCTACCCTCCATAGTGTTGCTATGTTAACAACAATGACTATATTTGCATATAATTCTTATTAAAGAAGTATAATATTTAATCTGATTGCTCATTTATCAGAGATATATAATAAACTTTCTCTAATGAAAACACTTTCTCAACTATATCATCTTATTGAGAACAATCCGGGAAAAGCTTTCGGAATTACTTGTCTTTTTCTTATCGCCTATCAATTGATATCTGTCTTTTGGGGGTTCGAATTATGCGATTCTGGATTCTATATGACTTTCTACGATCATATCTTCAAAGCCCCCGAAAGTGTGGAATACAACTTTATGTATTATCTAAGCGGAGTTGTGGGAGGTACTTTCATTACTTTATTTCCCGATGCAGGAATATTCGATATACGTTTGTTGGGAGTAGTAAACAATATGATTACCGTTTATCTGGTATATAGACTGCTCCGCAGACATATCCATGTATCGGCTATAATCATTGGAGTTTTACTGGTTATTATTTCTTATGTAGGTCTACCTATGGCTTTCTACAATGATCTGATGACATGCCTTCTATATGTACTTGCTGTGTTTTATTTATTCAAAGGGTTAAGAAGCAATAATAATATATGGTTCATTATCAGTGGAATTATAGTTGCATTAAACACCTTTGCACGTATTCCGAATATACTCGATTATGGCATTATTCTGCTTATAATTCTGCATAAACTTTATTATAAAGAGAGCGCTCGTCGTTGTGCCGGCAGATGCCTGATCTTTACACTTTCGTTCATCACAGGAATTATAGGTGTTATTTTACTAATGAAAATTTTAGGGCATTATGAATATTTCATTCATAATTTGCACGAACTGACCTCTGCTGCAGGAGACGATAGCGGAACAAGTTCCCATACCCTGACCAATATGATATTCGCTCAGGTAAGAATCTACTACCTGATTTTCAAGTTCGGAGCGAAAATACTCTTACTTTATGCTGTTCTGCTATTATCTCTTAAATATGTAAGAAATGTTCTGTTACAATTACTCATCCGAATCATTGCTTTTACAGTACTGGGTATTCTTTTCTATAAAGAAAATGCCGTAATTATCCTCTGTGCTTTCAGCCTGATAGGGTTAGCAGGAAATATTTTTTTGAATAATGACAAAGCAATCAAGATGTTATCATGGGCAGGACTTTCTATGATCCTGATCATACCACTTGGCAGTGATGGGGGCATGTACAATAACGGTAGTATTATCTATTGGTTAGGATTACCTATGGCCATCTCGTTTTACTTTTCCATAAAAAACAAAATTCTTCCGCCCGCTTTATCTGTACAAACGGTAAGAAAAATGTTATTGCTAACCTTGGGTATATACATTCTAATATGTGGAGTCAAAACGATAACAGAAGGAGTATACTTTGACGGAGGACTACTTTTCGAGAAGCGGTTCTCTATCCGGAACGAAAGAACGAAACATGTTTATACTTCTCATGAAAGAGCCGGTATAATAAATGACTTGTTAGCAGGGATAAAGCCATATATTAAAGAAGATGACTGCCTGTTTGCTTACGGCAGTATACCCGCCATTAATTATATGACACGAACCAAGCCCTTCATCGGATGTTCCTGGCCGGAATTACTAAGTGCACCGCTACTAAAACAGAAATTAAACAATTACAAAGGTCCACTTCCAGCTATATTAAGACAAAAATTTGATAGCATAGGAAAAGAGTTCGGAGCACCGGATGAGAACTACCTGATTGATTGCGGAGTGGAAGCAGGTACTTTTAAAAGTAATAAAAAGAGCCAGGTGGTAAATGAATTTATAGAAAAGAATAATTATAAGATAGTTTTTGAAAATCAATATTTTATTTTATTCTTGCCACAATAAAGAAAAATCCTTCAGTTATTTATCAGTTTTGAGTGCTTCCCGCACGGGGAGGTACGCCAAGCGATGGTCAATTGAACCTAAAATTGGTGCGATTGCCCTGATAAAAGATATCCCCCCCAATCAAAGACTGTTTTATTTTTTTAGATGAATCAATATAGTAAAAAGCATATTTTCATTATCTTTGGTCACTAAACTTTTAATACCTTTACCATGAAACGAACAACAATGATTCCAGCCGCGTATTCTGTTCTTCTGTTCATCATCATAAGCCTGAGCTCATGTGCAGGCAGTCAGAAAGAACTTGTTCCTTCTTCGGAATTTACACCTTATGTAAATGCCTATACAGGTGGGGTAATATCGCAATCCTCACCCATACGAATAGAACTGACCCAAGATCAGCCCGTAGTAGATTTAAATAACGAACTCAAAGAGAATCCATTCCGCTTTTCGCCTTCACTGAAAGGGAAAACATATTGGATAAGCAATAATACAATAGAATTCCTGCCCGAAGAAGGAGCGCTTAAACCAGGAACAATGTATGAGGCTTCGTTTCAACTGGGAGACTTTGTAAAAGTAGACAAACGTCTGAAAGAATTTAATTTCTCATTCCGGGTACAGGAAAAGGATTTCTCATTGGCAATGGAACCACTCGACATAACTGCCGCTACCCCCGAGTACGCTTCTGTTAAAGGAGAAATACGTTTCAGCGACAAGATTGACAACGTACAAGTAGAGAAAATGATCTCAGTTAATGGAAATGGTTCTTCAGATTATGCCATTTCTGTAGAAGGCACAAGAAATCCGATGCGATACAATTTCAACATCAACCGTATACCGAGGGCACAGGAAGATTACGATCTGGAAATAACATTGAACGGAAAAGTGGCAGGTATAGACCGGAAGATTGTTGAGAAGGTGACTATTCCGGCAAAAAATATCTTCCGCTTCATGTCTGCACAACGCATAGAGCAACCAGAGAACGGGATACAAATTTCGTTCTCCGATCCCGTATCTACCACACAGGACCTAAAGGGACTCATTGAAATCGCGGAACTCTCTTCGTATACATTTCAGGTAATCAATGACAAAGTAAACGTATACTTCGAGCCCAATCGTTCCAATAAACTCACACTGAGAATCTATGAAGGTATAAAAAATAGGAAAGGAAAAAAACTCGGCACCTCCCATTCTATCTCCTTCAGTCAACCCAGCCTGAAACCACAAGTGGAATTACGTACAGATGCTGCCATTTTGCCCGACTCCAAAAATCTGATTATCCCTTTCCGGGCTGTCAGCCTGCATGCTGTTGACTTGAATGTGATCCGTATATTTGAAAGCAATGTACTGATGTTTATGCAGACAAACACTCTTTCATCTTCCAACGAATTGAGACGGTCCGGACGGTTGGTCTATAAAAAGACACTACATCTGGATAAAGACCCGTCCAAAGACATCCGCAAATGGGAAGATTATTCTATTGACCTCTCTGGACTGATCAATCAGGAACCGGGAGCTATCTACCGGATCACCCTTTCGTTCAAACAAGCCTATTCGGCCTATCCATGCGGAGAAGATGACAAAGAATTACAATTCTCCGAAAGTTCGGACCAGTTAACTAAACTATCCTCCGAACAACTGTCAGAAGAAGATGAAGCTGTGTGGGATACTCCGCAGACCTACTATTATTACAACGGTTCCGAAGGAATGGACTGGCGACAATATCGTTGGGAAGAGCGCGACAACCCCTGCCACATATCTTACTATATGGGAGCAGACCGAACAGCTGCATGTAATGTACTGGCATCTAATCTTGGTATGATTGTAAAGCGAAACTCGGTCAACAAATTGTGGATTACTGTAAATAACATATTAGATACTACCCCGGTAGAGAAAGCTATAGTAACAGCTTACAATTTTCAACTACAGCCAGTGGGTAAAGCCGAAACTGATAAAAACGGATTCACTGTCATTGAGACTAAAGGTGTTCCTTTCATCGTTGTGGCAGAAACCGGAAAGCAAAAAGCATACGTACGGGTGGCAGACGGGGAAGAACAGTCAGTCAGTCGTTTTGACGTAGGCGGTAAAGACATACAGAAAGGATTAAAAGGATTTGTATATGGCGAAAGAGGCGTATGGCGTCCCGGCGATACACTACACATTTCGTTCATGCTTGAAGACCGTAACAACCGGATACCGGATAAACACCCCGTAGCATTGGAAATTTATAATCCGCGGGGACAATTCTACAATAAGTTAATCTCCACTAACGGAGTAAACGGACTGTATACTTTCGCTGTACCAACAAGAGCAGAAGATCCTACCGGACTATGGAATGCTTACGTGAAGGTTGGAGGAACGGCCTTTCACAAGTCATTACGAATAGAAACGGTAAAGCCCAACCGTCTGAAAATCAACCTACAGCTTCCGGGAGAGATACTCAAAGCCTCGGATGGAGAGATACGTACTACTTTGTCGTCAGCATGGCTAACAGGTGCCCAGGCTTCAAGACTGAAAACAAAAGTCGAAATGTCACTCTCCAAAGTCAATACGCAATTCAAGAATTACGGGCAATATATATTCAATAATCCGGCAACAGAGTTCACCTCTTCACGCATGGACGTATTCAGCGGCATGTTGGATGTAAACGGCAATGCATCGTTCACCCTCAAACTACCCGAATCGGGAAATGCACCGGGTATGCTACAAGCCAATATTACCACCCGGGTATTCGAACCGGGCGGAGATGCAAGTATCAATACAACAAGTGTACCGTTTTCTCCTTTCAGTTCGTATGTAGGTATCAACCTCAATCAGCCCAAAGGTAAATATATCGAGACAGATAAGGATCATGTATTTGACATCGTCACCGTAAATCCGGAAGGAAAACCTGTAAATCGTTCGGGACTTGAATATAAGATTTACCGCATCAGTTGGAGTTGGTGGTGGGAAAGTTCCAGAGAATCGTTTGAGACTTATGTCAACAGTAGTTCTTATACCCCTGTGGCCAGCGGAAAGCTGAATACCATAAACGGAAAGAGCAGTTTCAGATTCCGCATCAACTATCCCGATTGGGGACGTTATCTGGTGTATGTGAAAGACACAGAAAGCGGACATGCTACCGGAGGTACAGTCTATGTAGACTGGCCCGAATGGCGCGGACGTTCCAGTAAGACTGATCCAAGCGGCATCAAAATGTTGGCTTTCTCTCTCGATAAAGAATCTTACGAACCAGGTGAAACGGTAACTGCCATTATCCCTGCCTCAGCAGGAGGCAGAGCACTTATCGCTCTGGAAAACGGTTCAGAGGTATTACAACGTGAATGGTTGGATGTATCTGGTAAAGAAGACACCAAATATCAGTTCAAAGTGACCCCGGAAATGGCACCTAATGTCTATCTGCACATCAGCCTGCTGCAACCACATGCACAAACTGTAAATGATTTACCCATCCGTATGTACGGAGTAATGCCGGTATTTGTGACTAATAAAGAAACTGTACTCCAGCCCCAAATTCAGATGCCCGACGTACTTCGTCCCGAAACGGAATTCAATGTGACAGTAAGCGAAAAGACAGGTAAACCAATGACGTATACACTGGCTATCGTAGACGATGGATTACTTGACCTTACCAACTTCAAAACACCTGATCCGTGGAACGAATTTTATGCACGGGAAGCATTAGGCATTCGTACATGGGACATGTATGACGATGTGTTGGGAGCCTATACAGGTAGTTACAGTTCACTGTTCAGTACCGGAGGTGATGAAACATTAAAACCGGCAGATACCAAAGCAAACCGTTTCAAACCGGTAGTACGTTTTATCGGTCCGTTCAGCATTGGCAAGGGTAAAAGCCAGACACACCGAATCACGCTTCCAATGTACGTAGGTTCAGTACGTGCCATGGTGGTGGCAGGAGAAAACGGAGCATACGGACGGGCAGAAAAGACAACTTCGGTACGTACCCCACTCATGATTCTTTCAACATTACCCCGCGTGCTCAGTACACAAGAGGAGATATCACTCCCGGTCAATGTATTTGCCATGGAGAAAGAAGTGAAGAATGTAAAAGTATCCGTTTCAGCATCGGGTGGTGCACAAATCAGCGATGCCTCCCAACAATCGGTTTCATTCGTAAAACCGGGTGACCAGTTAGTTTTCTTCAAACTAAAGACTGGTAGCAAATCCGGTAAAGCAACCCTTCGCGTAACAGCCGAAGGAGCCGGGAAGAAAGTCTCGGAAACAATTGAGATAGAGGTGCGTAACCCTAATCCGGCGGTAACACTGCGTGAAAGTAAATGGATAGAAAACGGGCAAAATTGTGAACTATCTTATAGGCTAGGTAGTCGTTCACCGGAAAACAGTGTCAAGCTGGAAGTATCCCGTATCCCGTCGGTAGATATCAGCCGTAGATTCGACTTCTTGTACAACTACCAGCACTACTGTACAGAACAGCTAACTTCCAAGGCTCTCCCACTCCTGTTTATCAGTCAGTTCAAAGCAGTAGACGAAACCGAATCTCAAAAAATAAAGGCAAATGTACAGGAAGCAATCAAACAACTGTATACCCGTCAGTTACCCAACGGAGGATTTATTTACTGGCCGGGGAGTGCTTCTGCCAACGAATGGATAACCTCCTACGCCGGAATGTTCCTGGTAATGGCACAGGAAAAAGGATATGCCGTAAATGCCAATGTACTCAATAAGTGGAAGCGTTTCCAACGTTCGGCTGCACAAAACTGGCGTACACCTCAACAGGATACCGGATATTACTGGCAATCAGATTTGCAACAAGCGTTCAGGCTATACACACTGGCATTGGCAGGAGCACCGGAACACGGGGCCATGAACCGCCTGAAGGAGATGGAGCAAACTCTCTCTTTACAAGCTAAATGGAGACTGGCGGCAGCATACGCCTTAAACGGAAAAATGAAAGCTGCTAATGAGTTGGTATTTAATGCCAAGACTACAGTAGAGCCTTATTCCTCTTCTACGGGAAGTTACGTATACGGATCTTATGACCGCGATGAATCTATGATACTGGAAACGTTGCTATTAATGGGACGCGAACGGGAAGCGTTTGCACAGGCACAACGAGTTTCACAAACTTTATCCCGTGAAGAGTGGTTCAGCACCCAATCCACTGCATTTGCTCTAATGGCAATGGGCAGACTGGCCGAAAAACTATCAGGCACACTTGACTTTTCGTGGACGCTGCACGGCAAACAACAACCCGCTGTAAAATCTGCCAAAGCCGTGTTTGAGAAAACACTTGCCACTGCTTCTGGTGGAGGTGAAGTTACAGTGAAAAATAATGGAAAAGGAGCATTAAATGTAGATCTTATCACCCGGACACAATTACTGAATGATACTTTACCTGCAATGGCAAACAATTTACGTCTGGATGTGAGATATACTGATATGAACGGTACAGCTATCTCCATAAATCCGATCAAACAAGGTACAGACTTTATGGCAGTAGTTACGGTAGCCAACATCAGTGGAACTTCCGACTACAACGACCTGGCACTGACACATATCATACCATCGGGTTGGGAGATATATAATGAACGTATGATAGACCATCCGGAACAAGCCACAAGTACTGATACGAACAACAGTTATACCTATCGGGATATCCGCGATGACCGTGTACTTACCTATTTCAATCTGAAACGGGGACAGTCTAAAACCTTCACCATACGATTGCAGGCAACCTATGCAGGAACCTTCATATTACCTGCTATCCAGTGTGAAGCAATGTACGATTCCGGAGCACAGACAAGGACTCAGGCCGGAAAAGTAGTAGTTGAATAAAGAGGGGAAGAGAAGGGAGAATGGAGAGGGAAGAAGGAAAGAGAAGGAAGAAGGGTAAAATGATAGGGGGAGGGATCATTACCCTCCTGTTAATAGGGTATATCTTTTGCCTTCCCCGGCAACTATTCCATGTCCCCTACTCTACCGTTGTGACCGACCGGAATAATGAGCTTCTCGGGGCACGTATTGCCCCGGACGGCCAATGGCGTTTTCCTCCCCGCACTACGACTCCGGCAAAGATACAAGCCTGCTTCATTGAATTTGAAGATAACCATTTTTTTCACCATTGGGGAGTTAACCCAGTGTCAATAGGAAGAGCAGCTTATCAGAATCTAAAAGCCGGACGAGTTATCAGCGGAGGTAGTACAATTACGATGCAGACCATCCGTCTGGCTCGCAACAATCCTCGTACCTTCAGCGAGAAATTTATCGAAATGATATGGGCTACCCGGTTAGAGTTCCGTTATTCAAAAGAGAAGATACTCTCTTTATATGTCTCCCACGCTCCGTTTGGAGGAAATGTAGTAGGATTGGATGCCGCTGCCTGGCGTTATTTTGGCCATTCGGCAGACGATCTGTCATGGGCAGAAGCAGCTATGCTCGCCGTACTTCCCAATTCTCCTGCTATGATTCATCTTTCCAAAAGCCGGCAGGCATTGCTCGATAAACGTAACCGCCTCCTCACACGGTTACACACAAAAGGAGTGCTGGATGATTCAAGCTACGAACTTGCCCTCAGCGAGCCATTGCCCCAAGAGCCCAAACCACTACCACAGATTGCTCCGCATCTCACTGACTACTTCTACCAAACGAGAAACGGCAACTATTCTGTAAGTACCATCGACCGGGGAATACAGCTGCAGATAGAAGAACTGATAGAACGTTGGAATGGTGAGTTCTCCCGTAGTGATATCCGCAACATAGCCATATTAGTCATTGATGTTCAGAAAAATCAGCCCATAGCTTATTGCGGTAATGTACATTTCAATAAAACAAACAGCGGCAATCAGGTAGACATCATCCGTTCCCCCCGCAGTACGGGAAGCATTCTCAAACCTTTCCTTTATTACGCTATGTTACAGGAAGGCAGTATACTCCCACATACTTTATTGCCTGACATCCCGATTAACATCAATGGTTTCGCTCCACAGAATTTCAGCCAGCAGTTCGAAGGAGCCGTCCCTGCCTCCGAAGCACTGGCACGTTCACTCAACATCCCTACCGTAACAATGTTGCAACGTTACGGTGTCCCAAAGTTTTACAACTTCCTGAAACAAGCAGGAATCAGTACCCTTACCCGCCCTGCTTCCCATTATGGGCTTTCCCTTATTTTAGGAGGTGCCGAGGGAACCTTGTGGGATATCACCTGCGCCTATACAGATATGGCACGCTGCCTGAAAGGATTGGATAAAACCAACTGCTCTTTATTACTTTCCGACTCTACCTACAATGCCTCGTCTGCAGTTTCAACCTCATCCTTTTCTCCCTGTGCCGTATGGCAGACTTTTGAAGCCATAAAAGAAGTAAACCGACCGGAAGAGATTGATTGGCGTACTATTCCTTCCATGCAGACTATTGCCTGGAAAACGGGAACCAGCTATGGTTTTCGCGATGCATGGGCAGTAGGAGTCACCCCTCGCTATGCCGTAGGTGTATGGGTGGGTAATGCTACCGGAGAAGGTAAACCGGGACTTGTCGGGGCACGCACTGCAGGGCCGGTCATGTTCGACGTATTTAATCTGTTACCATCGTCCCCCTGGTTCGTCAGACCTTCTGAAGGATTTGTAGACGCAGAGGTTTGTCACCTGTCCGGACATCTGAAAGGACGCTTCTGTGAAGAAACAGACACCATACTGATACTTCCTGCCGGACTCAGAACCGAAGCATGTCCCTATCACCACCGAATCAACCTATCGGCAGACGGAACGCAACGTATCTACGAAAGCTGTATCAATACAGAGGCTGCCATTCAAAAGAATTGGTTCACCCTACCTCCTGTCTGGGAATGGTATTACAAACAACGCCACCCGGAATACAAAACTCTGCCTCCCTTCAAGCCCGGATGCGGGGAAGATATTCTCCGTCCGATGCAGTTTGTCTATCCTACCATGAATGCCCGCATATTTCTACCCAAACAAATGGACGGGAGCAAAAGCCAGCTGACTTTTGAACTGGTGCATAGCGTTCCCAAAGCTACTGTATATTGGCATTTAGACAATAACTACCTGGCCGAGACACAGGATTTTCACAAGATATCCCTACTCCCCTCGTCAGGAAAACACACAATGACGGCAGTAGACAATGAAGGAAATACAGTTTCGGTGACTTTCTTTGTAGAGTAGGCTCAATTCTCTATCTTTGCGCCCATGAAACAGACTTTAAAAGAAAACGGAGGATTACCGGCATCCGTACTTTGGACGTTGGCAATTGTTGCCGGTATATCAGTAGCCAATCTTTACTACAACCAGCCTTTACTGAACATGATACGCCACGACATGGGTGTATCAGAGTTTAAGACAAACCTCATCTCTATGATTACACAGATCGGATATGCACTGGGGCTTTTATTTATCATCCCGTTAGGCGACCTGTATCAACGAAAGAAAATCATCATTATTAACTTTGCGATACTGATAGTTTCGCTATTGACTATTGCGCTGGCACCGAACATACATGTTATATTAATAGCCTCCCTTTTTACGGGTATTTGTTCAGTAATACCACAGATATTCATCCCGATAGCTTCGCAATTCTCCAGACCTGAGAATAAAGGGAGAAACGTAGGTATTGTCGTTTCAGGCTTGCTGACCGGTATTCTCGCTTCCCGGGTAATCAGTGGGTTCATCGGCGAGATCTTCGGGTGGAGGGAAATGTACCACATAGCCGCTGCCCTGATGCTGATATGTGGAATGGTAGTTGTTAAAGTACTGCCGGATATAAAACCCACATTCAAAGGGAAATACAGTGAATTAATGAAATCACTGTTTCTGTTACTGAAAGAATACCCACAGCTACGAATCTACTCCATACGGGCAGCATTGGCATTTGGCTCTTTTCTGGCCATGTGGTCATGCCTGGCATTCAAAATGGGGCAAGCTCCCTTCCACGCCGGAAGCAATGTTATCGGTATGTTAGGACTTTGTGGAATAGCCGGAGCATTATCAGCATCACTGGTAGGTAAATACGTAAAAAGAGTGGGCGTCCGCCGGTTCAACTTTATCGGTTGTGGATTAATACTTTTTGCGTGGTTTCTGCTCTTTGCAGGAGAAAACACCTATTTGGGTATCGTAGCAGGTATTATTATTATCGATATTGGTATGCAGTGCATTCAATTGAGCAACCAGACCAGTATCTTTGAGCTTTGTCCTAATGCTTCCAATCGCATCAATACTATTTTCATGACTACTTACTTTGTTGGCGGTTCAATGGGGACTTTTCTGGCAGGTACTTTTTGGCAGGCATTTGGTTGGTATGGAGTTATAGGTACGGGTGTTTTGTTGACCAGTTGTTCATTATTTATCACTTTTTTCTCACGTAAGTGAACCTAAATGGTAGTTCTATTTGTTGTTTAATGCATCAATCTATAAATTTAATGTATGAAATACGGAGTCAACAGACAAGTTTTACTGATTACTGCCGGTATCGTATGGATAGTGGCAGGGGCAAATATACTGCGAATAGGAATCGTGACATGGCTTAATGATTCTCAATACTGGTTGTTCAAAATGGGTGAAGCCACAGTAGTGTTCCTTCTATTCTTCATTCTTATATTCAGAAGACTATACTATAAACATACCGAACGCATCACCCAAAAGAAACAGGAAAAGAATTGTCCCTTCTCTTTTTTCGATGTAAAGAGCTGGATTGTCATGATTTTCATGATTTCATTAGGCATCAGCATACGAAGTCTGCACCTGTTACCCACCAGTTTCATATCCGTATTTTATACCGGATTGTCATTGGCTCTGATCGCAACCGGAGCACTCTTTATCCGTTACTGGTGGCAAAGGCGCCATCTACTCCGAAGTTAACGCTGTACCCTGCCAGAAGAGTCACCATTCATCAGTGCTTCTACTTCGGCAACTGTTGCCAGGTTGAAGTCTCCATAGAAAGTATTCTTCAGACAGGAAGCTGCCAACGCAAAATCCAATGCTTTCTGATCGTCATCGGGATAAGTGAGCAGACCATAGATGAGTCCGCCAACAAAAGCATCTCCCGTACCCACACGATCTACTTCGTGAGTAATATCATAAATCCCCGTATGCTTTAACGATCCATCGGAATAAAGCACAGCGGCAAGCAGATTGTGATTGGCAGATAAAGAATTGCGTAGCTCAAGAAACATCTTCCTGCAACGGGGAACAAGTTCTGCTACTTGCTTTCCGACCTCTTCAAAACCTTCAAGATTGAGTCGATAATCTGTGTTTACAGCCTTAAAACCTACGGGAGCAATACCTAATATCTCTTTATATTCAGGTTCCGCACCAAATATCACATCACTATACTGTACCAGCGGTTTCATCACATCAGCTGCCGTACGTCCATATTTCCACAGGTTCTTCCGGTAATTCAAGTCGCAGGAGATCGTTAGTCCCATCCGGTCTGCCATCTGAAGAGCTTCCAGGCAAGTATCGGCACCGTCCTGTGACAAAGCAGCGGCTACTCCCGACCAATGAAACCATCCGGCATCAGCAAAAATAGTCTCCCAGTCTATCATACCCGGGCGAAGGGTAGAGAAAGAAGAACCCGACCGGTCATATACTACTTTTGAGTTACGAAAAGAAGCCCCGTTTTCAAGAAAATAAATTCCCATACGATCGCCACCATAAATAATACCATCCGTACGGAGTCCATGTGAACGAAGATCACTGATACAGGCACGGGCTATATCATTATCGGGCAAACGGGTTACAAATTCGGTCGGTATCCCAAAGTTGGCAAGAGAAACCGCTACATTCGTTTCGCTGCCACCAAAGGTAGCCACATAGTCACGGGATTGTGAGAAACGCAGATTGCCGGGAGTGGTAAGACGCAAAAGTACCTCTCCAAAAGTTACTATCTTCTTCATAATATCAATAAATTCAATTAATGATCAAATGTACTATCAAAAATCCAACAGGGCGCAAACTTTTAATAAATTTTATTGCTATACTAACAGATAGAGAATACATTTAGTCTATTTGTAGTATCTTTGCCCGAAAGCTAAAATATAAAAATAAGATAACATGAATTTAACCTCAAAAGATCTTGAGAAGTTTATTCGTTTCCAGCGAAATGAGTATACTGAAAGTATTGTGTACGACCGACTGGCTTCTATTGAAAAAAACACATCCAACAGCAAGGTACTACGCTTGATCTCTGCCGAAGAGAAAGCCCATTACTATACACTCAAAAAGTATACGAATACCGAAGTGAAGCCCAACCGCTGGCGTATTGCCAAATACTACTGGTTAGCGCGCATCCTGGGTATCACATTTGCCATTAAACTTATGGAATCCAGCGAAAACAGTGCCCATCAGGAGTATGCCCGGTATACTGAATGTGAAGATTTACAGCGTTTGTCACGCGAAGAAGAGATACACGAAGAAAAGCTCATCGGGCTGATAAACGAAGAACGGTTGGAGTATATGGGTTCTGTGGTATTGGGACTAAATGATGCTTTGGTAGAGTTTACCGGAGCATTGGCAGGTTTCACCCTGGCACTGAGTGACCATAAACTGATAGCACTGACAGGAAGTATTACCGGTATTGCTGCTGCACTGTCTATGGCATCATCGGAATACCTGTCTACCAAATCGGAAGGTGATAAGAGCAAACATCCGGCAAAGGCAGCCATCTACACAGGTATTGCCTATATCATTACGGTAGTTGCACTGGTAACTCCTTTCATTTTAATCAGCAATGTACTGATAGCATTGGGAGTAATGTTGGCTATGGCACTTATTATTATAGCATTGTTCAATTATTACTACTCGGTGGCACGTGGTGAAAGTTTCCGAAAACGTTTTATGGAAATGGCCGTACTCAGTTTCAGTGTGGCCGGAATAAGCTTTCTTATAGGGTATGCCCTGAAAACATTCACAGGTATTGATGTGTGAATTAATCAGGAGTCAAGTGGCAAGGTTATCCACTTCTTAACTACTAATGAAGTGATAACCACTAAACTACTTGCCACTGATAGACAAACTTAACTACTTCATAAAATTGTGAAACGTTCATGAACAATCTTTGCTATATGTTGTTTTTGCAATAACGAACAACGTTATTAAACCTAAACAAAAAAAAGTTATGAAAAAGTTTATTGCATTATTAGCATTAGTATTGGTAAGTGCATCTACCATGATGTATGCACAGGAATCAGAAAGAGCCGTACGTCGCGCCGATCGTAAAGCACAAAGA
The DNA here is from genome assembly GCF_964240755.1 of Bacteroides sp. HPS0048. NCBI lineage: Bacteria > Pseudomonadati > Bacteroidota > Bacteroidia > Bacteroidales > Bacteroidaceae > Bacteroides > Bacteroides sp. HPS0048. Next base: position 87,191 of record NZ_CAXSVC010000014.1, on the reverse strand, counting down.
GACGCAGAAAGAGCAAGACTGAAAGCAGAAGAACAAGTAGCCGACGCAGTAGCTTATCAGCAGGCTGTACAAGCACTGAAAAACAAACAGTTCGTGCTCGAAGCTGATCAGGTGATCTTCCGTAACGGACAGAGTGCTTTTGTATCAACGACTACAAACTTTGTGATGATGAATGGTCAGAAATCTACTGTACAGGTTGCTTTCAATACTCCATACCCCGGTCCTAACGGAATTGGTGGTGTAACAGTAGACGGTAACGCATCGGATATGAAAATTACAACGGACAAAAAAGGTAATGTTAACTGTTCATTCAGTGTACAGGGTATCGGAATTTCAGCTCAGATATTCATTTCACTGACCAATGGAGGTAATAATGCCACTGTTACTGTAAACCCGAACTTCAACAACAATACAATTACACTGAGCGGTAATATTGTACCATTGGATCAGTCAGACGTATTCAAAGGACGTTCCTGGTAAGAAGATGATGTAACATAAAGTTATAGAGTAATAATACTATAGGGTGATAATGGATCGTTTCTATTTATCACCCTATTCTGTTTTATTAAAATCTGTGTAATTTAAGCTATCTGTATTCATTAAATGAAGAGAGATTGCAAAAGTGTACAATCATATTATGCATAAGTGTACAACCTTGCACTACAAGAATGTACACTTTAGTTATACAAGAGTGTACACTTTTATAAGTATTGATTATCAGCATATTACCTTAACCCATTTACTATTTACAAACACAGATTATCAATAAACCAATTTTGTATGCTTACTATTGTATTTTAAATTTAGCCCAAGCAGGAAATGGTTTATGGAAATAATGAGTATCTTTGAATGGTCAATAAATAAAAAAATAACCATGAACAGTGTATTGCGTAAACTCCCTATCGGGATACAGACTTTTGAAGATATTCGTAGAGATGATTACCTATATGTAGATAAGACTGCTTTTGTGTGGAGAATAGCGAATACAGGAAAGCCCTATTTTCTGAGCCGCCCCCGCCGCTTTGGTAAAAGCTTGTTGCTTTCTACCTTTGAGTCTTACTTCAAAGGGAAAAAGGAATTGTTTGAAGGGCTTGCTATTGAACAAATAGAGACAGAATGGAAACAATACCCGGTACTTCATCTGGACTTAAATGCCAAAAAATATGAAACACCCGACGATTTAATTGCTATACTCAACCAACATTTGGAGAAATGGGAATGCCTGTATGGTAATGAGAAAAAAGATCGTAGCCCCGAAGAACGATTTGGTTATGTCATTAGTCGTGCCAGTGAGCAAACGGGATGTGGTGTAGTGGTACTCGTAGACGAATATGACAAACCTTTGCTACAAGCATTGGACAATATGTCTTTGCTGGATAATTATCGCCAGACGCTAAAAGCCTTTTATGGTGTATTAAAAAGTTACGACCGCTATTTGCGTTTTGTTTTCCTCACCGGAGTGACGAAGTTTGCACAAGTAAGTGTATTCAGTGATCTGAACCAGCTAAATGATATTAGTATGAAGCCTCAGTATGCTACAGTATGTGGTATTACTAAGCAAGAATTAATCGATACTTTTACTCCGGAACTACAGAAACTGGCAGAAACGAATCAGTTGACTCCAGAAGAGACACTTCATAAGATGAAAGCTTTGTATGATGGCTATCATTTCTGCGAGTTTACAGAAGGAGTATTCAATCCATTTAGCGTTCTCAACGTTTTTGACGGATATAAATTTAGTAATTACTGGTTTCAGACAGGTACTCCGACCTTCCTTGTGGAACTGTTGCAAAGAAGTGAGTACGATCTGCGTACATTGATTGACGGAGTAGAGGCCTCCGCCTCTTCATTTACAGAATACAGAGTGGATGCTAATAATCCGATTCCATTGATTTACCAGAGCGGCTATCTGACGATAAAAGACTATGATAAAGAATTTGGGAACTATCTATTGGAATTTCCGAATGATGAGGTACGATATGGCTTCATCAATTTCTTAGTACCCTTTTACACCTCTATGGCAAACAATGACCAAAGTTTCTACATCGGAAAATTTATCCAGGAGTTACGTGCAGGTGATTATAACTCCTTCCTCACCCGCCTGCAAGCCTTCTTTGCTGATTTCCCTTATGAATTGAACGATAAAACCGAGCGTCATTACCAAGTAGTGTTCTACCTTGTCTTTAAACTAATGGGCCAGTTTACTGATGTTGAAATACGCAGTGCACGCGGACGGGCAGACGCTGTAGTAAAAACTCCCAAATTCATCTATGTTTTTGAATTCAAGCTCAATGGCACAGCCGAAGAAGCCTTACAGCAAATAGATGATAAAGGATATCTGATTCCATACCAGGCAGACGGACGTGAACTGATAAAAATAGGTGTAGAGTTTAGTGCTACCGAAAGAAATATGAGCCGATGGCTACCTTTATAAAAAGGAATGAAGTATGAGAGAGTATATCATTGCAGATAATCAAGACATTACCAAAGCAGGAATGATGTTTCTGCTCAGCAAGCAGAAAGATGTATCTTTACTACTGACAGCAGATAATAAAGCAGAATTAATCAGAGAATTACGTCTGCATCCACAGGCCGTAGTAATTCTGGATTATACCTTATTTGATTTTGCCGGAGCAGATGAATTGATTGTACTCCGCGAACGTTTCAAAGAGGTAGATTGGTTATTGTTCTCTGATGAATTAAGTATCGGTTTCCTTCGTCAGATACTGTTTAGCAGCATGGCATTCGGTGTCGTGATGAAGGATAATTCTAAAGAAGAAATACTCACTGCCCTGCAATGTGCTTCGCGCAAAGAACGTTTCATCTGCAATCATGTCAGCAATCTGTTACTTTCGGGTAATAACCAGCAACCCACTTCCGGTACTCACACACAGGAAGATCATCTGCTGACAACTACAGAAAAAAACATCCTTAAAGAAATAGCGTCAGGTAAAACAACCAAAGAGATTGCAACCGAAAAGAACCTGAGTTTTCATACCATCAATAGTCACCGTAAGAATATATTCCGGAAACTCGGCGTAAACAATGTACATGAAGCAACCAAATATGCAATGCGGGCGGGAATTGTGGATTTGGCGGAATACTATATTTAATTAATGGAAAATGGAAAATTGAAAGTTGAAAATTGAAAGTTACTATGCAGCGTGATAGTGGCGTAGCTAACTTTCAATTTTCAACTTTCAATTTTCCATTAATTAAATAATTTCACCACTCCCGATACATACTTCAGCCAACTCATCATACACCACCCCAAATTGTCCGGGAGCAATACCTTGCAGCTTTTCGGAAGAAAGGATACGATAACGATCCTCTTCCCTGAAAAGCTTTCCTTTAATAAACTCCGGAGTATGGCGTATTTTGAAAGTAATATCCACTCCTTCGGCTTCACTCTCCCGCCATGGATTATCGGTTATATAATGAAAATCACCTAAAGAAAACTCATTCCCAAATTGTGTCTCCACTCCATAGCCATGAGACACATAAACAATGTTATCCTGTATATCTTTCTTTATCACAAACCAGGGACCTCCACTCAAGCCCAGCCCCTTGCGTTGCCCAATGGTATGAAACCAATACCCTCGGTGAGTACCAATCTTTTTACCTGTTTCCAATTCTATAACAGCTCCCTCCTTCTCTCCGAGAAAGCGACGCACAAAATCATTGTAATTTATCTTTCCCAAAAAGCAAATACCCTGGCTATCTTTCCGACGGGCACTGGGAAGCCCGGCTTTCAGAGCTATCTCCCGAACTTCATTTTTCATCAGATGCCCAATGGGAAACATCAACTTAGACACTTGCAGGTAATCTATTTGTGCAAGAAAATCGGTCTGGTCTTTTACCGGATCTTTGGCTGTACCCAGCCAGGTTTTACCATCCCTTTGCAAGGTTGTAGCGTAATGCCCGGTAGCGGTAAAATCAAAATCTTTGCCTACGCGCTGCTCAAAGCAACCAAACTTAATCAGTTTATTGCACATCACATCCGGATTGGGAGTCTGTCCTTTCTTTATTTTATCAATGGCATAGGCTGCCACATTATCCCAATACTCGCGATGCAGATCTACTATTATTAAAGGCAAACCATACTTGCGGGCAGTAACAGTGGCAAGTTCAATATCCTCCTCGGCAGAACAATCCATATACTCTGCACCGTCCATACCTATCTTAATATAAAAAAGAGTCGGCTTGTAACCCTGCTCACAAAGAAGGTGTACAACCACCGAACTGTCTACACCACCGGATAATAAAGCTGCTATATTCTTCATACGTGCAAAGATAGGTACGAAAACATTTACAGGCTATCACACATTAAAGGCATTTTTATACCACAAATGTGGTAGATAAGCGAAGTATTTCCTACATTTGCAGTTTATAAAGATGATAAAGATATGAAGATAAGAAACATACTGTTCACCCCTACCCTGTTCATAGTAATGATGTCTGCCCTGTTCTCATGTGGAGTAGACCGCTGGCCGGAATATGCAGCCGAAACAGAACTGGATACTTGGATAGACAGCGTGATGCGCCAAGAGTATCTTTGGTACGAAGAAATACCAACAGTGACTCCCAACAAATATTTCCTTGCGCCCGCGCAATTCTTAAAAGAATTAATTTATACTACTCTCGATAAGAATTATTCCTACATAGACACATTGAACAAAGTGGAGTTACCCAATTATGGATTTGACTATACACTGATAAAAAATTCAAATGTAGATACGCTCTATAACGCATTAGTTACGAATGTTCTTCCCGGATCTCCGGCTGCAGATGCCAAACTGCAACGTGGTGAATGGATTATAAAAGTAGACGATAAACATATCACCAAAAAGAATGAGACCCAGCTCCTGCAATCGGGCAATGCTTTGAAACTCACTTTGGGTAAGTATGAATTACAAAAAGACAGCGAGACTAAAAAGGATAAAGGAGTAGTGGTAGAAACCAGAACCATAAACATGGGAGCCGAACGAATGGTAGAAGACGACCCGATTCCTGTCTACAGAATAATGACCAGTGCTACAGGGGTAACAGTAGGCTATATGGTCTACAACCACTTCACAGCAGGCACTGCTACTGAGAAAGATAAATACAATAATAAACTTCGCGAAATATCTCACGTATTTGCCAGTGCAGGGGTAACCAAAGTAGTGCTCGACCTGCGTTATAATACCGGAGGCTCATTGGAATGTGCCCAGTTATTAGCTTCTTTACTGGCCCCAAAGGAGGCGGTAGGTCATATTTTTGCCGAACTAAAGCATAACAACAAACAGTCCTACAAAGACTTTAGCCTGCTTTTCGACCCGGATTTAATAGGTAGTGGCGTAAATATGAACATTGAAGGAGGATATATACTGACCAGTAGCACTACTACCGGAGTTGCAGGAACATTCTACGACTGTTTGTATCCGGTTGCCAATTGGGAGATTCTCGGTGCAGCCTTACCTTCCACAGGAGTAGCAACAGAAAGTTTTATTAATCCGAAGCATGGTTGGTCATTGAATCCGGTGGTATGCAATGTTTATAATATTGCCGGAGAATCGCATGGTGGAGTTAGTTTCCCAGCTAAGTATACTGTGGATGAAACTTCCCTAACGAATCTGGTCACTTTCTTGCCTTTAGGAGATAAAGAAGAGACATTATTCAGTATGGCCCTTGGTATTATTGACGGCACTTACCCTCCTAAAGAAGAAGAGAAACCGGACGAAGGAACAACGGAAGAAAAGCCCGAAATCCGTACGCTTAAACATGTATATCACTCACAAGGCTACAGGGTAAAAGGAGGAATAAAACTAAAATGAAATCAGAACCCAATAATCCATGAAACAAACACGACTCTACTTGTCTATATTGTTTCTCCTATCTTTAGTAGCTGCCTGCAATAAAGACGAAGAAGAGACTGAAAACAGAACAAAACTTCTCACTGTAACGGAAACCACTGGCAGTGGTTCAGAAAAAGTAACCACGAAACAAGAATTTGCCTTTAACAACGAACTCTTGCAGAAACACACCACCACACAAACCTATACAGACCTGTGGTTGGAAGCAAAATACACACACACTATAGCTACACAACTTAGTTATGAACCCGGAAAAGTAATCATTACAGATGAAGCAGGAAATGAATCAATCTATATTATGGATGATAAAGGACGCGCTACGAACTGTACCCGTAACGAACCCGGGGGAAATATCCGTACCTATACATTTAATTATTCTACCTCGGAAGACGGTATTCTCACCGGAATTAAAGAAAACATCAATGGAAAACCATATTCTGAGATCACAATTACATTCCTACAGGAGGGAACAATCAACATCTCAGAAAGTAGCAATAATTATCAGAATACATTTATCGCCAGTACGAATAGTGCTTATCCCGGTATCTCCAATACAATAAGCCGGCTTCCCTGGTTGTTTTTAGCAGAACGTTATCCGCTATCTCTTCACACAGAAGCTTTATACGCCAATATTCTCGGAGCACCTCTTCCTATACTTCCGGGACGTTTGGACATAGAGGGTAGCGACGAAATCACAACGTACAGCTATAATGCAGACAAGAATGGATACATTATTGACTGTGCAGGAAGAACAAGCGTATCATCCGGTCGTAGTTGGAGCCGCTACGTTCAATATGCATATACATCTTATTAGAATTCTTGTCAAGAGCCGATTTATTGATTCTTAACTAAAAAGCAGTTATTTCTCAACAAAATACCCATTACGTCACAACACAGTATGAAATGCATCGCAACATACTATGATATGCATCATAACATAGTATGTCATGAACCGCAACATACCGGAAAAATCACATCAATATCGGGAAAAACCATATCAGCACAACCCTACTCACACCCTTTGAGAGGCGTATATAAAAAAAGAAAGGAGAAAGCAGCCACTTCCTCCTTTATATGCAATCTAACTGAATCTACTTTATGATTATGCTTACAAAGATAACGCATTGCAAAGCAAAAGTCAAGCTTTTCAGTGATTATTTCTTCCCTGCCGGCAGTTGTTTCTTAAAGAATTTGCTAAAGAAGAGAATCTGATAATCAATAGAATTATTCCAATATTGCCCGTTGTGTCCTCCCGGACGAGTGATAAAGTCATGATCAATCTTCAACTCCAACAGACGCTTGTGCAAATTCTTATTCACATCTAAAAAGAAATCGGCTTCTCCACAATCTATTATCATTGCCAAATCATCCTTCCGTAGCTTATCAACCTGATTGATAACCGTATGTTGATCCCACACTTCCTTATTCGTTTCCATTTCACCCAATTGTTCGGGCATCATCCAGTTCTTTGGAAAAGGACGAATATCCACTCCGCCACTGGTACTTCCGGCAGCACCAAATACATCCGTATGGCGGATTGCATTCCAAAGTGCACCGTGTCCACCCATACTAAGTCCGGTAATGGCCCGTCCACGAGGTGCGGCTACTGTCTTATAATGCCCGTCTATATACTTGATCAGCTCTGAGGAGATAAATGTTTCATAACGAACGTCTTTATTCTTCGGACTATCCCAATACCAAGTGTTCTTGCCATCGGGACAAACGAAAATAATCCCTTTTTCATCGGCAATCTGCGGAAGCTCCGGTTTCGTGTTAATCCATGTCTTGGCATTGCCACCAAAACCATGAAGCAGATAAACCACCGGACACGCTACGGCTTTCTTTCCCAAAGCAACGTCGGGTGTGACTACCACTACTTGTACCTCTTTATTCATAGAAGGACTTTGCACCATCACCGTGTCTACCTGTGCTGCATAAAACGGAAGTGCCAGTAACAGCAGGCAGGCAAACAATAAACTTTTTCTTTTCATCGTATTAAAATTTCTGTATTTAAATTGAAGTTATGATTCCTCATCTTGTTTATATGTAGCCGAAACAGGCCTCTCAAAAAAGGCCTTACACTGCCTGCATTCATACGTCCAATGATTGTCTCCGGGAGGAGTGGCAGCCAACAAAGAGAAAACAACGGCACAAGCCGCTTTCATATATCCATCCTTTCGTAACTTAAATGTAATATCCGCCGAACCGCAAAACGGACAATATTTCAACTCTTCAGGAAGACTCTGATTGTCACGCAATACCTGAAGAGCATGATCATAATCATCTTCATTGACAAATATATCAACACCGGAGATATTGCTTACATAACTCTTCAGCAACGACGAAAAATTCTCATTATGCAACAACGAATCTATTCCCTCGTTCTCCAAAGCTCCCTGCAAGATATGTGCTTGCATGGCATCATTGCATGTAATTAACCGGACTGTCTTCATAATTATACCCGACTTTAATAGTTAAGAGGAAACAAAAATACCAGATAAAAACAAGAAGCAAACTATTTTTTATATAATTTTGCATTTCAATCAGAAAAAAACAAACCCGAGCTAATGAAAAAGCGATTCCTATTTATCTTGTTCTGTTTCTGCCTTCTCGCTACAATAACAGCACAACCAGTTCACCAAATTAAGGGAACGGTCATTGATAAAACCAGTCGTAAACCGTTGGAATTTATCAATGTATTAATTACAGGAACAGGTATGGGAAGCGTAACAGATTCCATCGGGCATTTTACCATCGAAGAGGTCCCTCCCGGTATCTATCGTTTGCAGGCATCTGCCGTAGGATATAAGACCACACTAACTTCCGAATATATCCTTTCTACAAGAAACCTCAACATTGATATAGAGATAGAAGAAAACCCGACCGAACTGGAGGGTGTCACTATTACCGCCTCTCCCTTCCGACGTGACCTGGAAAGTCCGGTAGGACTACGTATTATCGGATTGCAGGAGATAGAGAAAAGTCCGGGAGCCAATCGTGACATCTCGCGTGTAGTGCAGTCGTATCCCGGTGTAGCCTTTTCACCTGCCGGATACCGCAACGATCTCATTGTACGGGGTGGTTCGCCCTCCGAAAACCGTTTCTATCTGGATGGAGTTGAGATACCGAACATCAATCATTTCAGTACTCAAGGTGCTTCGGGTGGTCCTGTAGGCATTATCAATGCCGATTTTATCAGGGAAGTAAATTTCTATACGGGAGCTTTTCCTGCCGACCGGGGTAATTCACTCAGTTCGGTGCTCGATTTCAAACTCCGCGACGGAGATATGGAACGGAACTCTCTGAAAGCTACCCTCGGTGCTTCGGAAGTATCGCTTGCCTCCAACGGACATCTGGGCAATAAGACTTCTTACCTGGTTTCCGTCCGTCAGTCCTATCTGCAATTCTTATTCGATATGTTAGGATTGCCTCTCCTCCCAACTTTTACGGATGCACAATTTAAACTAAAAACTCGCTTTGATGAACGCAATGAGTTGACAGTATTAGGTCTTGCCGGCATTGACAACATGAAACTTAACACCAGTCTGGAAGGCGAGAAAGCAGAATATATATTAAGTTATCTCCCCAAAATACAACAGGAAACATTCACGTTGGGAGCTGTCTATCGCCACTATGCAGGAGCACACGTACAGTCAGTGGTTATCAGTCATAGCTATTTGAACAACCGTAATACCAAATATCTACACAATGACGAATCCACGGAAGAGAATCTTACCCTCCGGCTTCGTTCTGTAGAGCAGGAGACAAAATTAAGATTAGAGAATAGTTCTACTTTTGGAGCATGGAAAGTGAATTTGGGCCTGAACCTGGACTACAGTCAGTATACCAATACCAGTTTTCAGCGTGTTTACATCCAGAAAGGAGAAACATTCGACTATCACACGGCACTGGGGCTTGTACGTTGGGGAATATTCGGAACAATGAGTTACGCATCACCCGATGAACGATTTACCGCATCGTTAGGCGTACGTACGGATGCCAACAATTATTCGTCACGCATGAACAAGCTTTCGGAGCAACTTTCTCCTCGCTTGTCTCTCTCCTACCGCCTTATAGACGGGTTATATGCCAGTGGTAGTGCCGGATTATACTACCAGTTGCCTCCTTACACCGGCCTTGGCTTCAAAGGTAACAGCGGAGAATTGATAAATAAACGGCTTCGCTATATGAGCGTCAGTCAGGGTAGCTTAGGGCTAAGCTGGCAAACAAGTAGTAATTTTGAGCTATCCGCCGAAGGATTCTATAAAGAATATGACCGTATCCCCTACTCCGTATCAGACGGTATCCCACTTGCTTGTAAAGGCAATGATTATGGAGTGATAGGCAACGAAGAATTGACTTCGGCCGCACAGGGTCGCTCATATGGTGTAGAAGTATTATTGAGATGGCTCATTGCCAAAAAGTTAAATTTAGCCTCCTCTTTCACACTCTTCAAGAGTGAATACCGAAACAATAAAGAAAGCGAATACATCGCCTCAGCATGGGACAACCGCTACATCTTCAATCTGAGTGGAACATACAACTTCCCACACCACTGGAGTTTTGGAATGAAAGTAAGCTGTATCGGAGGTGCCCCCTATACACCTTATGATACGGATAAATCTTCTTTAGTCACTGCATGGAATGCACAAGGCAGGCCCTACTATGATTACAGTAAATATAATACGGGGCGTTTACCGGCTTTCGGACAGATAGATGTACGGGTAGATAAAACATTCTACCTCAAACGTTGTATGTTAGGATTCTACATCGATCTGCAAAATGTAACGAAGAGTACTTTCAAACAACCGGATATATATATGAGTACCGGAGTTATTGAAAACCTGTCAGCCCCCATAACCGAACAACGTTACAAAATGAAATATATCGAACAGAAAAGCGGTACATTGATGCCTACGCTTGGCATTACATTTGAATATTAACACGAAAATCAACTATATTATTAATCAAAAACCAGAAAATTATATGAAAAAAAGATTTGTATTAATGGCTGCACTGATCTGTGGAGTAAGTTTTAGTGCTTCGGCTCAGTTTAAGATCGGAGGAAAAAAAATCAATGTAGGCAAAGTTGTACAGGCCGGAACCGATGCCGTAAAAGCCATCACCCTGTCGGATGCTGACGTAGCCGCTATGAGTAAGGAATATATGCAATGGATGGATACCCACAACCCACTGACTGCACCAGATAGTGAATACGGCAAAAGGCTTGAAAAACTGGTAGGCAATATAAAAGAGGTAGACGGACTGAAAGTAAATTTCGGCGTTTATGAAGTAATAGATGTAAATGCATTTGCCTGTGGTGACGGTAGCGTACGTATCTGTGCCGGATTGATGGACCTGATGACAGATGACGAAGTAATGTCTGTAATAGGTCATGAAATAGGACACGTCATCCATACTGACTCTAAAGATGCTATGAAAAATGCCTATTTACGTTCGGCAGCTAAGAATGCTGCGGGTGCCGCCAGTGAAACGGTAGCCAAAATGACAGATTCCGATTTGGGTGCACTTGCCGAATCATTGGCAGGAGCACAATTCTCACAAAAACAGGAGAATGAGGCCGATGATTATGGTTTTGAATTCTGTATCAAAAACAACATTGATCCGTATGCTATGCACAATGCTTTGAGCAAGTTACTCAAACTTTCGGAGGATGCACCTAAGTCTTCCAAATTCCGTCAGTTATTCTCTTCACATCCCGAAACAGAGAAAAGAGTGGCACGTATGAAGGCCAAAGCTGATGAATATACTAAGAAATAAAAGTAAGTAATCGTTCTAAATTATATGATATTATTATTGAAACGCAGATTATCGCAGATTCACGCAAAGAATATCATCGCTCAAGTATAGCGCAGCCATTTAATCTGCGAAAATTTGCGATCATTTGCGTTTCAATAAAACGCTGTCATAGTATGAACTAAATTTGAAATACTACTTAAAAAGAGTAGTCGTAGAGACTACTCTTTTTGTTTAATTAGATGAATCCTCCGTAAACGTTAAATATTCATTAATATCCATTCCATATCTAAACTAATTCAATAGATTCTTGTAATTTTCGGGACAGAAATCATTCATATATTATATGGAATTTATAATTATTATTCTTTTACTTCTCTTAAATGGCGTCTTCGCCATGTACGAAATCGCCTTAGTATCTTCAAGTAAAGCACGTCTCGAAACTCTTGCCGGAAAAGGAAACAAATCTGCGCGTGGAGTTTTGAAACAATTGGAAGAACCCGAAAAGTTTCTTTCTACTATCCAGATCGGTATTACATTAATCGGTATTGTATCGGGTGCCTTCGGTGGTGTAGCTATCGCCGATGACGTAGCACCACTCTTCGCTATGATTCCGGGAGCAGAACCTTATGCTAAAAACCTGGCAATGATTACTACCGTAGCTGTCATCACTTATCTTTCATTGATTGTCGGCGAGCTGGTACCCAAATCTATCGCTCTGAGTAATCCGGAACGATATGCAACGATGTTAAGCCCCATCATGATTTTACTCACCAAAATCTCTTACCCTTTTGTATGGTTGCTGAGTATTTCAACCCGCCTTCTCAACAAGCTCATCGGACTGAAAAGCGAAGAACGCATGATGACACAAGAAGAGCTTAAAATGATTCTTCACCAAAGCTCCGAACAGGGTGTGATTGATAAAGATGAAACAGAAATGTTGAAAGATGTGTTTCGCTTCTCGGATAAACGGGCCAATGAACTAATGACACATCGCCGTGACATTGTTGTATTGTCTGCCAATGAAACAAAAGAAGAAGTATTGCGAATTATTGATAATGAGCATTTCAGCAAATATCTGCTGGTGAACGAAAATAAAGATGACATTGTAGGCGTTGTTTCGGTAAAAGACATCATACTGATGATAGGAAGTCATCAGGAGTTCGACTTGTGTAAAATAGCCCGCCCGGCACTGTTCATCCCCGAAAGTTTGTATGCTAAAAAAGTTTTAGAGCTATTCAAGAAGAACAAAAACAAGTTCGCAGTTGTTGTTAACGAGTATGGCAGCACAGAGGGTATTATAACCCTGCATGACCTCACCGAGAGTATCTTTGGAGACATTCTTGAAGAAGATGATACGGAAGAAGAAGAGATTGTGCGGAGACAGGATGGTTCTATGCTGGTAGAAGCCTCGATGAATATAGGTGATTTTATGGAAGAAATGGGTATCCTCTCTTATGACGATATAGACTCGGAAGACTTCACCACTTTAGGCGGACTGGCAATGTTCCTCATAGGACGTATCCCGAAAGCAGGAGATACCTTCGCTTATAAAAATCTGTTGTTTGAAGTAGTAGATATGGACCGCGGACGAGTTGATAAGCTGCTTGTCATACGAAAAGAAGAAGAGTAATTAAGCAACTCACTTTTTATATTAACTTAAAGCACTTAACAATGAAAAAAGTAATTATGTTGGCAGCCGTCGTAGCTGCTTTGGCATCATGCCAATCAAAAGCAAACAAAGCCGCAGAGGCTGAAGCAGACAGTCTTGCCATTGAGGCAATGTCACCCACAGTAGAAGCAACCGAAGTTTATGAAGGTACCCTTCCTGCTGCTGACGGTCCGGGTATTCGCTACGTATTGACCCTGAATATGCTTGCCGATGCCAATGATACTACCTACACACTGGATATGACTTATCTGGATGCAGAAGGCCAGGGCAAAGATAAAACATTCAGTTCAAAAGGTAAACCACAGATGATTCAGAAAACGGTTAAAAACAAAAAGAAAGCCGCTCTGAAACTAACCCCAAGTGACGGTAGCGAACCTGTATACTTCGTTATTGCCAATGATACGACTCTGACATTATCAAACGATAGTCTGCAAGAAGCTGTCAGCGATTTAAACTATGACATCGTAAGAGTAAAATAAAAGAAAGAAACCAATGAAAAAAAATGCTCTATGGATATATATTCATGGAGCATTTCTTTTAACTTCGCTCAATCTCATAGCCTTCCATTTGTACCAGTTTTGGCAAAGCATCTATCACTCGTTGATCATTCATCAGAACCTCTTTCGACAGTTCACAATAGGGGCGGATATGCGGATGTATTTTATATACCGAATCTCTTACTTCACCTGCCTTGTATCCGGCAATTGTACGTTCGGTATTCCAGCGTAGGTGCTCTGTCTGCATAAACCGTTTCATACACTCTTCAGAAAGGGAGAGTTTAAACTCTTTATACACTTTGGAAGTACTCAATAATCCAATCTGGGGCCAGAGACCTCCACAGATGATCCGGTCTATTCCCTGGAGACGATGTGTATTTTTGTTTCTTCATAATAACAGATTTTTTATTTTTATTGACACTTCCTGTATCAATAAAAAACCGTTAATATGAAAGAAATATCGCCTTTATATTACACCAAACAGGCAGACAGCAAAAATGGATATGGCCGATATATAAAACAGACTCTGCCATAACTACATAGAATGATTCGGAAGATAAAAAAGGGGAATGACATACCCCCTCCACAGAGCCTGTAAAGCCTGCTTACAGACTACGCCTTGCTTCCACGCAGACCACGCCTTGCCTCCATGGAGATTACGCCTTGCCTGCAAGCAGGCAACGCAGTTCCTGTTAACAGATTAATTTTCTTCTAAAGGAAGTTCGGTGCCCAGCACCATTATATCGTCTCCCAACAAGGTGCAGTAGGCTGGTAAGTTATAACGATCCATTTGCTCAAAATTGATAGTAGCATAACGAAGACGTATTTCTGCATCGGAGAATATCTCTTCATCGGGTAACAACAGAGGAGCAAGCGACAGCAGATTCAGTGCCGACTGCTCATAAGCTACCCAATGCCCGTGCTGCGGGCTATAATGTAGATAGATACGGTTGGTATTGGATGCTTCTTGCATCAGAATTTTTTCAAGTTTTGAATTCATTATTATTTTCCTCAGTTGGTTTTGATTATTAATATTCTTTTAATTGTTTTGTAAAAAAGCCCCTATTACACATCTACACTTAGAGGAAATAGGGGCACACACAAACAAAACAAACAATATAATATACCCCGCGATTCACATCGAAGAAGTATAAGTGCCTTTAAGAGAATACTATATACATTCTCTTTATCTTTTTATTCAATATGTCAGCCTATACCCTTTTTATCAAAAATCGTCTTCATCCTGAAAGCGATACGTCCAGCCATTGATATTGATCTGTACGGCCAGCCACGATTCAGAAAAGAAAAAGGATATCTTATATTCATCTTCACGGTCCAGATACTCCTGCGCATTAGGAAAGCTCCCTTCCATAGCAGACATTTTCAAATAATTGGTCAGATTGATATTGAACACTTTCCGTCCCGTAGCTTTCTCCGTCACGATAAAGCGGGTGGGACGATCTGCCATAAACCGCATTGTATTGAGTTCAACCGCTACAAGTGAAAGATCATTCTGTTCCATATGGTAGGGGCGGAAACTCAGAACATCATCATCCAGCAAAGAGTTATCGTAATTCAGATAACCATTTGATTCGATAATTTCATAATCATAATCATTCATGTTCAAGGCCCAGTCGTCATCCGAATATCCCTGAAACAGGAACCTTACCTTATTCGTGTCTTTTATGAGATTTATCAACTCCGTCTGGTTACGGGTACCTGTGAACTCCACATCGATAATCTCACCATACCACAACGGTTCGAGCTTCCGGCTCATAATGAGAGATTCTTCACGTTTCAGTTGCAATTTCAAATCCGTAAGGGTAGAGACTCCTGCCGTCAGTGAAGTTATGTCGTATGAATCACGTGCTCCTGCCCATGCCATAAGCTGATACTTTCCCACAGGCAGTTCTACAGCCATGCGGTAATAACCGGTTCCAAGTGAAGCGCCTTCCTCTGCCTGCCTGAACATGAATTTACCTTCTTCATCAAATACATAAAGCTCCACTTTATCTACTTGCGTATGGAATGCATCGGCAAAAAGCATATTATAATCATACTTGAACTTAACGAATAAACGGCACTCCGGGAGATCTTCGTTAAAGCTATCGCATGAGGTCATCATCCAGGAACAGGCAACAAGAAGTCCCAGGGCAATGTAATGTATAAGGCTTTTCAGATTCATAGTTTCTATTTTTCTAATTTAATCATATATAGAGTGGAAAAGAAACGGGTTCTTTTCTCGTTATTTCCAATTTTGGGGATAGAACCCAAACAACTGTTCTATCAAGCTATAATATCCCGGAATTTTTATAGAAGAGCTACCGGAAACTTCCTAAAGTTGAAAGTAAGGTTGTGGGAGCATACTTATCTCCCACAACACTTAAATAAAGAATTAAATAAAACTACTAATCTGAAATTAGAATTCTACTTCCTGAACATACCATGTCCATGGATTAACATCAATCAGAATAGACATACGGAGATCATCATCTTCATCCGGATCTATTGTTACAGGAGGAATGGTAGGATATCCAGGATCATTGAATTTAGTGACACTAATATCGTAAACAGAATTACGAACTACACCAAACTCACCCAATTCATTGGTAGCTAAACTGGTATCATCATGCTTGATCATCGCTTTATAGAAGCTATAACCTCCCTTATAATAAGTAAGAACATCTACCGTTTTGGCTCTGTCATCTTCATTCAATATATCGGTTTTCTTATCCACGAAAGCTTGTTTAAGAGTTGCAATAGCGGCAGCGTCAGCTGTAGCAGGAAGAGATACAGCAGTCAGACTTATTCCTTCCAGATATTTGTTGAACGCAGTAGTCAAAGGTGTAGTGATTACAGTAGGATCCGGATGATTATTAAGATACTTATACTTCAGTTCTCTTTCAATCCAGTCCATCAATGTAGTAAAGGTATAAAAACCACCATCAATCAACATCCAGTCACCATTGGTTTCCTGAGTAGTAGTAGTTGTACCATCTGCTTTCTTATACTCTTTAGGCATATATTTAGCTTTCACCAATATCTGCGTTGTATTATCATGCGTATTACCAGCCTGATTCTGAGTATTTTCAAGACAATATTCACTTTCGCCTGTTGTATGCCAGGGAATCGGATTAGCTACTTCATCATGAGTTTCATCATATACATTGTAAGCACCTGCATGATTCCCATCATAATTAGGGTCTATTCTATAAGAACCTTTCTTATATTGGTCAAACGGAGCACGGAAACCTCCTGAAGGAACATTCTGTTGTTCCAGCCATGTCGGAGTTCTCTCAGAGAGAGGATAATAACTCTTGTTCGTTGTATTCAATACCCATTTTGCTTCGGATATATCTGCCTTAGAACTTGTTTGCGTAATAGTAACACGAACTTTTGCTACAACACGGTCAATATTGATAGTCAATGGATTGGCCTTTGCTCCGGCATCTGTTTTATAAAGAGTCAGAGGTTTCGGATCACCCAAAGCACCCAAACCGGCAGTAACATCAGCAGCAGTAATCGAAGGTTCCAGTTCTCCCTTAGCATTCGTCATCATAAACCCATTGGTTGAAGAAATGCTGGCCGCTGTATTTGTCAGAGCAGCATTAACAACGGAATACGCTGTGTTGGTAGACCAGTTTTCTTTGACAGCATCATTCTGGAAGGTTGGAGAAGGATTGGCTACAATCAAAATACGTTTAGAGGTTCCCGGCACTTTAAATGCAGTACCCGCACTTCCTGTAGGTTGTCCGGTGGCATCCACACCTGCCTGGGCTGATGTCAATAATATATCAGCTGTCACTTTCGGATCAGCATCATCCGTAAAGAAAATAGCTCTTACTTTCTTCAATTCCGATTCAACGGCAGTTCCATTCTGATAATCCGGATTATTCAAGCCACGAGACTGAGACGGAGTTATAATCCCCACAGCTACCCATGCATCCCCCTTGGGATCGGTTGCTACATCATAATCGATATCTTCTATCGGTACGATGTCTTCATTACTACATGCTACAAATGCCAAAGATGCAAGTGCCAGCATAAAAAGATTCTTCTTTTTCATTGTTTACAATTAACTTAAAGTGTTTATAACTAAAATATTTATCTCTTTTGTTTTTGGTTTTTATTCTCAATTTCAGCTGCATTCGCTTTTTTCGTAGCCAGTTCCTCCAAATTGTGTCCGGCAGCTTCCAGACCCGATTCGGCAGCGGCTTTCAAATACTTCTCCGCATCGTCATACTCTCCTTTTAATAACATTAATACACCCATAGCATTTGTATATTCCGGTAAATGCTTTTTAGAATTTACCATACCTAAATAACGCTCTGCAGAAATCAGGTCATTGCGTGAAAGAGCTGCAGCAGCGGCGTTCATGTTAGCCACCTCATCTTCAGGATACATCCTGACAGCGGTCTCAAATACATCAATAAACTCTTGCGAACCTGCCGGATAAGTGTTGGCCACCAGGAACATTTCGTTCAGGCTCAGGTTCTGAGGACGTTTCTTTATCACCTCCCGTGCCTCGTCTACATCGAAGTTCTTGATATCATAATTCACTTTACAAATAGCAACACGCAGGCTCGGGAATATATTTTTCAACATATAACGGTAAGGTACACCTCCGCGAAGCTTCATCAACTTAGATTCTCTTCCCTGTTCAAGAGAAGTATATTCAATGATGTCCAGTATCTCATCTTTATACTCTATATCGATGGTATCAAGTGCATTCACCAGTCCTTCCCAGTTTTCACCGCCAAAGATGATGTGATACTGATTCCGGGCAAAATCATACCGGGTTGCCAGATAATCACGCAATGCCATGGCACGTCCTTCAGACAGGCGTTTGTTGTTCGCCAATGATCCTTCGGGCGAAGCATAACCAATAATATCCAGTCTGTTTACCTTGATACTCGGATCGGCCTTCAGATCGTCAATCATCGTACGAATCTTAGCCAACTCTTTAGGGTTGTTCATGTATTCGGGACGAATATTTACCTTATTCACCTCAAAGTCCAGGAAACATTCTGCCTGTATATCACGCCGCTTTACTTCTTCGGCCACCGGTTGTAAATAAGCCAGGTAAGGTGCCACAACATACGGGAATAGTATGCGCTCTAATGTAACCTTATCAATCAGTGGCTCTACACTCATCAAGGTCGATTCACCACAGCCACACTCATCACGCTGTAAAACCAGTTTAGCATCTTCCATCCACGCTTCATAAGGTAATATATATCTATATTGAATGGTGTCATTTTTTCTTTTGCTACCTTTTCTCACAACATAAGGATACTCATAGTTTTTGCTCTCTTTAGCACTCATCACCGCAAGCCGACGTTCGTAGGCCTTATATTCGTTACCTCCTTTGATAGATACTATCGGAAGATTATACGTACGTTCCGGAGCAACCAGCTGCGGAATAAAATCGACTCCCCGGGCTGTCTTAACCTTCACATTATTCATGATAAAGTCAATATCTATATGAAGAAAATCACCCCGTTGTTCCAGCTGCATCGGTTTCACTGACACAACGCCCTCATAAGAGCGGTCCTGAGCCATAGCCAGATTCATATTCTGACATAAAACAGCTAATACAAATACGATGAATTGTAAATTCCTTTTCATCATTCTCTTTTTATTTTATTACGTAAATAAGTGACAGACTCGCTTTGGTAGGCCCGAAATAGTTCTTACTCGTATCCTTTATTTTAGTACCACACTCTGCACAAGGGTATTTTTCATACACAATACGCGCATATCCTACTCCGACAGATGCTTCTAAACTCCAGCGTTTTTTCAGGATCCACGAATGCCCTACGGAGATACCTCCACCGTACAGGTGGCCTTGATATCGGTTGTTCTGCATATTCTCACTGATAAACGACCAGTCGGGAAATCCTCCTACATTGAAATCAGCGTAATGACCATGTACTCCTATAAATGTACGTCTGAAGCTTTCGCAAAACCAGTAACGGACTTCCGGCTGAACTCCCCAATGCCGGAGCCTGGCCCCATCATTAAATTTCCACGGATTATAATTGAATGGTACGTCGAGCGTCCACTTGCGTGCCAGGCCAACCTCCAGACCAAGATTCAGGGTAGTAGTAGCATCATAAAGCAGATTACTTTTGACGGCAACTTTCTGCGCTTTGCTGTTTACCGCAAAAGTGCAAAGTATGACTAATATGAGTATGAATACTTTCTTCATTTATCAAGTTTTTATTTTTTCTGTTATCAAGATCCTTGTTGATATAAAAATACTTTGATTCGCCTCGGCATATCTTCATTATCATCCTGAGGTTCACTCGGATTTTGTATCGTTGTAAGATAGATCACCTGGTTTCTTGCAGAAGAAGTGGAAGCCACGTTTATATCAATTACTCCGTCTTCTACCAAAATACTATTCGGATCGGCACTAACCACACCATATTTGTTTTTCATTGTAATCCACGGTACATTGGCTGAATTATCCACTTTTGCTGTAAGAAGATAATATTCAAAATCATAAGTACTGGAATTCTCCGTGTAATAGTTTATAACTGCTCCTGCAGCCGGAATAATAGGTTTTCTCACAATACTGACTGTCTGCTCGATATTACCAAGCTTTATGTTAATACTTGAGTTATCATCACTACCGGCAGGAAGCTTTACTATCACATTCATTGTGACCAGAGGAGCCAGATTCGTAGCAGAAGGAATTCTTGCAGGCGACGGCGAAACAATCGTCATCCCACCACTCGCTACCTTCAGATAATTGCTTCCATTCGAGAATTGATCTGCATAAGTACAATTCGTTGTTAATGTAAAAGCAACATACTGATTTCCAGAACTCACCGTATTATCATAAATGATACAAAGCCGATTGCTTACAGCAAGAAAATATTCACTATTGGCCTTAATTTCATAAGAAGATATATCTGTTATCGTAACTTCATATTTTAAATTCATATTATTAGGCTTCGACAACATGGCATCACCATAAGTGGCAAACCCCGGAGAGTTGGCAGATACGATCGTAAACTCATATTCATGATTACGCTTTATATCCATATAGTTGAGACCACCATCAGCTATAGCCATCTTATAATAATATTGAACTCCTTTATAAGATGCACGTATGATCATATAAGCATAAGCACTGCTGTTCGCCTCTGCTTCATATACATATATAGGATCGGCCACATTAGTAGTTGCAGAAACTAAATCTTCATTCGTATTACTCCTAATATAACTCAGCATATTCGCCGCCGTTTCCAAATTGCCGGAAAGATTATGCAATACCGTATTTTTATTCAGATTATGTACCGAATGTATCCCCCATAAGGTGAAGTCTGCAGCATTACTCTTAACAACGATCTTGGCTACCGCACGCGTCAACTCCAACGGAACATCATCGGTACCTATTTTCGTATTTAAATTAATCCCCCCGATAGCTTTGTACAGATAGCTCATTGGCAACGTTTTTCCCACGAATGGAGGTTCACTTACAGTGTTTAATGGTATAGCTGACATCTGAGATGTCACATCAGTAAGCCTCTGCCCCGTGAACAGGCTTTTGAAATTAGCAACCGAAAAGTCATAAGGCGTATTACCTCTATAGAACTTCTCTTGCGGATTGGCTAATATCAAAATCCAGGATGTAACACTCTGTGGCTTAAGCAAAACATAACTTTTGTTACCAACATTAATGTTCGCTTGTGCTGCTTCTGCAAATACAGCATTATCAGCTATGCCATCACCGGCATCAGTGAATACAAGTACCCAGGGATCTTTGGATACTACGTCTTCCAGTGCTTCCGCTCTGGACACAGGAGTATCGTATGATCTTAGTCTTGTAAACAGCTCGATGCTGACCTGGCCGACTTCCTCCTTGGGTTCTGCCGGATCAATCTCCTTCTCCAGTACGCATGAAACCATACAGAAAAGTAGCCAGAAGAGCATATATATCTTAATTTGTAATCTCATTCTTCACTCATTAATTCATTCATTCTTCACACACCGTAGAGAAAATCCATTCTTAAACGAAGTACTAATAGGTGCCGTTTCCATATAGCTTAGTTCCATGTTCCATACGGAGCTCCAATCAATATGGGTTGTACCTTTATCTTCAGGAATATCAGCAGCTGACGCTGTCATATAAAATCCAGCACTCGGATGTTCCAACATACCAGCCCCATCTGCTCCTTTCACGCCATAGTTCCGCCTACCCGCAGCAGGGAAAAACAAGGACTTACTACCATTAAAGAAAAGACATCCCCAATATGCGGCATCCGCACTATTTATCGTAACTCCAAATTGCACATTATTACCAGGAAGAAAATTCTGTTCTATTGG
The DNA here is from genome assembly GCF_964240755.1 of Bacteroides sp. HPS0048. Classification (NCBI taxonomy): domain Bacteria; kingdom Pseudomonadati; phylum Bacteroidota; class Bacteroidia; order Bacteroidales; family Bacteroidaceae; genus Bacteroides; species Bacteroides sp. HPS0048. The sequence goes on along the minus strand of NZ_CAXSVC010000014.1, from coordinate 65,073 downwards.
GTGCCTGTCAAAATACCCATCTGCATAAAACCCGAATGTCATATTCTCGGGAAGAGGTACAGGAGCATAATACGAAGGCGATGTCGGCTGACCATCAGACGTACGGTTCGAATTATAATCCGGATGATTCGGATTATACAATTCATTTCCATCACCCGTCATCGGATTCGCAAAAATGGATGCTCTCCATTCCGACGCATTCGCATCCGCCTGTGAACTGTTATGCGATGCCACCGATCCTCCGGATATGCTTCCGTCATTCGGTCGGTGATAACCATTAGGGCAGATTTCATAATCAGTACTATAACTTTCAGACGCGTTTCCATTATCCCATATCAAGTACTGGTAATTTTTATAATAGCTCCATCCCCAACCTGTAAAATTAACCGCGTTCATATCAGGACGCGGATTCAATGCCCTATAACCAAAACTGTCATAGCTTGCATCCGTTTCCGTTCCACCGGAATAATTACCATATGATCCCGGTTTCAATCTTGCCCATTGGAAATGGGCTCCTGCTTTCGTCGGAAAATCTACTTCCGAAGCATTTCCTCTATTCACAACAATGCTAAAAGGACTTGTTGCAGGGGCAGTCAAGAAACTGCTATGAGTCATATTGTAAACAGCAAATGCTCTCGATCCTGATCGTCCGGTATATAAATAATCCGGTTGTTCGCCTTGCCTTAAGTAGAGGGTTGCTATTACAGGATCCCCCCATCCCCATAAGTAATATTTCAATTTTACTGTTGCGTATCTTGGAGTATTCGTAGTATTTGTTCCCGTCAATCCAATACGGAAATAAATACGTCCTTTACCTGTTACACTTTTACCATCCTCCCCTTTTTGGGAATTGGGTGTTACCAGGAAATCTTCGGCATATCCAGGATTAGCCGTTCCGACATTAGGATCTAAACTGGGTGTTGTACTCAAAATAACCATTTTATTGGGGTCATCGTCCACCCATGCACTCCAATCCGCAATTGTCTCAGCATCTGTTCCCGCCCTGGCATGTTGTCCCATGATAATACGTTCTCCACGCTGATTGTTCTTCCAAAAGGCACCAGCATAGCCCGTAGCACCATTTGACGGTTCCACTGCCGGATGATAAAATTGAAGACGTTTACCGTTTTGTATTATCTTAACTGTAATTTCCCTTTGTAAAGCATTACTGCCATCTTCATTCTCAGCCGACAACGTAAGTTTATATGTACCACTCACATTTCTGGCCAAACTGACATAATCATTAACTCCAACTCCCCAGTATTCTTTTTCAACCCATCCGTCAGCCAATAAGTCCATATATCCCGTACCTGTTCTTTGCCCATTTTCGTATTTAACTGTATACATGAACCGCTCGGGAGCAGTACTCCCGTCCGAAGTACGTTGAGATGCCAGACTATTGAAAATACGGTTGGTTTCCACCATCTTACCAGCATCTACATCGTATGCTTCGGGCAGTACTTTGACTACAGGCATGTTTGACCAAAATGAAATCCGGCTACCGTTAAAGTCAGTTATCGATGCATCCACATGCGAAACTCTTAATATACGCTGATTATCTATGTTCCAATTATTATCTACATCTACCCATTTGGAAGCTTTTATATTCATTTCCAACGGTTCCTTAATAATACCGTGCAAATCCAGCATTGTATTACCAGGTAAACTGTAGTTCACCGGATTAGAAGCTATCTGTAGTTCACAAAAAGGACTATAGTGACTCCCCATATCCACTGTAAGAATTACTGCCTTCGTTTTGTCACCTACTGTACTTAATTCCTTAGCAGGCAAAATAATTCTACTTATCCTCTTCGCCCAGACTCTTCCACTGGTTGGAGTCTCGTCTGAGAAATAACTTCCATCATCATCTTTAGATAAAGTACGGGTATTGTTCTGTCCAACCACACCTTGATAATTGGAAGTAAGAGGTACTACATCCGGAATATTCTCAAATACAAGTCCAGAGAAAATGTCCTCCAGATCATCTTCCGACTCTAATACCACATCAATCCGTACTGCCAATCTTTCAAGAGCCAATTGCAGTGGATTCACTGTTGTATTATCACTTAATACAGCACCTTGTCCACCCGACAGGACTTTTACACCTTTAATCTCCTGTATCATCGGAATAATCTGTTCGGACGAGAAAAAATATTCCGGATATGCAATCTCATCCAGATCCGTATATTTCGTGATTCCATTCAATTCATTTATGATAAGCTCGTGGGGCGGTTCATTAGCAAGAAAAACAAAATTATAATCGCCGGCATCAATAGAGTGCTTTATAACATCTCCATTTTCAGCAGTATAACGTTTGTTAGATACACACTTTCCGGTAGATTGTTCAAATGCCAAAACACGAAGTGATTTAACGATGTAGTCATCTGGAACAGTTCCCGGGTTGGTTGCAGCCCGCGTCATTGTTCCTCCAATCATTATATATGAATTATCGCTTGTTTTATTATCAGCGAAAGTATCATCAAAACAAGATGAAAACATCATCAATAATAAAAAATAGAGCAAGCCTTTAATATATATGTTTCCACTTTTCTTCATTTCCTATCAAACTTTCTTTTCTTAGTTTAGTGTATGCATCCGCCAAATAGCGATGCATTTAAAGGAAGTTTCTTTGCGTTCTTTATGTATCACGCGGTACGGAAACTTACCTGATCTTCACATTACAAAGATCGTGATATTGTAGGAAATGCGGAATTGTATTCATTTCTAATATAGTCAATTAAGCCCCCATACTACCAATAAAAAGGAGAGTAAAAGTCAGCGAAGTTGCTAAATATAAAAAAAAAAGGTTAGACAAGAAAGGTTTTGCACAAATCGCATAAACAAAATAACAAAGTTTCGATATTAGAAAATGATATAACTTTTAAAAGTAAAATTAATTATATAGAATAACAAGTATTTAAACAAACACTCATATAAAAGATAATATGAGAAGTAATTAAGCCCTAATCTATGTTTATTCTCACTCCTCCCGCAAACATTTTTTCTTTCTTTATTGTTGGAACAACAATTAATCATTTAAAACTTTATCGATATGAAAGAAAAGAAGGAAGCCCGTGAAGAACGGAACAAAGAAAAGTTAACTCACGGCGATTGGATAATGGCCGAATTTTATGCCCACTGGCAACCTGAAAACAAGAGAATGCATCCTGTTATAGAAGAGTTTAAAAAATTAATGGAAGGGACTCTTGAGGTAGTACAAATTGACATCGATCAAGAGCGTGCTCTTGCAGAACTGTATACCATTGAAAATACTCCCACCTATATATTAATGAGAAAGGGCGAACAACTGTGGAGACAATCCGGAGAATTAAGTCTGGAAAGACTGGAACGAGCAGTAAAAGAATTCAAACCCTGACACAGGTATTGCTGATATAGACCACAGTCAAAAGCAATTCGAACAACAGAGTGTACAAATAAGAAATGAGCTTAACCGATTATAGTGAAAAAACCTCAACAAATCAGAATTAAAGCTACATTATTCTATTATTCAAAAAAAACAAACTCCCTGTAAAGTAATGCTTTACAGGGAGTTTCATGTTTTTTACTTCTTCAGCGGAGAGACAGGCTCTTGAACCTATACTTTCAAGAAATATCATAAAATTGCAAATCACTGATAATCATATACTATCCAAAGTATAGGGTAAATCTAAATCTTTCTAAATGCCTTTTGCTATTCCGAATATTGGGTGTATATTTGGGTGTAGAATTTCAAACGCACCCAATTATGAATATCAAACGTAACATCATTTTTGCATTGGAAAGCCGGAAAAAGAACGGAGTGCCAATCGTGGAGAACGTACCCATCCGTATGCGTGTCATATATGCAAGCCAACGCATCGAGTTTACAACAGGCTATCGGATTGATGTAGCCAAATGGGATGCCGACAAACAACGGGTAAAGAACGGATGCACCAACAAACTAAAGCAAAGCGCATCCGAAATCAATGCGGACTTGCTGAAATACTATGCCGAGATTCAAAACGTATTCAAGGAATTTGAGGTACAGGAAGCCATGCCAACCACCCAACAGCTAAAGGATGCGTTCAACCTGCGGATGAAAGATGCCAACGAAGAGCAGCAGGAAGAAACACAGATAAGCTTTTGGGAGGTATTCGATGAATTTGTAAAGGAGTGTGGCAATCAGAATAATTGGACGGCATCCACCTACGAGAAATTCTCAGCAGTGAAAAACCACCTCAAAGAGTTCAAGGAAGATGTAACCTTTGAATACTTCAATGAGTTCGGCTTGAACGAGTATGTGAATTTCCTGCGTGACAAAAAGGATATGAGGAACAGCACCATCGGCAAACAGATGGGATTCCTCAAATGGTTTCTGCGCTGGAGCTTCAAAAAAGGGCATCATCAGAACATGGCATACGATACTTTCAAACCCAAATTGAAAACCACCTCTAAAAAGGTGATATTCCTGACTTGGGACGAATTGAACAGACTGAAAGATTACCAGATACCAAAAGACAAACAATATCTGGAACGTGTCAGGGACGTTTTTCTGTTCTGTTGCTTCACAAGTCTGCGATATTCAGATGTTCGTAACCTGAAAAGAAGCGATGTGAAACCCGACCATATCGAAGTTACCACAGTCAAAACGGCAGACAGTCTGATAATTGAACTTAACGACCACAGCAAAGCCATACTTGAAAAATACAAGGAAGTTCATTTTGAAAACCATATGGTACTGCCCGTCATCAGTAACCAAAAGATGAATGATTATTTGAAAGAATTGGGGGAACTGGCTGAAATCAATGAGCCTGTACGGGAGACTTATTATAAAGGAAATGAACGTATAGATGAAGTCACCCCGAAATACGCATTGCTAAGCACCCATGCAGGAAGAAGAACATTTATTTGCAATGCGCTGGCTCTCGGTATTCCGGCACAGGTAGTAATGAAATGGACGGGGCATAGCGACTATAAAGCCATGAAACCTTATATTGACATAGCGGATGATATTAAGGCAAATGCCATGAACAAGTTTAACCAACTATAAAAGTATCAATCAGTTTCATAAATTATCCACTATTTGAATTATATTTGCGACAACAATAAACATTGAAACATGGAAAACAACAAAGAACATCATATAGAAAGAACGAACTTTGACGCATTTGTTCATGCTGTCGGTTCGGAAATAGAACAAGCGCAAGTCCGGCTGATTACCGCAGCCAATGCGCAAATGCTATTCCATTACTGGAAAATGGGCAACTATATCCTGTATCATCAGAACTTACAAGGCTGGGGAAGCAAAATCATCAAGCAACTGGCAAAGGCTATCCGATTCAATTATCCTGAAAAGAAAGGCTATTCGGAACGTAACCTTACTTATATGTGCCAATTCGCACGGTCATATCCGCTGAACGTGCTACGAAGTTTCATTGATACGGATGCAAGGCTATCTGTTCCAAGCATACAGAATGTCACGGATGAAGTCTTGAAACTAAACAACGGACAATTTACGCAAGAACTTACTGCGCAAATACAATCCACTGATAGTCAGTTGTTAGAATTTACGCAAGAACCTCTTGCGCAAATTCAGAATGTTGCCAAAACTGTATCTGCCATTTACCGGATAACGATTGAGGATATAGAAAAATTATTTTTGGCATCCCCTGTTGCCAGAATAAATTGGGCAAGCCATGTAATCATGCTCAATAATTCGCTTCCATTAGGTGTAAAATATTGGTACATGAAGCAATCGGTAGAAATGGGCTGGAGCAGCAATGTTCTTAAAATACAAATTGAAACCAACCTATATAACAGACAAATCAGCAACAACAAGGTAAACAATTTCACAGCCACACTTCCGGCACCACAAAGCGACCTTGCCAATTACCTACTGAAAGACCCGTATATCTTCGATTTGGCAGGAGCGAAAGAAAAGGCAGACGAAAGGGACATAGAGGAGCAACTGGTAAAGCACGTTACCCGTTATTTGTTGGAAATGGGCAACGGTTTTGCCTTTGTCGCCCGACAAAAGCATTTTCAAATAGGCAACAGCGATTTCTTTGCCGACCTTATTCTATATTCCATTCCCCTACACGCATACATCGTAGTGGAATTAAAGGCTACCCCATTCAAACCGGAGTATGCAGGACAACTGAACTTCTACATCAATGTGGTGGATGACAAGATGAGGGGAGAGAATGACAACAAGACTATCGGGTTGTTGCTGTGCAAAGGAAAAGACGAAGTTGTAGCACAATACGCCTTGACAGGCTACGACCAGCCGATAGGTATCAGCGATTATCAGTTGAGCAAGGCTATACCTGAGAATTTAAAATCAGTTCTGCCAAGTATAGAAGAAGTAGAGGAAGAACTGACTTCCTTTCTTGATAAAGATAAGAATCCATAAACTAAGTGTACATGGCAGTAGAAATACAGATTATGATTCCCCAATATGGCGAACTCAATCGAATATACAGCGATTTTATAATCAGCCATACTTTCTCTTTTGACAAGCAGAAATTCATCACGGACTTCTATAAGCAATACAATGATACAACAGCTTTTGAAGCCGCTATCCTTGAACTGGTGCTTGACAAACATAAAGAACAATATACTCTGATTCTCAACAGCCTGAGAACCGAGATAGAGAAGAACATACTGATTTACGAAAAACATCCATTGTTTGATGATGAGATAATTTCCCGTGTATGCTACAACTTCGCTGGCAGATATGACACTGATATAGAAGCGCAGTTGAGAGTTACACAAAAATTAAGCAAGCCCTTGAATGAAGCATATAACAGATATGATTCCATTGGCTACAGGGAACATACGGCAGAGGAAGAGAAGCAAGCCGAGAAGGAGTATGAACGCTGCAAGGCTGAATACGACAAGGAAAAGAAGGAATTGGACAAACTCTATGAATTGCAAAAGCAAGACAGGAAAGAGGCTTTTCAATATACGGAAAACCTTTCCGATAATGTTTACCGCCTGAGTATTCTTTTTATGGAAATCTTGAAAAAGTACCTTCCTGATGATGTGAAAGAGAAACGACCGGAGGAATCTGTCGAGCAAAATGCGCAAGAAGAAGTACAGAATACACCGGAGGAACAGCATGAATATTTTGACATGAAGCCGCTTTCGCCCATTCATGGAACCTGTGTCGGGGAACAGTTCGAAGCCATTACCATAGCGGACTTCTATGCCAATATAAACCTGTACCCCTGCAAGAACAAACTAAAAATCAAGGCAAGGGAAAAGATACGGGTGTGTTACCTGATATTCCTGATGAGCGAAAAACTATCCAAGCAATACAGGGATGAATGGCGAGACAAGATATTGAAACTACTGGATATTGACGAGAGCTATTACAGGTCGAAGTACAAAGAACCCGTTTCCGATTTTCCGAGTGACAGCAACCAGAAATTCGCCAAAGAAATGGAAAGCATATTCAGATAATCCGTGATATATCCTGACATTCCACGAATTACCACTTTTACCACTCAAATTAATTTTTGAGTGGTATTTTTATTATTTGATATTCAGCGATATATAACGACTTCAGATTTATATCATCCACATCCTTACCACTTATAACCATACCTAATTTTGCATCGTTCGAGAACAGAAATAACAGCCAGTGCGCAGGGCTGATTGTTAAACGACTAAATAGATTGGATGATGACAAATCTTCAAGAGTTATTATTAAAACCCGTCTGGCAGATGACAGGCGAAGAGTTCATATTCCTAAGCAAGCACGCTTCCAACCAAACGGAAGCGCAACCGCAGCCCGTCACGGACACAGAAAGAAAGTATGTGTACGGAATACTTGGCATTGCCAAACTGTTCGGGTGCAGTCTGCCCACCGCCAACCGTATAAAGAAAAGCGGAAAGATTGACAAAGCCATTACGCAAATAGGACGCAAGATTATCGTGGATGCGGAACTTGCCCTTGAACTGGCCGGAAAGAAAACCGGAGGACGGAAATAACGGGAGGTGTACTTATGGATTATACGAAAGACAACAAGGAAATATCGGCAGAAGAAGCCGTAATCCTTTGGCAAGCCTCACGTTTGAGCCTGTCGAAAAGTTACGAGAAAGCACCTGAAATTCTCAAAGTACATGGTTCCGTCATAGGAACATTGGGGAATTTCAGCGCATCCATCGGCAAAGCCAAGAGCAAAAAAACTTTCAATGTGTCGGCTATCGTAGCCGCCACATTGAAGAACGGTACGGTATTGCGATATGTGGCGGAACTTCCGGAAGACAAACGGAAAATCCTTTATGTGGACACGGAACAGAGCCCTTATCATTGCCTGAAAGTCATGAAACGTATTTTACGGATGGCAGGACTTCCCGATGACAGGGACAATGAGCATCTTGAATTTCTCGCTTTGAGGAAATACACGCCCGAACAGCGTATCAGGATTGTAGAGCAGGCTATCTACAATACGCCTGACATAGCCCTTGTAATCATAGACGGCATCCGTGACATGGTATATGACATCAACAGTCCCGGTGAATCGACACGCATCATATCCAAACTGATGCAGTGGACGGACGACAGGCAGATACATATCCACACGATACTCCACCAGAACAAGGGGGATGAGAACGCGAGGGGACATATCGGTACTGAACTGAACAACAAGGCAGAAACCGTACTCCTTGTGGAAAAGGACAAGAACAATGGAGATATAAGCAATGTTTCAGCCATGCACATACGGGCAATGGACTTCGAGCCTTTCGCATTCCGTATCAATGACAACGCCCTGCCCGAACTCATGGAGGGGTACAAGCCCAAAGCCAAGAAACCGGGAAGACCGGAAGAGGAAAAGTTCGACCCTTACAGGCATATCACCGAACATCAGCACCGAATCGCACTGGAAGCTGTTTTCGGGCTGAAAGAGGAATACGGCTACAAGGAGCTGGAAGACACCTTAATCAAGACATACGTGTCAGTGGGTGTAAAGCTGAACCATAAAAAGGCGGTATCGCTCATCACCATGCTTCGGAACAAACGGATGATAGTGCAGGAGAACGGCAGAAAGTACACGTTCATGCCCGACTTCCACTATTAACCCACACCTTGCAATCGCTTCACTTTATTCCGAGGGTCTATATATTAGGGATAAAGCGAAGTGGTTGCGGAATGTGGTAAAACCGCTTCACTTTATTACCGTACTCTATATATACGAAAATAAAGTGAAGTGATTATAGACCGTACTTCATAAAGAGGTACGGGCGAAAAGAGAAATAAACCAATTCAATTATCATTAAACCTTTCATTTTATGGATATACAGACAGCGAAACAAATCAAGATAGCAGATTATCTGCACAGTCTGGGCTTTTCTCCCGTCAAACAGCAAGGGATAAACCTGTGGTACAAATCACCGCTAAGGGAAGAAACGGAAGCCTCGTTCAAGGTGAATACCGAACGCAACCAATGGTATGATTTTGCACTCGGCAAGGGTGGGAATATCATCGCACTGGCACAGGAACTTTATTGTTCCGACCATGTGCCATTTCTCCTGCAAAGAATCGAAGAACAGACACCCCGTATTCGTCCCGTATCTTTTTCTTTTGGCAAGCAGTCATCTTCCGAGCCAAGTTTTCAACAACTGGAGATTGTGCCGCTTTCTTCTCCTTTCCTGCTCACCTACTTGCAGGAAAGGGGAATAAACATTGCACTGGCGAAAAGAGAATGCAGTGAAGCGCACTTCACCCATAACGGCAAACGGTATTTCGCCATCGCCTTTCCTAATGTATCGGGTGGGTATGAAATCCGCAACAGATATTTCAAAGGCTGTATTGCCCCAAAGGAAATATCCCACATCAGACAATCGGGGACAGCAAGGGAAACGTGTTATGTGTTCGAAGGTTTTATGGACTATCTTTCATTCCTTACTTTGAGATTGGAGAATTGCCCGAAATATCCCGAACTGGACAGGCAAGATTATATGGTGCTGAACTCCGTAGCCAATGTTTCCAAAGCCCTCTATCCTTTGGGGAACTACGAGCGAATCCATTGTTTCTTTGACAATGACCGTACAGGGATGGAAGCACTCCAACAAATCCGTATGGAATACGGCAGGGACTTATATATCCGTGATGCTTCGCAGACCTACAGCGGATGCAAGGATTTGAACGAATACTTACAGAAACAGACTGAAAGAAACAGGCAAGTCCGGTCTGCAAAGGAAACGCACAGCCGACCACCGAAAAAGAAAAACGGCTTTCGGTTATAGCCCACTATAACTACACGCTTCGCTTTCGTAGTTGTGGGCTCTCCCGAGGGGATTAGGGCTTTGCCCTAATGATCCACTCAGGGCGTTTCTCCCCTGAGAACCCAGACCAAAGAGTGACCCTCTCTTTGGAAACTCCGCTTATGGGTTGCACCCCTAAGAACCCCTCTGCGAAAGCGAACAAAACAATCTATCGTAAACAATAAATCTGAATAGTAGTATGGCAATAAAATCAAGCATACATATCAAACCTTGCAACACCAAATCAAGCGAGGCTCACAACAGGAGGACTGCCGAGTATATGCGTAATATCGGAGAGTCCAGAATCTACATTGTGTCCGAACTCTCTGCCGACAACGAGCAGTGGGTAAACCCGGACTTCGGCAATTCGAATTTGCAGACGCACTACGACAACATCAAACGGATGGTAAAGGAGAAGACAGGTCGTGCCATGCAGGAGAAAGAGCGTGAGCGCAAAGGGAAGAACGGAAAAATCATAAAAGTGGCAGGATGCTCGCCTATCCGTGAGGGTGTGTTGCTCATCAAACCGGACACCACACTGGCAGACGTAAAGAAATTTGGCGAAGAATGCCAAAGACGCTGGGGCATCACTCCGCTTCAAATCTTCCTGCACAAAGATGAAGGGCATTGGCTGAACGGACAGCCTAATGCAGAGGACAAGGAAAGTTTCCAAGTAGGTAAAAAATGGTTCAAGCCAAATTATCATGCTCATATCGTTTTCGACTGGATGAACCACAACACAGGCAAGAGCCGAAAGCTCAATGACAATGATATGATGGAAATGCAGACCTTGGCATCCGACATCCTATTTATGGAACGTGGAAAATCCAAAACCATTACAGGCAAGGAGCATTTGGAGCGAAGCGATTTCATCATCGAGAAACAGAAAGCCGAACTGCAACGTATAGATGAAACCAAGCGACACAAGGAACAACAGATAAATCTTGCTGAACAGGAGCTGAAACAGGTGAAATCAGAAATACGCACTGACAGGCTAAAGAAAACAGCCACCAATGCAGCCACCGCCATAGCAAGCGGTGTCGGTTCTCTTTTCGGAAGTGGAAAATTGAAAGAGCTGGAACAAGCCAACGAGAAATTGCGTCAGGAAGTGGTCAAGCGCAATAAGGGTATTGACGAACTAAAAGCCAAGATGCAACAAATGCAGGAACAGCACGGCAAACAGATACGCAATCTTCAAGGAATACACAACCAAGAACTTGAAACCAAAGACAGAGAAATATCACGACTGAATACCATCCTTGAAAAAGCGTTCAATTGGTTTCCATTGCTCAAGGAAATGTTGAGAATGGAAAAACTATGTTATGCCATCGGATTTACCAAAGATATGGTAAATAGCCTTTTGACAAAAAAGGAAGCTATCAGATGTAATGGAAAAATCTATTCCGAAGAACATAGACGAAGATTTGAAATCAAAAACGACATCTTCAAAGTAGAAAAAAATCCGACCGATAATCGTAAATTAATACTAACTATAAACAAACAGCCGATAGGAGAATGGTTCAAGGAGCAATGGGAGAAATTAAGGCATGGTTTGCGACAATCAGCAGAAGAACCAAGAAAAAGTAGAGGATTCAGAATGTAATCTTGATAGTATTTGATTGTATCTCAATAAAATTCCATATCTTTGTAAGTGGATTAGGGCAACCATTTCCAAGACATAGAAGAAAAAGAAGAAGCGTTATGCTTATCTTGTACTTGAAAACGTAGGAAATTTTCAAATTGGATACAAGGATAGCATAGTGGTTCTCACGCTATAGCGTGGGCTGCTATTGTTACATCTGTATCCAAGGTTTCCTACGACCTTCAAGTAGAGTGTGGCATACAGTTCCACGCTTCGTGTTAAAAGGTATATAGTATGATTTTTAAATGGCTTAAAAAACTGTTTGGATTATATGATAGTTCACCAACTGAAATCCTTTCAAATGGTGAACTCAAGCCATCTGCACCTAAATCGCTTTGTGATGAATTTGACAAAAGAAAAGAACGTGTAAAGCAAAATAGGGACAAACTTAAACAATCATCAACTGATTGGTATGTTTTAAATATTCCTCCCCAAAAAGATGAATTACAAACTCGTGTCTTTTCACCGCATAAATTTGAGAATATACCTTCTCTCCAAGCTTTAAAAGATGAAAGATTAAGAAAAGAGGCATATGAATTAAAAGTACGAGAGGAAAAGGCAAAATTATTATTGGATAAACTTGAAATCCTTATTGCGCAGCGAAAGTGTCAAGAGGCAAAGCAAATAATGGATGAAATTACGCATGAAATAGTGCGTACAAAAGATTCGATTATAATAAAACAATATGCGAATATACAAAAATCATTATCTGAATTAGAAAAAGAATTAGAACATGAAAGATTTGTTAAGTTAGCCGAAGAGCAAAAACGCAAAGAGGAAGAAGAACGTAAGAAAAGAGAAAGAGAAGAAAAGGAAAAGGTAGAGAATGAAAAAAGAATAGCAGAAGAACGAATACGGCGACAGCAGGAAGCAAATAGACTTGCGGAAGAAGCCCAAAAAAAAGAACAAGCCGAACAAGCGGAAAGGCAAAGATTGGAATCGTTGTCTGCTGAACGCAAAGAAAATTGGCTTGCATTCAAGCAAGTATTGGAAAACAATGGTATCCGCTATTTGTATCATTTTACAGATAGAAGGAATATTCCATCCATTAAACGGCATGGAGGGTTGTTGTCTTGGAGTTATTGTGAAAAGCATAAAATCGACATACCGAATCCCGGAGGCGGAAATTTAAGCCGTAATTTGGATGAGATGCGGAATTTACAAGACTATGTTCGTTTGAGCTTCACAACAGAACATCCTATGATGTATGTTGCCATGAAAGATGGGAGAATTAGTAATCCTGTCATTCTAAGAATAGATCCAAGTGTGGTATATTTGCAGCATACAATGTATGCAGACATGAATGCTACAACTACGAAACGAACACCTAATATAGGCAAATCCTTGGAAGATTTTAAGAAAATACATTTTTCCACCGTTAAGGCACATAAACATTTTGATTTAGACGAAAATGAACGACCGTATTTCCAAGCGGAAGTAATGGTCATGACATTCATTCCCAAGAAATATATTATAAACCTTGATACTTTTTGATTATGATATACATAGAAAGTAGGAAACGAAAATTGGAGAAGATAAAAGAAGAATATCCAGACGCTGTAATCTTGGATATCACTTCTAACTCAGAGACTCGGTATGCAAAGATTCTGAGTCCATTTTATCCTCATGGGAACATTCCTATTCCTTTTACTGACGGATTAAAGGCAACTTGTGTTGAAGCTGTGTGGCAAGGGTTAAAGGTCTTTGAAGGTGTAGGCGTTGATTTTGCAACATTTAAGAATGACACCATGCGTGATTTGAAAAGAACGGTACGGAAATATGGTGTACCCAAAGGGCACAGTAAGGGTGCATACAGCAAAGAGCTGTTGGGGTATTTTGAAGCAAGAATGCTCATTTATCTTCCTACCTATAAATGGGTGTTAGATAATGTGCCAGAAGTCCACCATGTTGTAGAGAGAATAAAGGAACAAAGCAAAATTCAAGATATAGTCTTACTTGACTATAATACAAATATAGATTTTCGTGATATTTCAAAACCTATGTCTCATGCTGGCTTGGTAAAATTATATATAGAGGGTAAATATCCTGATAATATGGATAATTATAAGCCTATGAACAAGGAGGAAATAGAAGAGAAAAAAATCAGAGAAAAAGAATTTAAGAAAGAGTTAAAGAAAAAAGCGAAAGAAAAGAGAAAGGAACAAACCAACAATTTGTTCGACGAAATCAAATAATCAAAAAATATAATGACAATGAATAATTTACATGAATATATCGGCTTGATTATTGCTATAATAGTTGTCTTGATTGTTATTGCAGCCCAAATCTATAGCTTTCTTAAAACAAAGAAAAAAATTTCAGAATTGGAAGGTCTATTTGAAGATGTTGATAATTTGTCTCTCAAAGAAACATCGATAACATCTGGTATCTTGCAAAATAAGTCCTCATTACAGAAGTTCTTGCAGAACATACCTTCCCGTTATAGCGATGAAGATGATAGCGGTGATGAATATACAGATTTGTCGTTGATAGTTCCTCAAAACAAAAATATCTATGGGAAATTAGGATTGATTATTTATCGCACTAATGAATATTTGTGCAAAAACACTGGAACAAGCGCAGATTTGGGAATACTTGAAGATATTTGTGATAGTCAAAAAGGAGCATTAGAAGATGAAATACATAATAGCCTTAACGTTCCTCTTTATTTAGGTTTAGCAGGAACATTCGTTGGTATAATTACGGGGCTGATAGGGGTTGATTTCAATCAGATTTTTGGCGAAACTGATAATTTAAGTGGATTGCAGCATCTTTTGTATGGTATTATAGCAGCCATGTGCGCAAGTTTACTGGGATTGGGCTTTACTGTATATAATAGCGCTATATCATATAAATCTGCTGTAGCCAAATCCAATGAGGGCAAAGAAGAATACATGAACTTTTTAAGAAGAGAGTTGATGCCGTTATTATCAAATAGTATGGCTTCAAGTCTAAATTCATTAAAAGGTGTGCTTGGACATTTTGTGGACAAGTTCGGACGTAATCTTGATGCGTATGCTAATTCGGCAGAATTATTGAATGACAATCTTGAAAAACAGCATCTTGTCTTAGCCGAAATAAATAAACTGAGCCTTACGCAAACGGCTAATAAAATAGCTGCAACATTTATGCAGTTAAAAGATTCTGCCGATTCTTTAAATGTTTTCAAATCTTATCAAGAACAACTTAATTCTACCATAGCAAATGTATCAGGTATTGTTAATCAAACTCAAACAATCATTGATAAGTTCAAGGACTTTTCTACAGGATTGTCTGTGGTGGTCAGTAATCAAAACAAGACAACAGAACTTCAACGCGAATTTCAAGAAGCCATAACGACTCATTTTCCAACAGGAGCAGAAGCAAGGGATATTTGGAGAAAGGAATTTGACTTGTTTATATCTGAAGGGAAGCAAGTATCTGAAAGCTTATCTACCCAACTTACGGCTTCAACAGAACATATACAAAATTTTGTGGCTAATAATAAAGAGTTCTTTGATACATTTGATAAATTGAAAGAAGTGCTTGATACAATGGTACAATATACGCAAGTTCAAGCGGAATGTTATAAGGATATGAAAGGCGAAATCTTAAACCTTAGAACAGATTATCATAACGCTCAACTTGATAGCATAGAATTGAACAAATCTATTCTTAAGGCAATAGAAACAATGACAAAATCTATTAAGGACTTAAAAGAAGAAAAGTAATTATGCCAAGAAACAGAAGTAACACTTTCTGGTTAAGTTATTCTGACCTCATGACAAGCTTATTTTTTATTATGCTTGTTTTATTTATAGTGTGCGTTGTTAAAATGAAAGGCATTAATGACCAATTAGATAAAGAGGTAAATGCTAAAGAAGAACAGCTCAGAAAAATCGAAGAACTAAATAACTCTATTAAAGAGATAGATAATAAGTATTTCGCATACGATGAGCAATTTAAGAGGCATACATTAAAAGACATTGAAGTATCTTTTAATACCTATAGTTCTAATATTTATGATATAGAGCAAGAGCAACTTGATAAATTACTAAAAGCAGGTCTGGCAATCGCCCATTTTATGAATAGTGCCAAAAGCAAAATTCCAGAAGCTCAATATATGCTTATCATAGAAGGACAATCATCAAAAGATTATTATACAAGAAATTATGAGCTTAGCTATGAAAGAGCATTAGCTTTAATTAAATTCTGGTCAAGTAATGGTATTGAGTTCGATTCACTTGGCAATTGTGAGGTTCTAATTTCAGGAAGTGGACAATCAAGTAAATTTAGAGTTCAACCTGATATTAGAGGGAATAAAGATAACCAACGATTCGTTATGCACATAATCCCTAAACCCGGCATCATAGAATAAATCAAAAAAGGTAGTCAAATGATAGTATACTAAACTCCATTTGATTACCTTTATATAACTGCAATAAAGCTAATCTTAAATAATGCAAAAACACCCAATTTTACATTCTTGGGTGTAAAATTGGGTGTTTATTTCACAATTTGCTGATTTTCAGCATTTATTGCGGAGAGACAGGGATTCGAACCCCGGGTACCTCGCAGTACAACGGTTTTCAAGACCGCCGCAATCGACCACTCTGCCACCTCTCCAAAATGTCCTCTTTTATTCCTCTATCAAGGCTTACATTATCAGCCTACCAAGACTCGTATAAAGGTGCTTGTTGTTAAAAGCGGTGCAAAGATACAAAGAGATTTTAAACCTCCAAACGATTTTATAAAAAAAAGAATAAGTCTTTTTATTTTCTCTCCTTATTTATAGGTATTTTATGCTATTAAACACAAAATAGAGGATATTTATACTTATAATATGAAAAAATGCTTGTAACTTTGCGTGCTCTAAAGAAGAATGGATAACCCAACCACTAACTAATATTTAAGTATGGAATTGAATAAAACCTTTAATGACGGACTTTGGAGCAAAGAAATCAACGTAAGAGATTTCGTCAGTAATAACATTACTCCTTATTATGGAGATGCATCCTTCCTGCAAGGACCTACAGAACGTACAAAGGCAGTGTGGAACTGTTGCCTCAAAGCACTTGAAGAAGAAAGAGCCAACAATGGTGTGCGCTCTCTTGACTACCAGACCGTTTCAACCATCTCCTCTCATAAAGCCGGATACATTGATAAAGAAAACGAGCTTATCGTCGGATTACAGACAGATGAACTGTTAAGACGCGCCATCAAGCCGTTCGGTGGTATCAATGTAGTAGCAAAAGCCTGCCATGAAAATGGTGTAGAGGTAGACGAACGCGTAAAAGATATATTTACTCATTATCGCAAAACTCACAACGACGGAGTATTTGATGTATATACCGAAGAGATCCGTTCATTCCGTTCATTGGGATTCCTTACCGGACTTCCCGATAATTATGCCCGCGGACGTATCATTGGTGACTATCGTCGTCTGGCCCTTTATGGTATCAACCGTCTGATTGAAGCCAAACTTGAAGACCTGAAAGGATTAACCGGTCCCATGACCGAAGCACGTATCCGGCTTCGCGAAGAGGTGGCCGAACAGATCAAGGCACTGAAGGAAATGAAAATAATGGGTGAATACTACGGACTCGACCTCAGCCGCCCGGCATACAACGCACAGGAAGCAGTTCAGTGGGTATATATGGCTTATTTAGCAGCTGTAAAAGAACAGGACGGAGCTGCTATGTCATTGGGTAACGTATCGTCTTTCCTTGATATTTATATTGAATACGATTTAGCTCATGGTAATATCGACGAGACATTTGCACAGGAACTAATTGACCAGTTTGTTATCAAGTTGCGTATGGTACGTCACTTACGCATGCAATCTTATAACGATATTTTTGCCGGAGACCCCACCTGGGTAACCGAATCCATAGGCGGACGTTTCAACGACGGACGTACAAAGGTGACTAAGACTTCTTTCCGTTTCTTACAAACACTATACAACCTGGGAGCATCTCCGGAACCTAATATGACTGTATTGTGGAGTCCCGATCTACCAGAAGGTTTCAAGGAATTCTGTGCAAAAGTTTCTATCGACACCTCTTCTGTACAATACGAAAATGATGATCTGATGCGTGAAGTACGCCAATCGGACGACTATGGTATTGCCTGCTGCGTATCTTATCAGGAAATAGGAAAACAGATACAGTTCTTTGGTGCACGCGCCAACCTGGCAAAGGCTCTGTTACTTGCTATTAATGGCGGACGTTGCGAAAACACGGGTACTGTTATGGTGAAAGATATTCCTGTGCTGACAGGTGATGTACTGAAGTTCGAAGAAGTAATGGCCAACTATAAGAAGGTGTTGACTGAAATTGCCCGCGTGTATAATGATGCAATGAATATCATCCACTACATGCACGATAAGTATTACTACGAGAAGGCACAGATGGCACTTATCGATACCAATCCCCGCATCAACCTGGCATATGGCGTAGCCGGACTTTCTATTGCTATCGACTCTCTGTCTGCCATTAAATATGCAACGGTAAAAGCCCGCCGAAATGACATCGGCCTGACAGAAGGTTTTGATATCAACGGCGAATTCCCTTGCTTCGGTAATGACAACGATAAAGTAGATCACTTAGGTGTAGACCTCGTTTACTACTTTAGCGAAGAGCTGAAAAAGCTGCCGGTTTACAAGAATGCCCGTCCTACCCTTTCATTGCTGACAATCACTTCCAATGTGATGTACGGCAAAAAGACAGGTGCCACTCCGGACGGACGTGCCAAAGGTATTGCTTTTGCTCCGGGAGCCAACCCGATGCACGGACGCGACAAGAATGGTGCTATCGCCTCCCTCAGTTCTGTTGCAAAGTTACGCTACCGTGACTCGCAGGATGGTATCAGTAATACATTCTCCATCGTACCGAAATCACTCGGAGCTTCTGCCGAAGATCGTATAGAGAACCTAATAACAATGATGGATGGCTACTTCACCAAAGGTGCACACCACCTGAATGTCAATGTATTGAACCGCGAAATGCTTGAAGATGCCATGGAGCATCCGGAGAAATATCCGCAACTGACTATTCGTGTATCAGGTTATGCAGTGAACTTCATCAAGCTGAGCCGCGAACATCAACTGGAGGTTTTGAGCCGTTCGTTCCATGAACGTTTTTAATTGACAGTGGACAATTGACAATTGACAGTTATGGGACAAGGTATTATTGGGGACAGGTCTTACAGTTTTGCACTTCGGATCATTAAATTATATAAGTATTTATATAATGACAAAAAGGAATATACATTATCTAAACAAATATTGCGAAGTGGTACGGCGATAGGAGCACTATGTCGTGAAGCAGAACATGCTCAAAGCAAAGCTGATTTTTTAAATAAGATGAATATAGCTCTGAAAGAAGCCAATGAAACAGAATATTGGCTTATGCTTTTAAGAGACAGCGAATTCATCACTAATTGCTCCTTTACTTCGATCCATGAAGATTGTAGTGAAATCATAAAATTATTAATCAGCATTGTAAGAACCACTAAAACATCACTCAATAAATAGCCATGAACTGTCAACTGTCAACTGTCAACTGTCAATTAATCAAAGTTCATTCTTATGAAAGTATGGGAACATTCGACGGGCCGGGACTACGGCTCGTTGTTTTTCTTCAAGGCTGTAATTTCCGTTGTCTTTATTGTGCCAATCCGGATACAATTGCTGTAAAAGGCGGAACAGCCACTGACCCGGAAGAAATTGTCCGCATGGCTATCAATCAGAAACCTTTTTTCGGAAAGCGTGGAGGGATTACTTTCTCCGGAGGTGAACCAACGCTACAAGCAGAAGCGCTGTTACCCCTGTTTCACCGATTGAAAGAAGAGGGTATCCATATCTGTCTCGACAGCAACGGCGGATTATGGAACGAACATGTAGAGAAACTTTTGAAACTGACAGACCTCGTTTTGCTGGATATTAAAGAATTCAATCTTCCACATCACCAAAAGCTTACCGGACGAAGTAATGAACAAACGCTACATACAGCTGCCTGGCTGGAAGAGCATAAACGTCCCTTTTGGTTACGCTATGTGTTGGTGCCGGGATACAGTGATTTTGAAGAAGATATCCGTGCAATGGGACAACAACTGGGTAGTTACCAGATGATCCAAAAAGTAGAAATACTCCCCTATCACACATTAGGTGTACACAAATATGAGGCAATGAAACAAGAGTATCTGCTAAAAGGAATAAAAGAAAATACACCGGAACAAATCGAACAGGCTGCCAACCTGTTCAAAAAATACTTCAAAACAGTACAAATAAATTAGGTGCTTCCCGCACGGGGAAGTACGCCAAGCGGTGTAATTCACAAAAAAAACGGAGACTTAAAAAAGCCTCCGTTTCATTTTATATTTAATGCTATTTTTAATAGGTGAAGCGAATACCTGCCTGTATATTGAAGTTACACGGCGTTTCCTTACGAATGGTTTGCACATTGGAACCATCATCGAAGAAATATGCCACTCCGGGTTCCACGTAAATACCCACATGCTTTGTCGCATTGAATTGTGCGCCCACTGCACCGGCTACCGAAAGCTGCACCGGCTTCACTGTTTGCTTTTCACTCCCTAATTTTCCATATACGCACTTCTCTATCATTCCGCCGGCAGCCACATACAATGTGAAACGGTCCTTATCGAAAAAGTTCCAGTTAGCCCGGACAGGAATACCTATATAATGCAATTTCTGATCGATCATGGCATTACCACCACTCATCTCGACATCCGAAGAAAGTAATGTATACGTCAACCCGGTTTCCACCGAAAACCCTTTTACCAACCCTTTACGTACCGACAAGCCAAAAGAGATAGGCTGATGATGTTTGATGTCCACAATTTCATCCATACGTTTCAAGTAAGGTACCCCTTCTTTAAATACCACCATTTGATTGTCGGGGATGCGAATAATCTCTCCCTCAGCGGCATTGGATACCAGGTTGAGCCGTTGTTCATTAGGTATACCACCACCCGCCAGGTCATTGCCTGTAAGAGAGACTCCTCCTGCGTTGCCTACCGCTGCACCAAGTGACCAACGTCCTTTATTAGATTCCGGCTTTTCTACCGGGATATGCAGTTTATCCTGTCCGGATCTTTTATGTGATTTTACCACAGGTGATTCTTCTTTCGCTACTACCGGTTCTTTTTTTTCAATTTCCTCTTTCTCGTTGACTATCTGCTGCACAGCCTCCTTTCCATCGGCTATTTCACGAACAACCTCAACAGGTACCGAGGGTTCGGTTCCCTGTCTCTCCGCTATTTTCTTCGCTTGTGCAACTATCGGACGGATAGCACGTGCCGGCTCTACTTTCACCACCTGTACATCGGGCGCATCCGTTTGAGGCAATATATCCGGATCAGCAGCCAACATCGGGGTAGCTGTACGACGAATCTCTTCAGCAGTAGGAGTATTCAGGAAGTAAATGCTCAAGGATGTAGCAGCCACCAGCAATACCGCCGCTGCTGTTGCTACCCATTTGCGATAAGGATACAGTATCCGCTTTTCAACAGGCGGCACCAATTCCTTCTCCAGTTGTTCCCAACCGGAAGCGGGCATAGGCTCGGAGTAGTCCTGCAACTTCTCCTTCAGCTTGTCCATCCACATTTCTTTATCTTTCATCTTCTCATCTTTCATCTGTCATTCACCATTAACCATTCTTTCACTCTCCTGGCCAATACACTCTTTGCACGAAACAACTGCGAAGCCGAGGACTTTTCATTTATACCCAGTAACTGAGCAATCTCTTTATGCGACTTATCTTCAAACGTGTATAAGTTGAACACGGTACGATAGCCTGCGGGTAACTCTTCAATAAACTGCATCAGTACTTTTTGCGGTATAGCCTCCACTGCCGCAATATCCGGCTCTTCATAAGTTTCGGGGGCTTCATCAAGCGCCATTGCCTGATTCAT
Organism: Bacteroides sp. HPS0048; assembly: GCF_964240755.1. Classification (NCBI taxonomy): domain Bacteria; kingdom Pseudomonadati; phylum Bacteroidota; class Bacteroidia; order Bacteroidales; family Bacteroidaceae; genus Bacteroides; species Bacteroides sp. HPS0048. Next base: position 43,265 of record NZ_CAXSVC010000014.1, on the reverse strand, counting down.
CACATCATTTTTACGCAAATACTGTAATGCCACATTTACCATTACACGCTCCATCCATGCTCTGAGAGAACCTTCGCCCCGCCAGGTGAACTTATCAAAAGAAGCAAAGATTTTCAGGAAACCGTCATGTACCAGGTCTTGTGCTGTGTCCCTGTCTCCGGCATACCGGAGACAGATGCCAAGCATCCTCCCTGAATACTGCTCATAAAGTTCTTTGCGGGCACGGTTGTTTCCCTGCCTGCATAGCTCTGTCAGCTCCTGTTCTTCCATTCTCTTTAACACGTGTTTATCTTATAAATGCAGCAAAGATAGAAATACTGCATAGAGAGAGCAAGTCTTTTATTGCTTTTATTTCTTTAACAGTCTGTCGTGCAATATTCTTTTATATCCTGTATTTTTCATACAGTGTGCCTCCCACACGGAGAGGTACGCCGGGCGATGATAGCCATTAATTAAGTGTAACTGTAAAAAGAAAACCAAACAAACTTATGAAGAAATTAAATTTTATTGCAGCAACAATGATTCTGGTCCTTACTCCTTTCCTCCAGTCATGTCTGGACGATGACGGACCAAGCTATTCTGATTTGACCATTGCCACCCTCAAAGCCACTGATGCCGACAGTTATTATTTTGGTCTGGATAGTGGCAGAAAGATGTATCCGGGTGATGACTCTGCAGTTCGCAACTATCCGATTGTAGATGGAAAACGTGTATTTGTATGGTTTCACCAGCTCGAAGAGCAAGTTCCGGGATATGATTATAACATTCAAGTAGTACAAATGGACTCTATCCTGACCAAAGATATCATCCCGCTTACGAAAGCTACAGCAGATAGCATCGGTGATAATAAGATAAACGTCACTTACCATTGGATTGCACAGGGATATCTTACAATGGAATTCCAGTATTACGGTACACGGAACCCCAACAAGAAACACATGCTCAATCTGGTTCACAACGAAGACATGGAGCTTGTGGACGAAGAGGGTTACATCAATTTAGAATTCCGCCACAATGCATTTGATGATAACGGCGGTAGCTTGGGTGAAGGCATCGTCTCCTTCAATCTCGATAAAGTAGCCGAAGAGATGAAAACAGCCAAAGGACTGAAAGTTCGTGTAAAGACGATATACGACAATATACAGTTTATAAAGATGGATTTCAAAGAATCCAAAAGCAGCAGTCAAATACCTACTGCACAACAACTAAATATTTCTGCATACACGGCTAAAACGAACTACTAATTCTGATATAATAAAATGTGACGAACGATGACAACTTCCCATGATTGTCATCGTTCTTTTTTTATCTTATCATTTGGACTAAAGCTATTCAGTTTTGTGCTAAGTGCTGTCTGCCATTACCATCTATCTCTTTCTCCGGTATCGATAAAGCTCTATCTCGTAGAGTAACGTAGGAAGCCCCGGTGTGTAACGCTGTTTTAGATGTACATGTAAAGCAGTACGACATGTGCATGTGGGACAGTACGACATGTACATCTTATGCAGCTTTACATGTACATGTAAAACAAGACTGTGCACCGGGGAAAAGAGCGTTCCTTTCTGAGAAGGACAAAATACAACACCGGATAAGGGTAATGATGCCGTTTATATAGGTACTTCCGTTTAGTTACACCGCCCACGGTCAATTGTCCACTGTCCATTAAACCAAGCACTGTACAGCCTGCAAACTAAGCATCTCCTTAGGCACAGCTGCACGTATCTCATCTTTCAGTACAGAAAGCAAGCTACCACGGATAAAGTCTTTATTGGTGGTCAGCACAATGGGCCTTGTAGGACGGGGAATGGCAAACGGACGCACCAACTCTTTTTGTTCATTGGAGAGTTGAGACACTGCCAGTTCCGGGACGAATGTAATTCCTTTCCCGCCCTCTACCATACGCATAAATGTCTCCATACTTCCCAGGTGATATGCCATCTGATGCAGTTTCACAGCTTCCATCTGGCAGAAACGCACCAGCTGATCGCGGAAGCAATGCCCTTCATCGAGCAACCATAACCGTTCTCCCGTAATATCGGACGTACGGATCACGTCATGCTTGAACAACGGCTCCTTGCGGGATACATATCCATAAAACTGTTCATAGAAAAGAATCTCTTCTGACAACGCAGTATCTTCGAGCAGACTTGCTAAAATAGCAGCATCAACTTCTCCGTCGCGTAATGCCTGGCGGATATCTTTCGTTTTCATCTCCGTCACCCGTACATCCAGCTCCGGATACTTTTCCATCAGTTGCGGAAAAAAACGTGGCAACAGATAAGGAGCGATAGTAGGTAATACCGCCAAACGGAAAGTACCGGACAGCGAACGTTTCTCTTCACTGATAATCTCTTTTACCTGTGAAGCCTGGGCAAGTACGGCACGGGCCTGAGCAATTACCTTCTCTCCCACCCGCGTGGGGCATACCGGCTGCATTGCACGGTCGAAGAGCTTAACTCCTAACTCATCCTCGAGTTTCTGAATCATGGCACTCAAAGTAGGTTGCGTCACCCGGCAATATTCTGCCGCCTTGGCAAAATGCCGGAACTGATCTACAGCAAGTATATACTCTAACTGTTGTATTGTCATCTATCAAAGTTTTATAGGTTATAGATTCTGTCTATGCAAAGATAGAAATTATCAGTTTGACACGCATACATTTTCGCCCTATCTTTGCAATACGAAAAAGAAAAATAGTATAAACAAATTAAATAAAACAAGTTATGAAAACATTAGATTACATCAAGTTGAACGAATCGGGAGTGAACAATGTAGTAGCATCTTTGCAACAATTATTAGCAGATTTCCAGGTATATTACACCAACCTTCGCGGCTTCCACTGGAACATTAAAGGACATGATTTCTTTGTACTCCACAGCAAGTTCGAAGATCTCTATAACGATGCAGCCGAGAAAGTTGACGAAATAGCCGAACGTATCCTGATGCTGGGTGGAACTCCTGCCAATAAATTCAGTGATTACCTCAAGATGTCCAACATCAACGAAGTAGACCGGGTGAGTAATGGTGAGAAAGCTTTAGAGAATATTCTGGAGACTTACAGCCATCTGATCGGCGAAGAACGCAAACTGTTGTCCATCGCTTCACAAGCCGGTGACGAAGTAACAGTAGCTTTGATGAGCGATTACCTGAAAGAACAAGAGAAAATGGTTTGGATGCTGACAGCTTATAACAACAAGTAAGTCCCCCACAGCAAGTTTTGATTCCTTTTTTTAAAACAAAACTGTTTCTAAATCGAGAGAGCCACAATTTACGGTTATTGTGGCTCTTTTTATTGTATGACAACAAGGTAATGCATCAAATTATCCTATTGTTTGTCAAATACATACATTCAGTCATCCCTATTTAATCACAATCTCATCTGTGAAAAGCCATCCTCCTTCTATCCCATTGGATAAAGCCTGGTAGCGAACGTAACGGGCTGATGCTTTTCCTTCCCATTGGTAAGTCCGGAAAACCAATCGGTCTTCAGTAGTAGGAACATCGGTAAATAAACGCTGCACTTCTGTAAACGTCTTTCCGTCTTCTGATGTAGAAATTATCACCTCACGCGGCAACCATACATAAGGGCCGGACAGTTGCATAAACTCGGCAGCTACCGAAGTAATTTCCGTCACCTTCTCCAGATCAATCGTAACATCCATATCTGTATTCAGGAATCCCTGCCAGCGCTTATCTCCATACGTCCATCCGCCGCGAACCCCGTCTACCAATGCCGAGTCACCTCCGGCTGTATATTGAGGTGCATACGGAGTTGTGTAATGAATCGGTTTCATCAGCCCTAAGTGTTCAATGCGTGTGGCTGCCTGCGGACGCTCTCCTACTTCTTTACTCAGATCGAAAGGATGATATCCGTGAGCCTGCAACCAGTTAACCTCTTTCAGGGCAGACTGCCGGAAGTGTTCCCAATTTTTCTGTTCCGGCTGTGTCCATGCTACTTCTGCCAATGCCAGCAAGCGGGGATAAATCATGTATTCCATATGTTCGGGAGTAGATATATATTCTGCCCATACGTTTGCCTGTACCCCCTTTATATAAGCGGCCTCCTGCTTTGTCAGTACTTTAGGTACAGGATTGTAAGAGTATACCTTCTCCAAAGTCAGATAGCCTCCGATAGCTTCGGGCTGACTGGTCGGGTCATCCTGGTAAGCGTCCAGATAACAAAACTCTCCCGGAGTCATTATCACATCGTGCGCTGCACGGGCAGCAGTAATTCCTCCCTCTTCTCCACGCCATGACATCACAGTGGCACGGGGAGCCAGTCCACCTTCCAAGATTTCATCCCATCCCAATAACTGACGGTTGTGGTCATTGAGGAATTTCTCCATTCGATGAATGAGATAGCTTTGCAGTTCTTTCACATCAGACAATCCCTCCGCCTTCATTCTCTTCTGGCACAAAGGACACTTTTTCCAGCTTTCCATATTCGCCTCATCACCGCCCACATGAATATATTCAGAAGGAAAGATATCCATCACCTCCGACAATACATTTTGCAAAAAAGTAAAGGTGTCTTCATTGCCGATACAGAATTCCGAATTTACATAGGGTTTGCCGGAACAAGACAACTGAGGAAAAACAGCTAACACTTCTTCCGAGTGTCCCGGCATTTCTATCTCGGGAATAACGGTGATATGACGTTGCCGCGCATATTCCACAATCTCCCGTGCATCATCCTGTGTATAATATCCTCCGTCTGCGCCCGGAGCATCTTTTGTACAATACTTACGGCCCCCCTTCCACCATGCTTTCCAGTTAGGATAAGGACGATAAGCTGCCTGCTCCGTCAGTTCCGGATAGCGTTTAATTTCCAGACGCCAGCCAGCACCATCTGTCAGATGCCAATGAAGGGTGTTCAGCTTATAGCGTGCCATGGCATCCAACTGTTTCTTTATAAATTCTTTGGTTCGGAAATGACGGGATACGTCCTGGTGCAAACCTCTGTAAGCAAAACGAGGAGCATCTTTGATATCAACCAATGGCAAGGTATAGGTACCGTCTGTATCGGCATCTGCCAATTGTAACAATGTTTGAAAGCCATAAAACAGCCCGGCACCGGAAGGAGCAGACACAACAATACCTTTTGAAGTTATTTCTAACTGGTAGCTCTCTGTCGAATCATGTTCGTTGCCGGGAGCAATTATCACAAACTGAACAGCCGCTTTTTCGGACTCTTCTGTACTCAATTGTAAACCCAAAGGAGAAGCCTGCACATATTCTGCAAACTCTTTTCCCTCTGTCTCCGGCAGATTAGAAGTAAACGTAGCTTGTTTTTGTAACCGGTAAGTTCCGGAAGTAGTTTCAACCGATTGTGGTTGCGGAATGATCCGTTTCTCAACATCCTTCTGCTGACATCCTGCCATCCCAAGACACATAAACAATAAACATGAAACAAATCCTTTTTTCATACTATCAAATATAATAAATAAATACTCGTACTAATAATGTGAATGTATTTCACCACAAAGTACACAGTGGATACAGAGCTTCTCAAAGAAAAATTAATCTAAAATAAAGAACTACAGCTTTTAATCTGCGATCATCCGCGTTTCATCAGAAATTTAAAACTCAGTGTTCTCTGTGTCCTCTGTGGTGGTGCCCCCGGTTCGTACTAATAATACAATTGAGAAAACAAAAGTGCTAATAAAAACAAGACTGCCCTAACAAACAATGTCTGGACAGTCTCTCCTTTTTACCTTCATTACTAAACTAATTGGGGAAAAACATTTACCTGATAGAAAACTCTAACAACCCGCCGTGTACCAACTCCTCATGAGTGATACGGAAGCGGTTTATCTTTTTACCACCTATTTTTACATTATGAATATACAAAGCATCGGGTTTCTGACGGGTAGACTCTATCACAAGCTCACGTTCTTTGTACCATTTCGGATCAAGCCGGATGGTCACTTTATCAAAAACAGGAGTGGTAAGAGTATATTCCGGCAATCCCGGGCAATCCGGGTAGAAACCTATCATATTAAAGATGGCCCAGGCAGACATCGTTCCCGTATCATCATTCCCGGGAATACCGTCCGGCTGAGTAGTAAAATACTTAGCCAATAAACGTTGTGTCTCCTTCTGCGTGCGCCATTCTTCTCCTTTAAAATAAGAGAATAAATAAGGATAGGCAATATCGGGTTCATTGGCAGGATCATAAAGACCTTCATCAAATATCATCTGCAGTTTGTTGATGAAAGACTTCTTCCCTCCCATCAACCGCGCCAGTCCATATACATCATGGGGCACATAGAATGTATAATTCCACGAATTACCTTCATGAAATCCGGGACTGGGTTCAAAGTTTTCACCTTCTTTCGGATTGAAGGGAGAATAAAAAGTTCCGTCAGGAAGTATGGGACGAAGCGTGCCAAACTCTTTACTGTAATAATGTTTATATCCTAATGAGCGATTGTAGAACAGTTTGGCATCCTCTTTCTTTCCCAAAGCACCGGCAAGCCGGGAAAGAGCGAAGTCTGCTATGTAATACTCCAATGCATGAGAAACCGAATTATCATACTGTTCGCGCAGAGGCACATAACCTTTAGACATATAATCGTCATTGTCCGGGCGCATCAGATTCTCAGCACCGGGCAGAGTGGCCGATTTGTACATGGCTTCATAAGCCAGATTAATGTCAAAATCGCGTAAACCTTTCATCCAGGTATCTACAATCACAGGAATACTGGGATCTCCCTCCATTGTCAGCGTCTCACGACCATACAACTCCCATTTCGGAAGCCAGCCGTGTTCACGATACATATCAAGCATGGTACGTACCATGTCTATCTGCCGCTCCGGATAAACCAGCGTAAGCAACTGATGCACATTCCGATACGTATCCCACAAAGAGAATACCGTGTAACGATTGCCACTGGCAGTCATTATTTTATCGCTTTCCATAGCCGGATATTCTCCGTTGACATCCTGCAAAACATTGGGATGAATCAGCAAATGATACATGGCTGTATAGAAAACGGTTTTCTGATCTTCTGTCCCTCCCTCTACAAGAATACGGGATAAATCATCATTCCAGCGAGCACGGGCTTCTGCATGTACTTTCTCAAAATCCCGGCCTTCCTGCTCCTTGTTCAGATTGAGACGGGCGTTTTCTATACTTACAAAGGAAACACCCATTTCTACTTCTACCTGTTCACCGTCTTCGGTGTCGAATGAAAAAAAGGCACCGATATCATCTCCGGCGATCTCTTTTCCATATTTGGTATAAAGTTTATATTTACCATTATCCGGATCCCACTCGGCTTCAACGCCGGTCATCGGACGCTGTTTCTTCCAATACCCTGTTTGCGAAGGGAGTTTGTTGACACGCATCACAAAATAGATAGGAAATACCGCCTGAGGATTATAACAGAAAGTGCCTAAGAGTTTAACTCCTTCTATCTCCTGGGCGTTCACCCGGCGAAGCATGGCACCCGATTCGTTGGTAAGCCCTTCACCCAAATTGAGTAATATATGACTCTTTCCTTCCGGAAATGTAAAACGGGTAACGCCCGTACGGGGGGTGGCAGTTACTTCAGTCTTCACATTGTATTTAGTCAGATAATTTGTGTAGTAACCCGGCGAAGCCTGCTCGTCTTTATAACGGCTTCCATATTCCTTGTAATCCACATTCAACTCTCCTGTGGTAGGCATTAACAAAAGAGAGCCCAACTCCGGACAACCCACTCCACTCAAATTTACATGGGAGTATCCGGTAAAAAAACAGTTATGATACTCATAAGGAGTAGACCACCAACGGGCGTCTTTATCATACTTGTTATCGGCGGAACCCATCACATTGAAAGGTACAACAGACATCATCCCATTCGGACAAACCGCTCCGGGATTTGTTGTACCAAAGTTGGTGGTACCAATAAAAGGATTCACATAATCAACAGGGGAAAGCTTCTCTCCACCTCCGGCAAAAGCCGGAAGCAGAAAGACAGCCAATGTGTAAGTCAATAAAAGTCGTTTCATTTATTTAATTGAAAGTTGAAAGGATCAAGAAAGATTGACGATTAGACAATTTACGATTTACGATTGAAGGAACTCTCTCTATTATATTCTCTCTAACTCTAACTTCTACTCTAACATCAATCGTAAAATCGTAAATCATCCAATGTTTGTTCTTTTTATAAATTCAATGATTTCGGAAATATAGCCAAAAGCAAGTCCCGTTACAGTATCGGCTGCTCCGTAGTATACGGCAACTCTCTCGCCATCCTGCAATGCTGCACAAGGGAATACAACATTAGGTACATCTCCCTGTAGCTCATAAGGTGCAGCAGGTGCAAGCAGATAATCACGGGTACGGTATAGCACTTTATCCGGATTATCTTTATCCAAGATAGCCGCTCCCATGGAATAACGGAAACCATTGCAGGTGGTAATTACTCCATGATAAAACATCAGCCAGCCTTCATCAACCAGGAAAGGAACCGAACCTGCACCGATCTTTGTACACTGCCATGCACTTTCAGGAAATGGAGTCACTTTCATCACATTGCGATGTTCTCCCCAATATTTCATATCCGGGCTATAGCTGATATAGATATCACCGAACGGAGTATGTCCATTATCGCTGGGACGACTCAACATGGCGTATTTTCCATTTACCTTCTGCGGGAAAAGTACCCCGTTGCGATTGAACGGAAGGAAAGCATTCTCGCACTGGAAAAACTCTTTGAAGTCGAACGTATAGGCAATGCCGATAGTAGGACCATGATAGCCATTGCACCAGGTAATCCAGTAACGATCCTCAATCCAGGTTACACGCGGATCATATTTATACTCCGACTCAATCATATCCGTATTGCCTGCCTTGAACTTTATAGGTTCGTGATTGATATCCCAATTGATGCCGTCCTTACTGAAACCGGCAAAGATATTCATTTGTACTGCCTTGTTGTCACAACGAAATACTCCGGCAAATCCATCTTCAAACGGCACTACGGCACTATTAAAAATACTGTTTGATGACGGAATGTGATAACGTCCGATAACAGGATTTTTTGAATAACGCCACATGGCATCTGTGCAACCAGCGGGACGTTCTTCCCAGGGCATATTAATTTTCTCGTTCATACTTTTCTTTATATTAATATATTAATGTTTAAGTAGCATTTCAAATTTAGTTCATACTATGACAGCGTTTTATTGAAACGCAGATGATCGCAGATTTTCGCAGATTAAATGGCTGCGCTATACTTGAGCGATGATATACTTTGCGTGAATCTATGAGTTTCTGCGTTTCAATAATAATATCATATAATTTAGAACATTTACTTATTTCTTGGCGTCCGGATATGTAAACGGCACAAAATAGGTAATCAGGAAAGCCGGAATAGTAGCAAACAGGATAAAAATAAAGAAATCACGGTAACCCAACCAGTCACTGACAAACCCGCTGACCATTCCCGGAAGCATCACTCCCAGATTCATAATGCCGGAAGCAAAAGCATAGTGGGCCATTTGATGTTTTCCGGGAGCCACTTGTTGCATCATAAACAAGGTGAGCCCCACAAATCCAAACCCATATCCAAAATATTCTAATACAATAGCACCACCTATCAGCATTCCATTGGTAGGTTGATAAATAGCCAGCAACGTATAAGCCATAAAAGGCAGGTTGAAGATGCAACAAAGAGAAAACAGTGTTCTCTTCAAACCACGGTGCGAAATATAGTAACCGGCCAGTAAAGAACCTAATACAAAAGCTGCTGCTCCATATGTGCCATAATAAATGCCAATCTCCTGTTCGCTTAATCCTAATCCACCTATCTCTCTACCTGCTTTCAGAAACAACGGTACAATCTTCATCACAAATCCCTCAGCAAAACGATAGAGAATAATAAAAGCGATGTAATACCAGATATGCTTCTTCTTAAAGAAATCAAGGATGACTTCTACCAGTTTATTAAACGTTTCAGCAAATGAGGTCGCTTCGGTAACAGCAGCTCCACCGGAAGGAAGCATCCGGGTATGATAGAGTCCTAACAATATCATCACAGCCGCCATAATGAACATGACAATCATCCAGGCATGTACGTTGGCTTCATACATCACTTCTCCGGAAGCTCCTTCCACCCCTCCAAAGTGTTTCACTAACCATCCGGCCAGGTAAACCAATCCACCGGAAGCGACAATCTTGGCTATATTATAAAAAGCACCCTGCCAACCGATATATTTAGCCTGATCCGGTTTACTGAGCTCAGTCATATAAACACCATCAGTAGCAATATCGTGTGTAGCACCACTGAAAGCCACTACAGCCAACAGGGCTATGGAACAAGCAAAGAAATGAGGAAGCTGTAACGATAAGGCAACAAGCCCAAAACCTATTCCGGAAACAATCTGGGTGAGGACAACAAAGTACTTTTTCGTCTTAAACATTTCAAGAAAAGGACTCCAGAGAAACTTTAAAGTCCATGGTAACATAATCAACGAAGTCCAAAGGGCTATTTGTGCGTCGGAGATTTCCAGTCCTTTAAACATCAGAACGGATACCATATTCAATACGACAAAAGGCAACCCCATGGCAAAGTACACAGTAGGAACCCATGAAACAGGGTTAAAGGCTTTTTTATTCATCAATAAGTATTTTATCGGTTAACGATTATAATGCATTTGTATATAATACAACCGAAACCGATAAAATACTAACTTGTATATACTACTTTTTTTTAATTCCAACGCAAATTATTTACTTTCAACCGTAAGAGTTGCTTTCTTAAGTCCACTTCCTGTAGCTTCAAGAACAATGGCTCCGGCTTTATCGGTAGTTTGAATAACCGCTGTCATCATTCCACTAAATACTTTCATCCGGGGGATTTGGAAAGACTCCAAAGAAGCCGGATTTCCATTGGCACCGGCACAATACACGCCAGATCCTTTCACTTTGAAACGAATTTCATCAGTAGCTTCCGGGCATAGATTTCCATCTTTATCCACCACTTTTACCGTTACAAAGCAAAGGTCTTTTCCATCTGCCTGCAACATCCGGCGATCCGGGACCAGCTCTATGTGATGCGGCTTACCGGCTGTGTGTATTTCTTTCTCAGCCACAGCCTTCCCATTCTCATCGTAGGCAACTACTTTTACTGTGCCCGGTTCATATTTAGTGTCCATCCACATCAGACGGTAACGCTGCTGGCGTTTCAAACTCATCATCGAAACAGAATCGGCACTATTGTATACTGTAACCGATAAATCTTTTGTGCGTTTACCCTGACTTTTGCCATTAATAAACAGTTCGGCCGAAGGATAATTGGTATAAACAAAAACCGGAGTCACCTCTCCCTCACGTCCTTTCCAGTTCCAATGGGGAAGGATATGCAATGTTTCTTTCTCTTTATTCCAATGGCTACGATAAAGATAATAGCGATCTTTGGGCAATCCTGCCAGGTCAATTATACCAAACAAAGAAGAATGACTGGGCCAATCCGTATAATAAGGAGTGGGTTCACCTAAATAATCGAAACCGGTCCACACAAATTCGCCAATACAATAGGGTAAATCTTCGTGTTGTATAAAATCATCTTCCGGCAAATTAGACCATCCGCAATGTTCCACATCATAGGATGAAGATTGATGATCATCGTATTTCTTCATCCAGGCACGGGTAACCGGAAATTTATAAATTCCCCTTGAACTTACAGTAGAAGCCGTTTCGCTTCCTAAAATGATCTGCTGAGGTAATTTCTTGTAAGCCTCCTGATATTTATGGGGACGATAGTTAAAGCCCGCCACATCCATCACCGCTGCCATATTATTATTTATCACAGCATCCGGAGCATCCATTCCCTGCGTCACAGGACGGGTAGGATCTTCACGATGGCAAATATCCTGCAAATAACGGGAGAGCTTCGGACCTCTGTCACCATTCCACTGGTCGGGTACTTCATTACCAACACACCACATCACTACACTGGGATTGTTGCGATAGTGGCGCAACACATTCACAAGATCCTTCTCTACCCACTGATCAAACTCTTTATGATAACCATTTTCACATTTAGCAGTCTTCCATTCATCAAAAGTTTCTACCATGAGCATCATTCCCATTTCGTCACAAGCTTTCACCAGTTCAGGAGCCGGCATGTTGTGGGAAGTACGAATAGCATTACACCCCATATCTTTCAGAATACGTATCTGACGACGGATAGCAGCGTCATTCACAGCAGCACCTAATGGACCTAAATCATGGTGGTTGCAGACGCCTTTAAACACTGTTTTCTTTCCGTTCAGGAAAAAACCTTTATCGGGAATCACTTCAATAGAACGAATACCAAACGGAGTAACAGATTCATCTTTCAATGTATTACCCTCATATACCTTTGATTCGGCAATATACAAATAGGGAGTATCCGGGGTCCAAAGCATCGGTTTTTCAACCACAAACTCCTGACTGAATATCTGATTATCGAAATCAGTAAGCTGTTTACTCTCTTTACTGACCACCTTTCCATCTGCATCTTTTATTTCAGTAACAATACGGTAGGATGAAGGAGATTTGCCTTCCGGCATTACCCATGATGTATTCAAATGTACCCGTGCAAAGTTATCTTCTACCACCGGAGTAGTCAACTGCGTACCCCACATAGGGATATGTGCCTCTTCATTTACTATCAAATGTACATTTCTATAGAGCCCGGCACCCGGATACCAACGGGATGACTCCACTTCATTCTCCAGACGAACAGCCAGGGTGTTTTTACCTTCAGCATTCAGATAAGGAGTAACATCTAAATAAAATGTATTATAACCATATGGCCAATAACCTGCTTCTTTTCCATTCACATAAACACGTGCATGGCTCATAGCACCGTCAAAGACCAATGTAGCCTTTTTACCCTTCGCAAACGCAGGTGCTTCAAAATCCAACCGATACCAACCCACACCGACAAAAGGTAGTCCTCCCGTACGGCCGGCGTGCTCCATAGCTTCTTTCTGTCCATCTTGTGCTATTGCTACCTTCTGGCGATCATTCTGAATACTAAAAGGGCCATAAATAGCCCAGTCATGCGGAACCGTCACCTGTTGCCAACTACTATCATCATAATCAAAGAGACTAAAATTCGCATCATCCGAACGAATAAACTTCCACCCTCTTTCAAAGGTATAACGGGTATGTACTGATGCTGTTTTATCAACCGCCCATATCATTTGGCCGTGTGTTAAAAAAAATAGTGCCAGCATAGTAGTAAATAAAGGTTTCTTCATGGTATTTTAATTAAATGTAAAAAATAAAAGCTGTTTTAGGGTAGACAAATATATAGAAAACTAACTCAACAATCCTAATTTAAAACTCATAAAATAGTAGAAATCAATTATTTTAAAGCCAACAAAGAAATTAATGACTTTTAGGTTAGCACTACCCGCTTTATAATTGTATTATATAATAAAGGAATTATCAATAACCCATTAAATTACTACTTATGAGTTTATCGAAACACTTTTGCGGAATACTGTCCGCATCGTTATGTACCCTCATGCTAAGCATGACCTCTTGTCAGGAAAAAGGAAACAAAGAGCAATGTTCTCTCATTCCCCAACCTAATGAATTAAAAACAAATACAGGACATTTCGCATTCAACAATTCAACTGTTTTCTATGTATCTCCGGAATTAGATAAAAACAGCACTCCCATTATCGAATCCTTCAGTGAAAACCTGAACACAGTATCCGGATTTCAAACAGCAGTTCAACCTCTCAATGAGACCGAAACACTTTCCAAACAAAGCATTGTTTTCAAAACCAATGAAAAAATAGCTCCCGAAGGTTATGAACTCAATATACAACCCGACGAAATAATGATACAAGCGTCTGACCGCAGCGGAGTATTCTATGCCCTTCAGACATTAAAGCAATTATTACCAGTAGCCATTTACGGAAACGAGCCTGTTGCTGATACTCAGTGGACATTGCCTTGTGTAGAAATAAAAGATGCCCCACGCTTCGGCTATAGAGGTTTGCACATTGACGTAGCCCGTCATTTCTTTCCTAAAGAAGAGATGAAAAAGATACTCGACCTTATGGCTCTTCACAAACAAAACCAATTGCACTGGCACCTTACGGACGACCAGGGATGGCGCATTGAAATAAAGAAATATCCCCTTCTGACAGAGATAGGCAGTATCCGTAATAAAACGATGATACGCAAAGAATGGGAAAACTATGACACTACTCCATATGGCGGATTTTATACACAGGAAGATATAAAAGAGGTTGTAGAATATGCCAATGAACGTTGCATCAATGTTATTCCGGAAATAGACCTACCCGGCCATATGATGGCAGCATTGGCAGCTTACCCCAATTTAGGATGTACAGGTGGACCGTATGAAGTATCCGGCCAATGGGGTGTACGCGATGATGTATTATGTCCGGGCAAAGAAGAGACCTTTACTTTCATTGAAAATGTCTTAACAGAAGTCATGGAACTATTCCCTTCGGAATACATACACATCGGCGGGGATGAATGTCCCAAAGCACGTTGGGAAAAATGTCCCAGATGTCAAGCACGCATCAAAGCTGAAGGATTGAAAGCCAATGAAAAACATAAAGCCGAGTTCTTCCTGCAAAGTTATGTTACTGCCCGTGTTGAGAAGTTTTTGAATGATCATGGACGGAAAATTATCGGTTGGGATGAAATCTTAGAAGGTGAACTGGCACCTAACGCCACTGTTATGTCATGGCGTGGAATGGATGGCGGTATCGAAGCAGCCCGTTTGAAACACCCTGTCATCATGACTCCTAACAACTATGTATACCTGGATTACTATCCGACCATGAATACACAGGATGAGCCTTTAGCCATCGGCGGATACAACCCTGTCGAAAAGGTATATTCATTGGAACCGGTTCCTGCCGTACTCAACGAACAGGAGCGTGCTTACATTATCGGAGCACAAGGTAATCTGTGGACAGAATATATATTGAGCAATGAACAGTTGGAATACATGCTACTCCCCCGCCTGGCTGCGTTAAGTGAAGTACAATGGACACAACCTGCAAATAAAAGCTGGGAACGTTTTCAAAACAGCCTCAGCCACATTATATCTATTTATAATGTAATGGGTGTGAATTATGGAAAGCATATTTATGAAATAGCAGCAAAATATGATGTACCTACTGCTTCTGAAGGCAAAGTAGTAGTAACTCTATCGACACTGGGAGACTCACCTATGTATTATACACTGGACGGAAGTCAGCCTACAGAAGAAAGTACCCGTTATACCCAACCAATAGCAATTTCCAAAAGCTGTGTGTTACAGGCAATCGTAGTAAGAGACAATGTGAAAACCCGTACATTCAAGAAAGAATTCAATTTCAACAAAGCAACCGGTAAACTGGCAACTCTGGCAACTACTCCAACAGAGAAATATACATTTGCCGGAGCTTCCATCCTTACAGACGGCCTACGTGGAGATTTCAACTACAGCACAGGTTATTGGATGGGATTCATGGATGAACCAATGGATATTACCATTGATTTGGGAAAAGCAACTCCTGTATCTTCTGTCAAAGTGGGAGCTATGATACAATTTGGTGAATATATCTTCCCGCCCACAAAGATTACCGTATGGACAGCCACCGGAAAAAATGGTGAATTTATCAAGCAGGGAGAGACAGATATTCCCGTTGCTACAACTGATGTTAAAGATGGACTGGCAGAGTATAGTTGTCAGTTTAAGGAAGTAGAAGCTGACCGTATACGGATATTGGTAAATACAACTTCCTCTATCCCTGATTGGCATGGTGCACACACGGAGAAGGCACACATGTTTATAGATGAAGTTATAGTAGAATAAATGTTCTTTTATGATTATAGAACGATCATAAAATAATGATAATCAAGCAACACAAAAGTACGTACTTTTGTGTTGCTAAAATACGTATTTAACGCACTGTTAATATGTATTTTAAGTCACTGTTAAAATACTAATTTTACAATCAAAGAAATCCATAAGATAATCTCACCTTAAAGTATATCCTGTTTTTATATCCAGGTTTGTAACGATTTAAATCAGTTTTCACTCATAAGCCAACTCAATGTAAAACGAACAAACCAAAGTTTAAAGCCATCAGCGCCCGGTAATGAATCATCCCATTTACCTTCTTCCACTACAATGCCAATAGTTCCGTCCGGCAACACCGTCATTGATGAATAAGCTGATAATCCGGATAATATTGTTTTCTTTACCGGCCAGGTTCTTCCTTCATCATAACTTAAAAGAACAGAAACATTTTGTCGGATGCGGTTATCATCGGGGATAGAATGAAGAATTATATTTTTAAGGGCACCTTCTTTTGTGGTAGAGTATCGCATAATATCGCCATTACAAGCCGGATCCTGAATATCTGACTGCAAGTATGATTTTCCCCATGTCATTCCTCTATCCTGAGATATACAAAATTTACGGACTCCTTTTTCCCTATTACGAATACTCATTAAAATATCACCATTATTCAGTTCTATTAGTTTGGCTTCATCACCATTATTATCGGCTGCATTCTCTGAAACCTTCCAGGTACTTCCACCATCATCAGAATAACAGACATAATTACTTAATGGCCCTCCCCAATCAGATGTAGTTCTTACAGCTATACAAAACATAATCCGGCCATCCTGTAACTGTAAAGCTCTTCCGGAAGAGGCAAAAGCCCCATACCAGTATCTTCTAATTTTATCAGGGCAGTCTTTTCCATAAATTTGCGAAGTGATATCCACAGGAGCATTCCACGTTTTACCATTATCAACACTTTTAGAAATATTAATTCTCATCAGATTATTCTCCCCCGATTGCCATAATCCATTACCGGAAGCAAAAATACAAAGTAAATGTCCGGTCCTCCTATCCAATACAATAGCCGGATCTCCGCAACCAACAGTCGTTCCTTCACCTGCTATTGTCACAGTTTCTGACCATGTTTTACCATTATCCTCACTCCGGCGGGACACTACATCTATATGTGCCGGAAGGTCATTTATTTTATCCCAACGCCTGTCTGCCACTACTACCAAAGAACCATCAGCTGCCGTTACAATTCCCGGAATGCGATAAAAGCGGGAGCCGCCATCTCCCATATCAAATAAAAGAACACGTTCCTCCAAGGGGATAGAAGGGTTGAAAGTAAAACCGTTACAAGGAAGAACAACCAGAAAGAGAAATAGCCCAATTATAAATATGTTTTTTACTTTTCTCATAATTAGTATATTCATAAAATAAAAAAAAGATTGCCCGAAGTGGAATATTCCACACAGCGAACTTTTACGTTCACTGTATTTTCGGGCAATCTATCAATTATAGATTCTTATATTTAATATAAAAAAGACCTTTACTGTTTAAGTAACTTCTGACTGCGAATTACATTGTTATATTCCATTTTTACAATATAAACACCAGATGTCAGTTCTGCCACATTCAAACTCTCCGGATTACCAATCACATATTTAACCAATTGTCCTGTAGTTGTATAAATCCAAGCTCTTTCTACATCCTGGAAGAATATTACATTCTCTGCAGGATCCATCCAGCATTTTGAGAAACCAGCATATCCTTCTTTTATATTCTCAACACCTGAAGGAGGAGTAGTCGGATCTTCATCTCTTACACGATCCGGTTCGTCAGCTTCTCCCTGATCATGCAAATCAGGAGCAACAGGACGTTGAGGATTATCACCTGTAATTTCTACACCGAAGTCAATAGAAAATCCTTTAGCAGTTTGTCCGCAAGGACCAGGGTGTGCAAACCATGCATCAGAGAATACAACACGAAGACGACTCTTTCCAACAGCAGCATCAGCAGGAATCGTAAATTCTTTTGTGTATCCAACAGTTTCGAATTCGGGCGTACCCTTCCTTACAGTACCTAAGTCAAACAATAATTCATCACCATCCGGTTCAAATGAATCACTCTTATCCAAATCCATATAACCTTTTGCAAAACAGAAGCGTAACCCGTCAACTTTAGACAATGTACTTGTATCGTAAGCTTTGAAAGACAATGTAATGGTTTGTCCTTGTTTTACTTTTAATACATGATCAGTAGCATTCACATATTGAGTTCCGTCCGGTTGAGGAGCACTTGCATGGTAATCTAAATTCTGGTCAGCACCAGTTGTAGTAAATGATTCAACATAACGTTGTTCACGGGCAATATCAACTCCTTCGGCCGCAGGATTTACAACAGATTCACAATATGTATTATCTTTTGGTGCAGGCAAATTAGGAGATGTAGAGCGTTCTACTTTCACCCACTGTATTGGAGAATAGGTCTTGAAGTCAACAGATGCTGAGCGTACTCCAACATAAGGTTCATCACTATCTCCTTCAAAAACAATATTACCAGCAAATCCAGACCATCCGGTTGTACGTGCTATCTCTGAGATCTTACCGTTTTCGCCATTTTTATACATGATCTCAAAATGATCTATATTAGCTTCATCATTATAAAGTAATCCCCAGTTTGCACGGCTGAAATTAAGACCTGTAGGATCTACCGCCCAATTCAATTTCAATGAAAGAGACTTGGTCGTTTCTTCTTTTACCTCAACAACTAAACTGTTAGATTTTATATTAGCAGGAGTAGCAATACGACTATCACTCAATTCTAACTTACCAACCAACATGTTATAATTACCAGCATATGCACCTTTCACACGGAATCCTATGTATTCTATAACATCATTAGAAGAAAAACCTGCTAAAGCGATCTGTTTCTCTTCCCATGTTGGGCCATTAGTTTCACCAACTGCATACTCAAACCATTGGTCATTATTTTCTTTCTTTAATATCACATATAAACGTGAAGGTTCTGTACCTGTTGCACCTGATTTCAAAGCAACTTTGACTACAGGATCTGTACCTGACACTTTTAACTTAGAACGATAGAGAACAATATCCGTACCGTTGTCCGTTGAAGAACCTTCCAAACGTAAGGCAGACCCACCAATATAAGCATCTTCATGAGTAAATGAAGGTTGAATTTTTGTAGAAACAGTTGTAGTACCCGCATCATACACCAACCAACGATAAGTAGGAACTACGTCCTGTGCCCCTATATTATACCAACTGGCAAAAGTTTTCTTTCCTTTATAGTTATAACGTTCTCCATTACCTAAAGAGAAGAATGTATTGAAAGGAAGATCTCCCTGAATAGCCGTACGTTCAGGAATAAAAGTTGCTAATCCACAAAAACTTTCTAAGGGCTCTTTGTCTCCATCCTGTTCCCAATTATTTCCTGTATTGGAAACTGGCAATAAATTGGCCGGATTTCTGTTACCTCCGGAAAAAGTTCTTTCTAATAATTTCTGATAATTAGACTGAAATTCCATAGATGTAGCACCCACATTATAACTCATAAAACGACTCTGACCGTGTTCGCCCCATAAGCATACTCCAGCTTTTTTGGCTGATTCATTTTCGTTCAAAGCGCTCCAGCGTCTATCCATGCTAACAATCCAAACTCCAGTATATACTCCATCGGCATTCCCATAATTTGCTTCGGCAATATCAACCGAGGACCCAATTCCATAAGAAAAGTCACCACCAGCATAATTAAGCATCAAATCAGCGGTTTTGCCTGTCTCTTTTGTTCCATACAATGCGTCAACATAGCGTTGGCTAAGTGTAGAATTAGATGTATAAATACCAATATGGAAATTTTTAAATCCTTCCCGCTCAGCTATTTTATACAATTCTTTATGGAAAGCCATTACATCAGCATCAGCATAACCGGTATCTTCCCAGTTATAATTGATACCATCTGTTCCAAAAAACATTAAACAGTTAATAAATGCTTCGGCATATTTAAAAGATCCGTCTGGATTTTTCGCGGTTATCATTTCTCTGTACTTCGCAGACTCACTTCCGGGTGTCCAACTTTCAAAGAACTTAATTCCACTAAAAATATCCGTACCGTTCTTATGAGCAGCATCTACCCACGAACCTGGTGCCTGAAATAAACCATGGTTCCATGATCCGAATAAATTTGTATAATTCCACATAGAATATGTATCATCACTGAATGTAGAACTTGGATACCCACCAATTGCTTTACCAACTCCCATTGGAATATTCATCCACAAATTACGGTTTTCGTATATATTCGGATATAAGTTTTTACTTTTATCTTTCAAAATAGCTCGTGGACGTACATGAGAACGTGCAAACTCTAAATCAATCAAATTGAATCCTGCTGCTTCAAATTCCGCCTCGGTTGGATATTTACGTCCATTTTCCTGAGCAGTCAAAAACAGCTCCAACATTTCCCTATCATTGAAAGGGGTAAAATCAAATAATTCCGTTGAAGCAGAAGGTGGTATATCTCCTTCAGCCATTACCGGCGTTCCCCACGATAAACAGCACACAGCTGCCATACATGCCAATGTAATTCTTTTCATAATAAAAAAATTTAAATTATACAATCGGTATCCGGATGGTACTTTTCATAGTACCATCCTTTTACTTTAAAATCACTCCATATTAAAAATTGGGTTTATCAATATCCCACCATAAACGCGTAGCCTGTACATCACTACCTCCCAATGCTTTCAATCCGGTATCATTTATATCCTGTTTAATAGCGTCCGTATCTCCCGGATAAGGCATTCTGCGAAGTAAATCTCCTTGTTTTAAGCTTCTATCACCATCTTCAACATTCAACACAGGAAATAACTTAGGATACCCTGTACGACGTAATTCACTCCATGCTTCATATGAATATGGGAAAAGAGAAATATATTTTTGAGTTATAATTTTTTCCAACTTCGTTTCAAGGTCATCGCCTTCATTCCACTTCACACCTATTTTTGTGACACTAACCATATTATTAGCATCATCCATCGGATCTTCATACACATAAGCAACCGGTGTATCTAAAGATTTATATTCAGGTAGTTTTGTAGCGTACCGACTCCCCAATGCCCTGTTTTCTACATCGGCATTATCAATACCACGTTCATAAAGTACTTGTGCACTTTCTCCCATATTCCAGCCACGTATCGCTCCTTCAGCTCTTAAAAAATCAACTTCTGAAAGTTTCATAAAATAAAGTGGAGCCATAGCTATGTAAGAACTGCCAATACGAGAATATGCAATACGAGGATTATTATCATAAGATTGTCCGGGTATCATACGCACACCCGCACGTAAACCTACAACGCGCGTATTTGCTGCAAGTATTTTATTATTATCATCACGATTGACTAACGGATTAGAGTTCTTCTCAAACAAATAAGTTGTATATGGGTGTTTCAGGCTCATCAACAGGCTCTCAAAAGAAGCGTTCAGACGAGTATCCCCCCATGTCTGAGAAATCTCAAGCAAAGGATTCGAAAATCCGACAAACATAGGATCCAAAGCTATTTCTTGTGACAACTTTTCAACAACACCAGCTTCTATGGCTTCTTCTGCCCATTTTCTTGATCTTTCAGGATTAACTTTTACTGTACGCATAGCCATTCTCAGCTTTAATGAATTGGCAAAACGATCCCATGTATCAATTTTCCAATCGGTTGTTATTGCATCATAACTCATCAATAACTTATCCACCTTTTTCTTATACCATTCCGGACGCTGTGGATAGTGCTTAAAGCAAGCAGATATGGTGTCAATATTATCAACGATTGTTGCGTAAATTTCAGATAATGTATTATAAGTAAACGGATGCTCCTCCTTGTTCTCTTTATAATTTATATATGGAAAAGGTCCGTATATATCAGCCATTTCTTGGGAAGCATAATCGTATAATAAAAGTGCAATTGCTTTTATCTCAGGAATAGAATCAATATCCGGATGATTCAGCATAGGTGTCAGATTATTTTTGGTAATTGTAAACGAACCATTAGGACCGGAATTAAAATCTCTGTTTACGTAATAAGTAGACGCTATGCGACCATCGAAATTATGTGGAAGACATAAATATCCTGCGTAATTATCAACTCCCAGACTGAATTGATATTGATACGCATGGCCACCGGGCATATTCCCCTCTTTTCCTCCACGCATACTATATTGAGCAGTCAATAATTGTCCAAATGTTCTACTTAATGCAGTTTCAGCTTTTGCAAATCCTTCCTCACTGATTTCTTTATGATAATCAATCAAATCTGCCTGACCATGATATACGACATCATCTTTAAGTTCATCATTTCCGGTAAATTCATCTCCCGGAATATCAAAATCCAAACAAGATTGTAGTCCAAACGTGGCAAATACTGCACACGCAACTGATAATATATATTTTTTCATAATTGTCATTTTTAACGATATATACTAATTAAAAATTAGCTTTCAGTGAAATACCAAACGAACGGGCAGAAGGCATATTAAATATTTCAAAAGCTCCTAAACCATTTTGAGTAGAAAGAGAGATATCCGGATCTACAGGTGCATCTTTATAGATAAAGAACAGATTGCGCGCTATCAAAGACAATGACACATTCTTGGAGGCACCCAACAAATTACGGAATGTATATCCCAAAGACAATTCTCTCAAACGGAAGTTTGTAGCATCATAAACATATTGTGTTGCATTTACATCACCGCCAATTCCTTGGTAATAAGCATTTATCGGTGCGAGATTTCCATCTGGCATATACATAGCAGGTTTTCCATTCCATATTAAATCATTATTGTTTTCAGCAGCCAGGCGTGCATCGGCAGTACGTTGAGAAACTCCTAACTTATCCAATTCCGCTTCAGTGAAGGAAATCACTTTACCGCCAATTTTACCATTAATCAAGAAATAAAGAGAGAAATCCTTATACGTGAAAGTATTACTCCATCCCAATTGAAATTTTGAGTTCATATTTCCAATATAAACACCAAATTGCTCACCAGATAGTTGTGGTTTACCTTCATCTGTTAACAAAATGTTTCCATCTTCGTCACGTAAAAAGTCAGTAGCATACATATCTCCATAAGATCCGCCTTCAACATATTTAACTTGAACTTTTCCACCTGCTATCTTTTGCTCAATCAAGACTTCACCACCATTTTCATTATGATAGGTTTTTACTATTTTATTATTGTTGTAAGAGAAATTCACAGTTGTTCTCCACAATAAATTTTTAGCCAAATTTAAAGAGTAACCTACAGTAGTTTCAATACCTGAATTTCGAATTAATCCGGTATTAACAGGAATGGCTTTTCCACTACCACTTGCATTCAACAAATAACCATTATGCAGAGCTGTATTATAATAGGTAAAATCCATATCTAAAGAATTGCCAAATAATGAAAGATCAAAACCTGCTTCAAATGATTTCGTTTTTTCAGGTATAGGATTAGCAAAATATCCATAATTAGAGGTTGTTACTGATCCTGTCAGTTTATTTTCTGTACTCTTAGAAAATATTATATTAGGAATAGAATTACCCACTTCACTATACGAGGTTCTCAACTTTAAGTTAGTTATAACTTCTGGTAAGGAGAAAATTTTACTCAACAAAGCATTTGCACCCACAGCAAAATAACCATAATTAGTAGGAGTACCACGACCTTCAAATTGTTTGAAAGCACGATACCAGTCTCTACGATAACTACCGTCAATATAAACTTTCTCTTTATATCCTAACTGTGCAGTAAATAACGCAGCTTTATCCCAATCTGAAGATTTTGAAAAACTTCTACTACCCAAAGATCCGTCTGAAGCTGTAGGCTCAAAAAAGTTAACCTGGGTTGGCAATATCCTTTTTTGAGGATCTGCAACAGTAGCTTGAGTCCATATTTTCTGAATCTCTCCTTTAATAGTATGTCCTACCCATCCGGCTGTAGCAGATACAGAAAAATCTTTAATATCTTTATTATAACTCAACAAGTAATCTACATAAATCTCGTTACTGCGGTTGATATCTTGTCCAAATATACCATAATCTTCCATTGCAGCAGGAGTCCATGTTGTAGCTGAACGCTTGGATGTTCCTTTAGTACGGGTACGATCCATACTCAAACGTCCTTGTACATTCAACCCTGCAAGTAATTCATATTTAGCAGTTACGTATCCATATAATCGCTCTTCTTCCGTTTTTCCCGTACATTCATTTACCAACCAATAAGGATTATTATGACCTTTAGAGGTATAAGCCCATTGTTGTTGCTTGCCTTCCAAGGGTACCTGAACGTCAGAAATCCACTCATAAGAGTTACCGTTTTTCTTATAGTATCCCTGCGGATTAGATAACCATTGCCCCTTTTCTATCATATAGTTGTCTTTATAATACTGCATATCGATATTACGAGGAGTTGTATAAAGGTCATACAACGGATTTAATGCCGTACCACCACCAGGTCGATTACGCAGAACAGTATGTACATAATTCACAGATACATCAATATTCAATTTCTTATTAAATAGCGCATAACTCTGTCTAAAAGAAAGCGTATTTCTATTGTAATTATTCCTGGGAACCATACCATCCGAATGAGAATTAGCAAATGAAAAATAAGAACGTATCTTTTCCGATCCTCCACTCAATGATATTGAGTTATTCACAGTAACACCTGTTTGAAAAAAATCATCAACATCATCATTTGCATAATTGCGTAAATGAGCTCCTTCATAAGCAAGCTCTTCTGATGTCATATCCGTCAACTTTTTGCCCCAACTATCAAGAGCTAATGTATTCGCAGACAGATTAAGAGACGCACCATAGATATTTTGTATTTCAGGAGTTAATAATGGTTTTTCAAATGTAACATTAGAAGAAATATTGACATCGATACGTCCCTCTTTACCTTTCTTAGTAGTGATCATAATGACACCATTCGCAGCTGCACTACCATAAAGAGCAGCTGCATTAGCGCCTTTTAGAATGTTAAGACTCTCAATATCATCAGGATTAATGGTTGAAAGAGGATCAGAACCTTCAGATGTACCTGAGTAATTAATACCAGAACCATCCCCCCAGCCTTTTTGTCCACTAATATTGTTGGTCATAGGAATCCCATCTACCACTACTAAAGGGCTATTGTTTCCTAAAACTGACTTGTTTCCTCTTAATAAAATCTTTGATGCACCACCGGCGCCACCGGCACTTGGAGTAATTGTAATACCAGACGCCTTTCCCTGCAGTGAGTTAACAAAATTGGCATCTTGCACTTTCATTAGCTCCTCACCGCTCACTTTTTGAGTTGCATACGTCAAGGACTTTTCTTTGCGTTCGATACCCATAGCAGTAACTACCACTTCATTTAATTGTAGTGCATCTTCTTTCATTGTTACATTGAAAGAGGTACGCCCTGCAATCGATAATGATATTTTTTGATAACCAATATAGGAAAATTCCAATACACCATCTTCAGGCACTTCAAGGGAATAAATTCCGTCCATATCAGTAATAGTTCCTGTAGTAGTTCCCTTAACCAGTACGCTTACTCCAATCAAAGGCTCACCGTTTTCATCCGTTACTACTCCTTTTATTATACGTTTGTTCTGCTGTGTCACGTTTCTCACTTCATCCACTTCTTTTGTAAAGAGCACCAAATACTTATCCCGTACTGAAAAAGAGGCACTAGTATTTTTAAGTAAGCGATTCATAACAGTCCCTAATTTCTCACGATTAGCTTTAATCGTCACTACTCTATCAGGATTAATATCTTTAGTATTATATACAACTGACAGAGAAGTTTGCCGACCAATTTCGTTCAGCACCTTACTCAAAGGGACATTAGTAAAATCCAGATTTAACAGTACATTTTGTGCAGATGCACTTAAAAAGGCTGGAATAAAAAGGAAAAGGAACCCCAACAAGAATTTAATTTTGTACTTTGTAATTTTTTTCATTTCGTATTCTTTTAACATTAACAGATTAAGAAACCATCTCAATATAAAATCCAATACAGGAAATCTTTTTTATGGAATATCTTTCATTATCTATAATTATTTTAGGTTATTATATTGGTTGTTATTTCGCTTTTACTAAAATAATACAGTTAACAAAGCATAGTTACTAAAAGAAAAAAGAAAAATTTAAAAGAAAAGAGAAAAAAAGGACGTTAAAAACCCCAATAGTCTAAAAAAGATATGAATAAAAGATAGATAAAAAAACAAAGAGAGTATATCAAAGAGAGACACATACATCACATGCAAACTCTTCTTTGATATACTCTCTCTAATTTATTAGTTGATGAGTACTTAGAATTTATCTATTTTTATTTCCCGGCAGATAAATAGATCTTATTTCCGTCTATTTTATACTGGAAACGTTTGGTTAATGATAATACAGAGAGAATATCTTCTATATTATCATCCGTACGGAACTCACAAGTAAAACGTTCTTTTTTTTAATTGTTCATCTTTAAAATAGAAATGAACGTCAAAGTGCTGTTCAAGACATCGCGTCATTTCTAAACACGTAGCTTGCTCAAAAGCAAGTTTTCCTTGTATCCATAAAAGTACATCCCGGGGTGAAGAAGATTCTGTAAGTTCTGCCTGCAGAGTTGAAGTATTCACATTAAGAATCTGTCCTGGTTTTAAAATGAAACCCTCATTATTTTCCCGAGGTAAATCAACACGAATAGAACCTTTCAGCAAAGTAGCAACAACTTTCTCTTCTGCAGCACGAGCACGTACATTAAACTTCGTACCCAACACCTGCGTTTTTATGTTTTTGCTGTTTACAATAAAAGGAGCATGTTCATCACGTGCCACCTCAAAATAAGCTTCACCCGTAAGATTTACCTGACGTTCCCGACTCCATAAAGAAGATTTATAAGCTAACTGAGTAGAGGCATTCAACCATACCTTAGAACCATCCGGCAACACAAACTGCGCACGCTGTCCAGCTGTTGTTGCCACAATATAATTCGATGTTTTATTTAATGCCAAATAAGAAAAGCCGATAGTAAATACAATTCCAGTGAGAAAAGCAGCCAATGGAATAGCATAACGCTTCCAACCAATAGAGCGACGCTTCTTTACTGCACTCTCTTTGGGCTTCATTGCAACTTTCAACTTCTTCAGAGAACCTTCTACATCAACTGAGTTCATCACAGCAACGCGATCCCCGACAAATGCTGTATAATATATTTGTTCAAGTAGCTTCCGGTTTTCTTCAGAAGCTTTGGACCAAGTCTCTACTTGTAAAACTTCCTCTTCACTGAGTTCTCCATTGAAGTAGCTCAGTAATTTCATTTCATCCATCATGTTCAATCTTTATACCTAATATATACTATTGTCGTAGGTAATACAATTGTGGCAGCAAAGATACTAAATGAAATAGAAAAAAAAATATTATTTAATGATTCATTTTGAGAATGGAGAAATTATAAGTATGTTTGTTGTATATTTAATTAAAAAGAATGGGGAACTTTACTAAACCTTTAGATATAAATGATAATAGTACCGTAATCGCCGCATTAAAGGACAGCGATGTACAGGCTTTCGAAGAAGTATACCGTTATTATTTTCGAGGATTATGTGCGTTTTGTTCTCAATATGTTTCCCAAATTGAATCAGAAGAAATCGTACAAGATACCATGATGTGGTTATGGGAAAACCGTTCAAGTCTGATTGCAGAACTTACACTAAAAACTCTGCTTTTTACCATAGTAAAAAACAAGGCATTAAATCGTATAACTCATCATGAAATTAAACGAAAAGTCCACCAAGAAATAGCCGATAAATACGAGAAAGAGTTCATAAGTCCTGACTTTTATTTAGAAAACGAACTATTCAGACTTTATGACAAAGCATTAGCAAAACTACCTGTTGAATTTCGGGAGGCTTATGAATTAAACAGGAAGTATCATCTCACCCATAAAGAAATTGCCCTCAAATTAAAAGTTTCTCCACAGACTGTTAATTACCGAATCGGTCAGGCTCTTAAAATTTTACGTGTAGAATTAAAGGATTATCTACCATTTTTAATTTTCATATATTATATTCGATCCTTATAAAGTAATAGATAAAAAAAGGATCATATTTGTACCATTTTTTCCGCAAACAATCTACAGTTAGCCCGATCTATTTTTCCACTACCTGTAAGAGGGAGATGAGAAATTACAAGTATTTGCCTGGGGCATTGATATTTAGGTAATACAGAATGAATCTTTTCTTTTAGCATATCTGTATTCATTCCTTCTTCCAACAGAAGTACAACCGCCTGTCCTAACTTTAAATCCGGAATGGAGGTTATTGCAAAAGGAACTGTTATAAGAGATTTCAATAATTCCTCCACTACTTCTGCCTGTATCTTAATTCCTCCACTATTAATAATATTGTCCTTTCTTCCAATGATGATAAAACTACCATCCGGATAAAGTTGTGCCACATCATTTGTAACCAACACTTCGTCACAAACCAAGGGTGCCTTTATCATTAATGTACTTTCAGGAGATAATGAAAGCTCGACTGAAGGGAACGGCCGGTAATATAAAGAGGCAGAAATACCATTTAACCTGCGCAAAGCGATATGTGAAAGTGTTTCTGTCATGCCATAAGTAGAATAAATTTCTCCGGGTAATGAACGTATCTCTGCCTCAAGAGCTGCATCAATAGCACCTCCACCTATAATAAGTATATCTGTGTGACTAAGACGCTCTTTCTCTTGTGGTACCTGCAAAGTATTAAAAACCTGTAAAGGTACCATTGCCGCAAAACGAAGTGGCATATCCACATCGGCAAGCGGATGCCCGGAGGGAGTACGTAATATAAGATTTAAGCCAGCCACCAATGCGCGAACCACTACCATTTTACCAGCAATATACTGTAAAGGCATGCAGAGTAAAACAGTGTCATTTATACGAAGATTCAAAAACTCACAAGTCAAACGGGCACTTTGCATCATCTGTTCTTTACGGACCATCAACACTTTGGGTGCCCCAGTAGAGCCCGAAGTATGGACTTCTATAAAAGGGGAGTCATTAAACCAATCAGCAAGAAAATGATATAAATCGAGCAAAAAAGGAGAAGTCACTTCTGAAACATTACTAATCAGATGCACTATTTCTTCCCGGGAGTACTTTTTGCCTTCTAATGTCAAACTCTGCTCACATCTATTCAGTTGCATGACAAATCAATAATTAATGTGTTACAGAATACCACAAGCAATCTTTCCTTACTTCAAGAGGCATCTCTATATTATTAGTGAACAAGGCACCGGTACCAAGTCCCTGTGGCAAAGGATTATTAAATGTAGCACACCAATGAGCAATAGCATTCAATCCAATATTAGATTCGAGAGCAGAAGTAATCCACCAGCCGATTGTCAGCTCCTCAGCCAAACGAATCCATTCGTCACCACCGGCAATACCTCCATGAAGGGATGGTTTCAAGATAATATACTGAGGACGGATCTGTTCAAGCAAACGCCGCTTATTTTCTGAAGTATTGATTCCGATTAACTCTTCATCCAATGCGATAGGCAAAGGGCTTACCTCAGTAAGACGTGCCATTTCCTCCCACTGTCCGGCACGAATAGGTTGTTCTATGGAATGCAGGTCAAGCTCCGCCAAACGGCTTAACTTATCCATTGCATCAACCGGAGAAAAAGCACCGTTAGCATCCACACGAAGCTCTATTTCCTTTGCAGAGAAATGAGAACGAATAAAACGTAATAAAGTCAGTTCCTCCTCAAAATTGATAGCACCTATTTTTAATTTGATACAACGGAATCCTGTTTGCATCTTCATTTCAATCTGTTCAAGCATTTTTTTGTAATCGCCCATCCAGATAAGACCATTAATAGGAATTCCAACTTCTCCATGTGAAAAAGGCGTATTCCAAAGTGCAAAACTCCCTACCTCCAGATGACGGAAAGCAGTTTCGAGTCCAAAGAGAATAGAAGGATACTCCCGAAGTTCTTCTACCGAAAAAGTCCCTTCGGCAGCCACACGGTTACAGATTCGGGATAAGACTGATTCATAATCAGGAATATCATCGCAACTCAGTTTAGGGAGCGGAGCACACTCACCAATACCTATCCTATCGGGATACATATCAGAAGTAAGATGAAGATACCATACATCACGAGTGACGTAAGTACCTCGTGATGTACCCGCCGGCTGCTTAAAATAGAGCTTATGAGGATGAATCTTTATATCGTACATAGCATTTATACTCTTAAAGAAAGCCGATCTTCTTTATTATGGCAATTTGGGAAATTGTTTAAAATCTGGTTTACGCTTTTCAAGAAAAGCATTTTTTCCTTCCTGAGCCTCATCAGTCATATAATACAGCATCGTTGCATCACCCGCCAACTCCTGAATGCCTGCCTGTCCGTCAAGCTCAGCATTCAATCCGGCTTTAATCATACGAAGAGCAAGCGGACTGAGTTGCATCATCTCTTCTGCCCACTGAACATATTCATCTTCGAGTTGCTCTAAAGGTACCACTTTATTCACCAATCCCATATCAAGTGCTTCCTGTGCATTATACTTACGGCAAAGGAACCAAATTTCACGTGCCTTTTTCTGTCCTACCACACGGGCAAGATATGAGGATCCAAAACCAGCATCGAAGCTACCTACACGAGGCCCCGTCTGTCCGAAGATGGCATTCTCTGACGCAATACTAAGATCACAAACCACATGGAGCACATGTCCGCCACCAATAGCAAAACCATTTACAGCAGCAATAACAGGTTTAGGAATGCTTCTAATTTGCTTCTGTACATCCAATACACTCAGACGAGGTACCCCATCCTTTCCAATATAACCTCCGCGACCTTTTACATTCTGATCGCCACCACTACAAAAAGCCTTATCGCCTGCTCCGGTAATAACAACTACACTGATACAGGCCTCTTCACGGCAAATACGCATCGCATCACTCATTTCACCGGTAGTAGTAGGCGTGAATGCGTTACGATACCGTTCGCGATTGATAGTAATACGGGCAATGCCGTTATAGTAATCAAAAAGAATATCTTCGTATTCTTTGATTGTTTCCCATTTTCTTTCTGACATATTCTTCTTTTTTATAAATTTAAGTACTGTATCCTAATTAAATAACCGTATCATTGAAACGCAGATTATCGCAAATTCACGCAAAGAATATCATCCCCTCAAATACAGCAAACCATCTAATATGCGATTATTTGCGTTTCAATAAAACGCTGCCATAACTATGAATGAAATTTGAAGTACTATTTATTTCTTCTCTTTATTCGGTGCACTTTCACGTCCGGCAGCCTGATGATAGAAGTCTTTCAGAATTCTTGCATCTTTATTCTTATTGGTAAAGACCTCTACCAATACCGGTTGCGTCATAGGCTCCGGTTGTGTAAACAATTGCATTGCTTCTTCTAATTGCACCTCATCTTCCACTTTCTGGTAAAGAAAACCGCGGTCTTCCGCCCATCCTTTGGCAGATGCTTTATGAACAGCAGTAATAAATTTGTGCGATGTACCCGACATTTCCAATCCCGGCAGCGTATGGAAAATTTCCCCTCCTCCATTATTCAACAGCAGAATACGCAGATTCGCACCAAAATTTCCATTCCACAAAGCATTCATATCATAGAAAAAACTAAGATCGCCAATGACTACAAAGTTCAATTTGTCCGAAGCCGCAGCATAGCCAACAGCAGTGGATAAAGAACCTTCAATACCACTCGTCCCCCGATTACAACAAACTTCTACCGTTGCAGGAACAGTGAACAACTGGGCATAACGCACCGCCGAACTGTTAGCTAAATGAAGCGCACACTGTTGGGGTAATGCTTGTATCAATGCTCCGATTGCAGACATCTCCGAATAAGGTAACTCGGGTTGTGGCAATGTTTTACAGAAGTTCTCCCACAACAAAGGATACTGAGGTGTTTTGTTCTCAAGTAAAAATGCAATTTTTTCAAGAAATTCAAAGGGGTCCATTTCTATCACAGTTGTCAATGAACCATAAAGATCGACTATCTCTCCATCGGGAGATACATGCCAATGTTCTTTTGGAGGATTATTCCGCAAAAACTTCTTCAGACGTTTGGATACAACGTGTCCACCGTAAGTAATCAATAGTTCCGGTGCCATTTTTCCTTGCATCTCTCCGTCCATTGCATAAATTGCCACATCGAAATTCTTCACAGGAATACCTGGAATGGTCTGGTTTCCAATATGCTCTGTCAACCAGGCAAAATGCTTGTAAAGTAGCTTCGAATATTTTTTTTCAAACAAATAAATCAGATTCATCTGTCCGACAATAATCATACGCTTTTGATATTGATTGAGCCGTTGGATAAGATCGTTATAATCCCGGTCATAAATATTCAAACCCTGATAACGGGTAATAACCCGTACTTCAGGAAGTGTCTCAGTAGTGAAACGGAATATCGGCTCGGTGACAGGGACATTGATATGTACCGGTCCTTTGCCATGATGATGTGTCTCCAGCAAAGCTTCATTAACCAGACGATTACAATACCATTCGTCTTCATCCGTATAGATTTCCGGAAGGTTTACTGATTTCTTCACCAGCGTGCCAAAAACACCCGGTTGCGGTAAAGTCTGCCCATCCATCTGCCCTATCCAGGCAGCAGGTCTGTCAGCAGAGATGACAACCAAAGGAACATTCTGATAAAAAGCTTCGGCTACAGCCGGATGTAGATTGAGCAAAGCTGTACCGGAAGTACAACATATGGCAGCAGGTGCTCCACCATTCAGAGCTAACCCAATAGCAAAAAACCCGGCGCTACGCTCATCCGTTACAGAATAACACTTAAAGGAAGGATGGGTGGACAGGGTATGAACAAGGGGAATATTACGACTCCCCGGACACAATACAATCTTCGTCACTCCATGTGCTTCGAGCAACGCCACTAATTGGAGAATATTCTTCTTATCTGTATACACTTTATTTAGTTGAAATTGAAAATTGAAAGTTGAAAATTGAAAGTTGCTATGCAGCGTGATAGTGCAGCCAACTTTCAATTTTCAATTTTCAACTTTCAATTAGATTAAGCATTGTTTGCATTTTCTTTTCCGTCTCCAACCATTCGTCCTCCAATTCGGAAGAAGCGAGCAATCCGCCACCGGCATAGAGAGTCAATTGTTCAGAACTTATATTCATACAACGCAAATTAACATATAAATCAGTCTTTCCACTGGGATTCAATGTACCAATGAAACCAGAGTAATATCGACGATCGTACTTCTCATTATCCTGAATAAACCGATATGCCTCTTCTTTGGGAAGTCCGCAAACGGCAGGTGTGGGATGCAACAAATTCAGCAAATTTCCCAGTTTATTGCTATCCGGCAATGAGAAATGAAAATCAGTCTTCAAATGAGACAGTGCCCCGGCAAATGCCGGATAAGGACCGTTTTCCTCAGGATGGATATTAAAAGAAAGAAGCTGGCTCCGAATATACGAAGCAACGTACTCCTGTTCTTCACGGTTCTTATCATCCCATTCTTGTGGTAATTTTCCATTTTGAAGAGACTGTGTACCAGCCAGTGCTACCGTGCTCCATTCATTTTTTTCTCCTGCAAGAATAATTTCCGGAGTACTACCCAACCATACCCCGGTTTGTGGAGTATAGCATAAATAGACATAGGAATACAGATACCTCCTACAAGCCTCATGAAAAGCTGCTGCCGGTGAAAATTTCGATGGAACGTCCAGTTTCTGATCACGGGAAAGTACCAACTTATCGAACTGCTTTTGACGCAATGCCTTGATGAAAATGCCAAAACAACCGGCATATTTGTCCGTACATGGCGCATAATGAACAGACTTTGGCGCCCGTTCCGCTACCGGACTATAATAATCCGGCTTTATGTCATCCGAACACTCTTTCGTTGAGTCAAACTCTATTTCACATACTTCATCCGGCCTCAGCAACACAATCGGTGCATCCTTCCCTATCCGAAAAGGGGCTATCACAAAGCCACTCCGTCCATTCAACTCTTCTATATCATTAAACAGACTTACTTCACTGTTGAGTTGTACCATCAAATGGATAACCTTTTCTCCCGGTATACGATACATGGCAAAAGGCATTCCAGTCTCAATAAAACGATCCACGAGGATATAGGCTTCCTGTTCTCCTGTATTAATCATCCTTTTTTCAATACACTATTTACTACCCGTATTGAAGACACCAGCTTGGCTGTAGAAGTAAACACATCCACGTTCCAGACATGCGAAGAGCGTCCTTTATGAACAATTGTTCCCACAGCTCTCACCGTATCTCCTTCGTGAGCAGAGGATATATGATTTCCACTGACTTGCATACCTACTACTATTTCGTCGGGGTTGCAGAGTATCATCGAACCGAGTCCTGCCACTGTTTCGGCCAGTGCCAGCGTTGCCCCTCCATGAAGGATACCGAATGGCTGACGGGTACGTTCGTCTACCGGCATAGTAGCTTCTACCCTATCCTCAGAAGCATAAGTATATTGAATGCCCAGGTTTCCCATCAAGGCATGGCGAGCCCGTTGATTAAGTTCGTCCAAAGGAACTTCTGCCGGACGTATTTCTGAGAGAATAGCTTTCTCTACAGCTATCGCTACTCCATCCTCATCATTAGAAGTGGTGATTCTGTCAGCACATACCTTTACTGAATCCTGCGCATTACCCATAGCAATGCCCAGCCCGGCAGACTGTATCATAGAAACATCACAAACACCATCACCAATAGCGATAACTTCTTCTGAACTGATATTCAGTGTTTCGAGCAAAGCTCCCAAGGTATTCGCTTTATCAATAGAACAAGGGACCACTTCGAGGAAGTAGGGTTCGGAACGGAATACGTCCAACGCACCGTTCAGTCGTTTGCGCCAGTGCTCTTCAAGTCCCACAAGGGCTTCTTCATCATCACTGACAAGCATACATTTGCAAGGAGCAAAGTCTATTGCAATTGAAAATTCCGTTTCAGGGATTATCTTCAGACCATTAAGCTCAGCTTCCTGGCGTATATGTTCATTTTCGGGTGAATCGGTAATAATAGTGTCGTCATGATAGGTAAAGATAGCAAAACCGTTTTTACGGGCTTTCTTTTCCAGATAAGGCAACATCTCAGGGTTTATCCTACGCTCAAACAGGAGTTCACCATTTTGCGCATTGATAATCTGCCCACCATTATAAGACAGAATAAAGCCTCCATAGTTTCCAAGTTCCAGCTTCATGGCAAGGGGCATAAGGCCATATGTAGGTCTGCCGGAAGCCAATACGATACGTACTCCCATCTGCTGCACTTTCAATAAAGCGGCAAGGGTACGTTTACTGATTTCCTTTTCACTATTGAGCAACGTTCCGTCTACATCAAGAACTAATAATTTATACTTCATAACTTATTGGTTTTGGGGTTCCGACAGCAAAGGTAGGATTATTTAATTGAAAATTGAAAGTTGAAAGTTGAAAATTAAATATTAATTGGAAAGAGAGGGGAGGAAAAAAAAGCTGCACTGTAGTTGTTCTCTCAACCTACAGCGCAGCTCCTCTTTTATTTTTTAATTTTTATTTTTTAATTACCTTCCCCATTGTTAATTCCAATGTACCCCCATCTACAATGTCTTGATGTGTAAAGAAAGGTTTATCCAGCGGTTTTCCATTCAACACCATAGACTGGATGTACTTATTCTCACGACTATTATTTTTAGCTATAACCGTAAATTTCTTACCATCTTTCAGATTCACCGTAGCTTTGTTGAAAAGAGGGCGACCGATAGAATACACTGGTTTTCCGGGACATACCTGATAGAATCCCATCGCATTGAGTATATACCATGCAGACATCTGACCACAGTCTTCATTGCCCGAAAGCCCATCCGGATCATTGAAATACAACGTTTGCAATACGCTGTCTACAAGTTCCTGTGTTCTGTAAGGCTTATCCACGTAATTATACATATGAATAATGTGATGACTGGGTTCATTGCCATGAGCATATTGTCCGATCAGACCGGAGATATCAGCTGAAGTATTTTCACCTTCCAAAACAGAGCTTACAGTAAACAATGAATCGAGTTTGCTAATGAACCCTTCGCGGCCCCCCATCAGTTCAACCAGTCCGTCAATCTGGTGAGGTACAAACCAAGTCCATTGCCAGGCTGTTCCTTCACAATAATCATCGTTGCGATGTGTAGAAGAGCGGGGATTAAACGGTGTACGCCAATTACCCTTACTGTCAAGTCCACGCATAAAACGTGTGGACGGATCAAAATAAGTTTTATACCCTTCGGCAAATTTGGCATACTTCTCATGATTGGCAGCATCTCCAAGGCTCTCGGCAAATGCAGAGATACACCAGTCATTGTAGGCGTATTCCAACGCCTTGGCTACAGCCTCATTGTCTTTATCGCAAGGTACATAACCTATTTTATTTTTCCAGTATTTGGCTTGTGGCATCAGATGAGGCAGTACCAACGGAGGACACTTAATCCCTGTCGTATCATACTCAGCCACACGTAAACAGGCTTTATAAGCCTCATTTACATTAAAGTTATGATACCCTTTCATATAAGCATCTACAATGACCGGCACTGCATGGTAACCAATCATTGTACCGGTATAGTTACCAGCCAGTTCCCACATGGGGAATACACCACCTTCACGTTGCTTTTGGATAAGAGAGCGAATGAATGCTTCATTCAAATCGGGATCAATAATGGTCATCAACGGATGATAAGCACGGAACGTATCCCACAAAGAGAATATAGTATACATCGGTTCATTCACACTACCCTGATGAGCTTTCAGATCCATACCCAAATAACGACCGTCTACGTCAGTGAAGAGATTGGGCTGCATACCAGTATGATAAAGAGCGGTATAGAACATCGTTTTCTGATCCTTATCATCAGTATCAATATCTATTTTTGCCAGATAGTCATTCCATGAAGCACGTGCCGCTTTACGAACGCCATTAAAATCCCATTCGGGAATCTCAGCTTCTACATTCTTGCGTGCTCCATCTATATCAACAGCCGAAATACCCACTTTCACATACACCTCTTCACCGGCTTTGGTATTAAAATGCAGCAAAACTTTAGCAGTAGGCAACAAAGGACCACCTTCGTCGAGCACCATAGAATCAGTCACCATTGTATAAGTAAATGGTTTAGAGAATTTTGCATAGAAATTGATATACTGATCAAAAGCCCAGTAAACCGTTTTCTTACGTCCGCATATTTCTGTATCGCTGATTACCTCCAATTCCATTTCTTCATTCTTCTGGCGTTGCAGGCTATAGTCTAAATCGAGAATAAAACCCGATTCATCAGATTGTGGAAAAGTATAACGATGAAT
The DNA here is from genome assembly GCF_964240755.1 of Bacteroides sp. HPS0048. NCBI lineage: Bacteria > Pseudomonadati > Bacteroidota > Bacteroidia > Bacteroidales > Bacteroidaceae > Bacteroides > Bacteroides sp. HPS0048. The sequence continues at coordinate 6,057 of NZ_CAXSVC010000014.1, read as the reverse complement.
GGCTGCGCGTTTAGTTGCCGTAAGTTCTGCTTTCACATTGTACCGGTCCAGCACTACAGAATAATACCCCGGTTGAGCCATTTCATTCTGATGTGAAAAAGCGGATGCATAAGCCATCTGCTGGCTTTTCGAACCCATAGCCTGATAATCCTGTTTGCCAACAGTAGGCATCAGTAGTACATCACCATAATCGCCACACCCTGTACCGCTAAGATGAGTGTGCGAAAATCCATTGATGGTAGAATCATTGTAGTAATAGCCCGAACAGGCATCCCACTGATAAATACGTGTATCCGGACTCGGTTGAATCATACCATTGGGAACCACCGCTCCCGGATAAGTGTGTCCGTGTCCTCCGGTACCGATGAAAGGATTTACAAAATCCGTGTAGTCTTGCGATGTAGATGTCTGAGTACAAGCGGCCATTCCCAGTAACAAAGAGCATCCGATTAGTGCAGAAATAAGTCTCATATCTATTCGTTTTTTTGAAATGTTTCAATACATATTAGTTTTAAGAAGACAAAAGTGTGGCCTCTTACAGTATATAATACAACTGAAAAGCAAAAAACACTAACGCCCCGGAGGGCAAAAGTAGCAAAAAAACGATAATAAGTAACTATTACTTAAGGTGTATCTCTAAATATTGTTGCAAAATACGAGCATGATTATATACAGGTTCTTTGGAAGCATACAGTAGAGTAACAACTTTATAAGACGCTATTTTTGTAAGAAACTCCTTTACAGCAGCAGAGCCTTCCAGTTCTTTTTCATACATTGCTGCAAACTCTTTCCAATGTCCGGCAATATCTCCGTGAAACCATTTACGCAGATCCGGAGAAGGAGTGATGTCTTTTTCCCAGACATCATATTTCAAATACTCTTTTTTCATCCCCCGAGGCCATAGGCGATCTACCAAAACGCGATATCCATCTGTATCGGCAGGTTCTTCATATACCCGCTTAATTTTTATCTGAGTCATAAATTGATACTTAATATTATACTGAATGAACCAACAAATAAAGAAATGGTTCATCCTGCCTGGAGACTACGCCTCGCCTGCATGCAATAAAAACAAAGCTATATGCGTTTCAATACAAAAACATAACACACTGATAATCAACAAATATCAGAATGTACACTTTTGTCATACAAGAGTGTACACTTATATATAGCAAGAATGTACATTCTTGTATGACAAAAGTGTACATTCTTATTATTCATCACAAATTGAGCTTATTTCTGCGACTTCACATTGTTGTTGCCACGTTGCATATTACCCTTCTTTGCTTCCGCCCGTTGTCCCTGTTTTTGTCCTTGGCGTTTTTTCCATTCTTTCTGAAATTTATGTGCATTCCCTTTCTCTAATTGATAAATCTTCATTATCTGTTTAGGGGAAAGTATCTTACGAAATTCATTATAATACTTCTCACGTATATCCAGCAATTTACGGCTCTGTGTAAAACGATCTTTAATCGCTTTTTCTACTTCCGCATCCGTAGGGATAGCCTTCGGAGCTGGCTGTGTAGCAGCTGCATCCTTCACTCTGGGTTTGCGGGCATTCTCCATACGTACCTCACTCAACTCCTTCAGATATTTCTGATACACAGGAACGAATTTAGCAGCAGTAGCATCATCGAGCATCAACGCCTTCACTACCTGATTACATTGCATGGCCTGAATCTGTTCTCTATCCGGACGTTTTTTCTCTTGTGCAAAAGCGGACTGGTTACACATAGCAACAACAGCCAAAAGCATAATAATAATTCTTGTTTTCATCATTTGTTCTCCTTCTTTTTTAATTATCTATTAAAATAAAAATATATCAGTTTCCGAAAGTTCGGCAAGTTCCTGTAGTTCTTCATCCGACAGATTCTCTATAAAATGATCCATCGCATCCGAGTTAGCAGACTCCGTTTCAGCCATCAGTACAAGAGTCGGTGATGCAGTAGGTACCTCCCCCCCCCCCGGTTCCAGTGGCATGAATAACAATCCGGCCAATAGCGCAGCGGCAGCCAATACAGTCGGAATGATAATGTGCAACCGATTCTTCACACGGCGTTCCTCTCCACACGTATGCTTTAGTATCCTACGCCGGTTGTCTTCAAAGAAAGATTCAGGCGTTTTATAAGGCATCCGCTTCCCAATGTCATCAAAATCAAAATCTCTGTTCATAACTCTAACTATTTACAATGTATTCCTTTATTCTTTCTTTCGCATAGTGATAATTCACTTTGAGTGTCTCCGCACGGTCACCCGTTATCTGGCTAATGGCCTCGTAGTCCAGTTCGTCATAATAACGGAGGTTAAACACCACCCGTTGCTTTTCCGGCAATTTCAGAATAGCCGTCTGAAACTTCACAGCCAACTCATTTTCATAGTCTACGTAATCGGAAGTTTTCAACTTATCGAGCAATTCCTCCTGTATCTCTTCAGCAGAAACAACCTCTGCTTTGCGGGTTTTCAAGAAGCGAAGGCTCTCGTTAGTGGCTATCTTATAAATCCAGGTAATAAGCGAACTCTCTTCACGAAATTGTTCCAAATGCCGGAAAATACGGATAAAAACTTCCTGAATAATATCTTCCGCATCCTCATGGGACACAACAAGACGCCGTATGTGCCAATATATCGGTTCCTGAAAACTGTCTACCAGCATTCTGAACCCCTTTTCAGGATTGGAAGCACAAGTCTCCCTGATTTTATTTTCGTTTATCATCTGTTCTTCTGGGCTTTATAGGTTAGAACTCAGATGAAGGGGAAAGTTAAACCGGAAGGATTCTTTTTCATGTTCATTAACAAAAAGGAAGAAGTCCCGCTATATTTTTAAATACAACAGGACTTCTCCCTTTTGAGTTGAACTCACCACAGAGTGGAGCAGAGTTTTATTGCTAGAAATCAGAGAAATAGCATTTTCTGAAACGCCATGCTATTCTGTGATAATATATATAATACTTTCTTAATGCTTCAACCAATCTTTACCAAGTATTTGTTTTTCTCCTTTTTCATTGATTAAAGACATCTCCAACGTACCGCCATTATTGTCGAAGTAACGAATTTCAATCGGATGAAGTCCCTCCTTCAAAGTCACCTGAGCTATTACTTCACGCGGTGAATGAGGTCCGTCATTATCAATGAGCAGTTTTCCGTCAATCAACAGCGTACTGCCATCATCCGAAAGCAAAGCCAGTGTATATATTCCATCGACCGGGACCTGCAAGTAGCCTTTCAACACCAGTCCGATATCTCCTTTCACTCCCTCAGGGATAGACACCGTTTCAACCACATATGCATCCTTCACCGGAGCAGCATCAATATCAGCACACTTCTCTCCCTTAAAATCATGCCATACAACATTCAACCCGTCTCCTGAAACAGTTGCCGTACCATCTGCCTCTGCATAAGGAGCTTTCACAAACTTAGTTTTCACCATATCACAAGCCGAACCATCAGGACGGAATGTGCGCAATGTAAACTCTGTGGTTTCTGTCACCTTCAGCGGCCCCTCGTATAGTTGAGATGCCTTTGTCGGAAATTTACCATCTGTAGTATAACGTATTTCAGCATCAGGAAGCGGACATTTGATATCCAGGGTGGCTTCATCCACAAAAGCATTCGTATTATAAAAGCCTTCCAAATCGGGGATACGATAATTAATATTCATAGCATCCAGCCGTTTAAACTGAGGAATAAGGGCTTTGTAAAAGTCATCTATATTAGGCTTGGCAGAAGGTTCTACCCAAGCTATTTCACTCAGTGCAAGCAAGCGCGGCATCATCATATATTCCAGACGCTTCATAGAAGGAATCCATTCGCACCAGAAATTGGCCTGTACACCTAACACCCGTTTTTGCTGTTCGGGAGTAAGTTCTGCAGGTATGGGTTCATAAGCCAATAACTTAGGCAGTGTCGTTTTATCCTGTAGATAATCGAAATAGAAATAATTATTCTCCGTATTAATCACCTGCTTGCCTTCGGAAGTAGCAGTGGGAATAGCTTTAGGTGCCCAGCTTCTCCACCACATAATAGTAGCATTGTCAGAAAGACCATCTGCAATAACTTCGTCCCAACCAATAAACTTCTTTCCGTTCTCCATAAAGAACGTCTCCATTTGGCGCACAAACCATGCCTGCAATCCATTTTCTGATTGTATCCCCTCCCGCTTCATGCGGCGCTGACAATCAGCACATTTTTTCCAGTTGGCCATATCCACCTCATCACCTCCCATATGTACATACATATAAGGAAAGAGCTGAAACACCTCTTTATAAACATTCTTACAGAACTCCAAAGTAGAATCCTTTCCCGGACAAATGGGAGATGAGAACACACTTCCCCAGCCGATCAGCCCCGTACAGGCAATCTCCGGATATTGATTAATAGCTGCCAGGAAGTGTCCCGGCATATCAATCTCCGGTATTACATCAATGCCACGCTGAGCGGCATAAGCCACAATCTCTTTAATGTCATCCTGTGTATAATATCCGCCATACAACGTATCTCCCTCTACTATTTCCATCTTATCTTCAGGGATCCGGAAATCCAGATTATCTTCTTCTACCATACGATGCATACACTCTCTGTCGTGGGAATTGAATTTACGCCACGCTCCTTTTGCGGTAAGTAGCGGATATTGTTTGATTTCAATACGCCATCCCTGATCATCGGTCAGATGCCAGTGAAATTTATTCAATTTGTAAAGAGCCATCATATCGAGCACGTGCTTCACCTCCTCTTTGTTCCAGAAGTGACGTGAAGCATCGAGCATCATCCCGCGCCATGCCAAACGCGGTGCATCTTCTATACTTACGGCGGGGATAGAATGAGAAGCATCCTGGGAAGATTGTTCAATAGCTGCCGGTAATAACTGTCGGAGAGTAGAAATAGCAGAAATGATACCGGAATAATCAGCAGCTTCCGCTACTATATTACCGGAAGTGACATTCAACTTATACGCTCCCTCTTTCCCTTTGGTATCGGTCAATTTCAAAAAGATATCAGCAGGCTGTCCGCCTACTTCCGCAGTAGAAATTACTGCATTTTGCAATATAGTTTGTAAATACTGCGCAGCTGGTAACAACGACTCATCGGAGACACCAATCTTAAGTCCGTTCTTTAATACAAACATACCGGACTGTGTTGTTAACTGAACGGGCGTGGGAAGCACAGCAACCTCTTGTCTGGCAGATGGGCCCGAACAAGAAGAAAGGATGTATGCTGACATAGCCAGCAAAGAGAAGCAAAGTTTCTTCAACATAAAGACTATTTATTTTAATGAGTAATGTGCAAAATTATTTTGTATCATGCTGATTTATTGTTTAGGACTGAAACATTGATGAGCGCAGACTTTTGCTAATAAAATGGCTGCGCTGTAATAAAATTAATCAATCTGAGTAAATCTGCGTTTTAACTAATACAACTGAGAAGGGCCAAATGCTAATCCGGATAACAAATATTACAAAAAATGCAGAAAGCCCTGCAATACAATCATGTATGCAGGGCTTCATTTGTTGCGGAGAGAACGAGATTCGAACTCGTGATACACTTTTGGCGTATACACGCTTTCCAGGCGTGCCTCTTCAACCACTCGAGCACCTCTCCTTAGGGTTTCGGGCAGCAAAAGTAATGGTTATTTCTGAACTTTGCAACAAAAACTCCTTATTTTAATTTCAATAGCCAGAGAGTTTTTATTCTCTCCGGCAAATGAAACTAAAAATAAATAAGTTCACCACAAAGGACACCGAGTTATTATCTGACTGATTCTAAAATAATAGAAGCCTGTGTTTATTGCATTCTATGGTGAACTATATTCAAAACTGATAGCAATAAATATACAATAGCGTAAAACAGCCCTTTCTATTGTAAATATTCGATACCCTAAAACACACATAAAAAAGACAAAACAAGAGTGTTTAACATTGAAATATAAAGACAAATATCAAAGATTACAAATAACTCAGTATCAATACATTAAAAATTCCATATTTTCCTCGTATACTCTATTAAAACCAAATGTTTCCGCAGAATATTGCTTTAATAAATGTTAACTACGAAAGATATGTC
>NZ_CAXSVC010000013.1:0-140225 GCF_964240755.1 Bacteroides sp. HPS0048 | reverse complement strand
GCTGAAAGCAGGATGGGATGAAAAATACCTGTCAACACTTTTACAGGACAGCGCATTTTAATGCGTCGGCCCTGTTGCCCGGTGTGGGGAGTTGTTTTACATGTACATGTAAAGCAGTACGACATGTGCATGTGGGACAGTACGACATGTACATGTGGAGCAGCTTTACATGTACATGTAAAACAACTCTGCATGCCGGGCAACGAACCATTACTCTACGAGGCAAAGCCTCATCAGTACTTCCATACACATACGCCCGTTATGATAAGGGCATTTCCAGAAACCGGCTTTATCATCTTCGCGATTCACTGTGCCATCGGCACGGATACTCCAATACCATTCACCATTCTCCCGGTCTATGAGATACTTCCTGATAAAATCCCAGCAGGCAATGGCCTTTTGCAAAGCCTCCTTATCATTGAAATGCTGGAAAAGGTTCATATAGCCAACCACTGTCTCAGCTTGTACCCACCAATGACGGTCGGTATCTACCCGGTGAGTATCGGAATTCTTTTCGTAAATCATCCCTCCTTCCGGAGTAAAGCCTTCAGAAGCTGCTATCGCTATTTGTTTCACAATCGGTTCTACCTTTGCCAGCAAGTCTTTGTCGCCCAGCTCCAATGCAGCTTCATGAATGAGCCAGGAAGCTTCAATATCATGGCCGTAGGAAACAATCCGGTACTTGCTATTCCAGTCGTCATCAAAAAAGAGTTGCAAGTGCCCCGTTTCCCGGTTTAGTATTTTATCGGTAAAAATCAGGATAAGATTATACAATTGCCTTTTCAGCCGTTCATCTTTCCACACCCGGTAAAGGTTGGTATAGGGTTCGAGAATATGGAGATGCGTATTCATTGTTTTACGTTCATTGGCATCTTTCTCGCTGAGACGCATGTCTTCCATTTCATCCCACTCACGGGTAAGGGCTTCACAATAACCATTCTTCACAGTGTCAAAGCTATATGCTTCGATGCTCTCAAAGAGGCGTACGGCATAGTCAAGAGCTTCCTTATCTCCGGTAGCGCGATTATACTCACTCAGTCCGTAAATAGCAAAGCCGAGGGCATAAATCTGTTTCTTTGTATCGAGCGGCGCTCCTTTGCAATCGAGACTCCAATAGATACCACCAAACTCTTTATCGTAAAAGTGGTGAATAATGTACTCTTTGGCACGGGTGGCCATAGCAAGATATTCTTCTTTTTTCAACAAACGATATGCGGCGGAGTAAGTCCACAAAATGCGGGCATTAAGGATAGCTCCTTTATCAGCTTCGGGCATCCGTTGTTCCATGCCGGTGATACGCCCGTAGAAACCACCGTTCTCTTCGTCCACCATTCGGTTCATCCAATAGGACAGGATATTGGTAGTTAGTACCTCCTGCACCTCTTGCTTCAAAGTTGATATAGATTGATTCATATTTGTATGGTTTTGAATGTATTTCCCCACCCCCACAGAGGACACAGAGGGCACAGAGTTTTAAATCTTTATTGAAACGCAGATGAACGCAGATTTTCGCAAAGGGAAATAACGATAAAATAAAGAACTACAGTTTTTTAATCTGCGTTCATCTGCGATCATCCGCGTTTCATCAGAGAAAATAATATCTCTGCGCCCTCCGTGTCCTCTGTGGTGAACTGATTCATATCGGATCTGGTTTGAATTACTGATTCGTATTACTTTTTTAATTCCGTTTTCTCTCCAGTTCTGCCGTGATGTCTTTCATCTTCTTCTCACTCAACGGATACATACTGATAAATAGTACACTCAGCATTGTACCTATTGCCGGCAGGAAGCTCAGGAACATTTTAATGCCATGAATCGCTTCAGCACTCTGTACAGCATTGGCCTTGAAACCAAAATAAGCAAGTAACCAACCGGTGATAGCACTACCGATTGCCCAACCGAATTTCTGGCTCATGGAAGAAGAAGAGAATATCAGCCCGGTAGCCCGATTGCCGGTTCTCAACTCAGAGTAATCGGCACAGTCGGCGTACATAGACCACAACAGAGGGAAAATGCTTCCGGCACAAATACTAATCAGTATCTGGAAAATGAATATCAGTGCAATGTCTCCCTTTCCAAACCAATAGAAGATAATGCTCAGTACGGTAGCAATCACCATGGCACCCATGTAGGTAGCTTTCTTACCAATACGGTTACTGAGTGGCGCAGCAAGAACTACCCCTACGATATTGGCAACCTGCCCCACGGCCAGATAAAGCCCGCTTAGTACAAACGAGACTCCGAAGAAGGAAACAGTAGCATAATCTTCCTCCACAATGAAGTACTTGAAATAGTAAACCGTGGCCCCGTCGCGAACAGAGTTGAAGATCAATGCAGCAATACCTGCACCGAGCAGAATCCACCAGGGCTTATTGTGAAGCAAATCTTTCACATCTTCCTTCAACGGGCTTTGCGCTTCCTTGATAGGTTTCACCCTTTCGCGCGTCAATGCGAAACAGCCATAGAACAGTATCGTACACATGACTGCTATGACTATCACACTCATCATCCAGCCGTGCTGCTCACTGTGTCCCTGGCTAAAGTAATTCACCATCGGCATAAACAGCAACAGAGCTATGAAGCTACCGATATAAGCAAATGTCATGCGATAAGTAGATAGTGTATTCCGCTCCTTCGGATCAGGACTCATCACTCCCAACAATGAAGCATAAGGCACATTGATAGCAGAATAAATCATCATCATCAACGAATAAGTGACATAGGCGTATATCAATTTGCCGGTATCACTCAGATCGGGAGTAGTGAACGTCAATATGCCAATCAGCCCGAAAGGAATGGCAAGAAACAGCAGATAAGGACGGAACTTTCCCCAACGGGAATGGGTACGGTCAGCAATGATTCCCACAATCGGATCGAAAGCCGAATCCCAGGCACGGGTAATGAGAAACATGGTACCGACCACAGCAGCCGGAAGTCCGAAAACATCCGTATAGAATATCATCAGATAAGAGCCAAACAGTTTCCAGAACATGGAGGAAGCCATATCACCGAAACCGTAGCCTATTTTTTCTTTAAGTTTTATCATGGATACATTTACAATTTACAAGGTACAATTTACAATTTGCCATGCGGTGTATGAGAGTAAGGGGTTTACAATTGACCATTTACAATTTGCCGTGTGGTGTAAAGGTGAACAATACTATACAGGTGTATCCACATGGCAAATTGTACATTGTAAATGGTCAATTGTAAATGCTCTTGTTTTTCTCTATCATCCTCTTCAGCGTCTCCACCGAAGCAGAAGAGAAAAAGCCATCCTGCGGTGTATGCAGGCAGTAGTCCACTAACTTATCAATGGTAGATGTAGCTACATGCATACGAGTATCCGAAGAGGCATAATAGATAAACACCGTTCCGTCTTCATCAGCAATCCAACCGTTACTGAACAATACATTCGATACATCACCGATACGCTCTTCACCCTCCGGAGCCATAAAATATCCGGCAGGGGAGGCAATCAGTTTTGTCGGATCTTTCAGGTCAGTCATATACATATATAATACATAACGCAATCCGGCAGCACATCCGCGAACCCCATGAGCCAAATGCAACCAGCCTTGCGGGGTCTTGATCGGGTGCGGTCCCTCTCCATTCTTCACCTCTTTAATAGTATGATAATAGCGTTTATCTATAATGACTTCTTCTTTCACCTCGGCATGCGTCATATCTTCTACCAATGCCCAACCGATACCGCCACCACTTCCGGCATCAATAAATCCATCTTGCGGACGGGTATAAAGTGCATATTTCCCCTCAACGAACTCCGGATGCAACACAACATTACGCTGTTGGCTCTTTGTTTTCAGATCCGGAAGGCGTTCCCAGTTCTTCAAGTCCTTGGTACGGGCGATACCGGCTGTAGCCGTTGCCGACGACAAATCTCCTGCCGGAGCATTATCGTCAGGTCGTTCGGCACAGAATATACCATATATCCAACCGTCCTCATGAGCGGTAAGGCGCATATCATAAACGTTCGTTGCCGGAACAACATCTTCAGGCATCGTCACCGGATAATCCCAGAAACGGAAATTATCTATTCCGTTAGGACTCTCTGCAATGGCAAAGAACGATTTACGGTCAGCACCTTCCACGCGTACCATCAACAGATACTTTCCGTTCCATTTGATGGCACCGGCATTCATGGTTGCATTCATGCCGATACGCTCCATCAGATAAGGATTCGTCTTCTCATCCAGATCATAACGCCAGAATACCGGCGTATGGGCAGCAGTCAGCACAGGATGTTCATAACGGGTAATAATACCATTTCCACCTTTCATCGGATTGTTTTTGCGGGCGAGGAATTCCTCATGTTCGGCCAGCAAGGTAGCAATTTTGTCTTTAAATAGGCTCATAATCGAAGTCTTTTCTGTTTTATTAGTGAATGATAATGCAAAGTTAGTGTAGTCTGCATAAAGTATCCAATACTATTTTATCATATCATTATACTATTTATCACCGACCAACAAAGTTAAGCTGTTTTCTCAACCTAATGAAACAAAACGAAACTCAGCAGGAACAGGATGTTGACTCCGCCAATAAACGATTTATTCTCCCCCAGAGGACAGAAAGACATCTCTCATACATCCGGATTGATAAAAAAGCTATATCTTTGTTTTCATACTAACTTATTCTGCAACATTGCTTATACAATAACCTAATAATTACAAATATGATAAACCCTGTTTATTCACCCGACAACGAGAGATACAGTAACGGTATGAAGTACCGACGTTGTGGCAAAAGCGGAATCATGCTCCCGGAAATTTCCTTGGGGCTGTGGCATAACTTCGGAGATGTAGATACATTTGCCAACAGCCAGCGAATGGCGCATTATGCTTTCGACAAAGGAATTACTCATTTCGATCTGGCAAATAACTACGGGCCTTCCTATGGCTCGGCAGAAGAAACGTTCGGTGAGATTATGAAAAAATCATTCCTTCCTTACCGGGATGAGCTGTTTATCTCTACGAAAGCCGGACACGATATGTGGCCGGGCCCCTACGGAGAATGGGGATCAAGAAAATATCTGATGGCAAGCCTCAACCAAAGCTTGAAACGTATGAATCTGGATTATGTGGATATTTTCTATTCGCACCGTTATGATCCGGTGACTCCATTGGAAGAGACATTGCAAACATTGGTAGATATTGTCCGCCAGGGAAAAGCATTGTATGTAGGTATCTCCAAATATCCGAAAGAGGCCGCTGAATTTGCTTACAAATATCTGGCAGAAAGAGATGTGCATTGCTTGCTCTATCAAGGAAAATATAACCTGTTCAACCGGGAACCGGAAGAAGAAGGTATCCTCCGGCAAGCTAAAGAAAACGGTACCGGATTTATCGCATTCTCTCCCTTAGCGCAAGGATTATTGACAAACCGATACCTCAATGGCATTCCCGAAGATTCACGAATGGCCCGCGGAGGTTTCCTAAAAAAGGAACAACTCACAGAAGATGTTTTAAGCAAAATCAAAGCACTGAACAAAATGGCAGAGGAACGGGGACAAACCTTAGCAGAGATGGCTCTGGCATGGGTTCTAAAAGATGATTTAGTAACATCAGTCATCATTGGTGCCAGTTCGGTAGCCCAACTGGAAGATAATCTTAAAGCAATAAGAAATACCTCATTTACAAAGGAAGAATTAAGGAGGTTATAGAATTATGAGGAGGTAGGGTTACAACCCTGCCACTTCTCACACAATCTTCTTCTTTTTCCTGTAATTCTCCCGAAACTCCTTAGGAGAGCATGCCTTTTTCTTCTTAAATATCCGGTTAAAATTAGAGAGGTTATTGAATCCGCAATCATAGCAGATCTCGGCTACAGACATGGTAGAGTCTACCAACAAGCGAGCAGCAAACCCAAGACGGATATCAATAATATAATCAGAAAGGCTTCTTCCGGTACGAAGTTTGAAAAAGCGGCTAAAAGAAACAGCAGTCATTCCTACCATATCTGCCAAATTATTCAAACGAATCTCCTCTTTATAGTGTTTATTGATATATTCCTGTACCTTCTGTACCCTCCGACTATCAGCATGGATATCGATCTTCGCAAAAGAAGAACTGGACAATGTACGGGATTCCTCCTCAAAAAGAGAAAGCTCATACAGAATAGTCACGAACTTAAGCACAGCATAAAATCCTTGTTTTTCAGAAGCTAATGTGTCGAGCATGGAATACACTTTCATAATGGCAGACATAGGGAAGCAAAGTCCTTTTTGCGCACGTTCCAACATCCGGCGAATAGAATCGAACTGATTCTTATTAATGAAGCTTTCAGAGAAAAGATCAGGGGAAAACTGAATAGTTATCTCGCGTATCTCTTTTGAGTTGCATTCGTTTTGCTCCCAGACATGCTCCAGATCCTGCCCGGTAATCAACACCAGATCATAGTCGCCAATTACTTCCGCAGAGTCACCTACAATCCTACGTACTCCAGCAGCCTTCTCACAAAAGTTCAATTCAAATTCGGCATGATTGTGAATAGGGTATGTAAATTCCGTCTTATACCGCTCGGCTACATAAAAACAATCTTTGTCAGAGAGTGGAGTAATCTCACGGATAATATAACTTTGCTGTGCATTCATTGTTGTAAATAGTATTAGTCTAAATTCTTAATCATTCCTGCTTAACGCCCTGAAATCTTCTCCTGTAGGATTCTGGAAGACATGCAAATCAAATTCCGGAATAATGGCAAGCACATGATCGAACACATCGGCTTGAACACCTTCATAAGGTATCCAGGCTTTGATGGACGAGAAGAAATAGAGTTCGAGAGGAATACCTTGTTCAGTGGGTTGCAACTGACGCACCATACATGTAAGATCCTGATTGACTGCCGGAAGGCTTCTCAGATAATTAGTCAGGTAGGCACGGAATACACCTAAATTGGTCTGACGACGGCCATTCACTAACACGGAGTTGTCTATTCCATGCTCTTTGTTATACTCCTCCACTACCTTCTCCGTCTCTTCGATATAGTCTTTCAGCAGACGTATTTTCCGGTATTTTGCCAACATCTCCGGAGTACAAAACTTCACACTGTTCATATCAATCCTGATAGAACGCTTTATACGTCGTCCTCCGGACTCCTGCATACCCCGCCAGTTCTGAAAAGAATCACTGACCAGAGCATAGGGAGGAATGGTGGTAATGGTATTGTCCCAGTTACGTACCTTTACGGTATTCAAGGTTACTTCAATCACCGTTCCGTCGGCTCCATACTTCGGCATCTCAATCCAGTCTCCCACCTTCAGCATATTGTTGGCAGAAAGTTGAATACCCGAAACGAAGCCCATAATACTGTCTTTGAACACCAACATCAGGACAGCGGCAGAAGCTCCCAGACCGGTAAGCAACACCATCGGCGATTTATCAATCAGAATACTGACGATAATAATACCACCAATAAAGAAAAGAATGACCTGAACCGTTTGTAACAATCCTTTCAAAGGACGGTCGCGAAACTGCTCACGCTCGCTGTATACATGATAAAGTGCAGAGAGAAGTGCACTGATAAACTTTAAAAAGACTGCAATGATATAAATCATGCAAATACGTAATATAAAAGTCAGCAGGCCGGCATTGGATATGGCAAGCGGTAGCAGTATATACAGAATGATAGGTGCCACCAGATGACTGAGGTAAATCATCACTTTGCGATCAAACACAACGTCATCCCATGTGGCCTTTGTTTTTTTCACAAGCCGGGTAACCGTCGTCAGGATAACATGCTTGCAAATAGCATCTCCCAGAAAAGCAATAGCCAAAATGATAACTAAAATGATAGTACTCGTTAAATCATCAGTCCACGACTCATTAAATCCCCATGACTGGAGAATTTCCTTGATTATACCTGTAATTTTTTCCATTGTTATACTTTATCTGCCGTTATAATAGGGCAACGGCAAAACACCCTGTTTGTTTCACGTCACTATCCTTTCTCCAGGAATTCCCTTACGTCGTCACGCAACCATTGGTGAAGATACAGTGCTTTATATGCACTATTCTTCTTCAACATGATTTCCACATTTATCTGACTGTTCTGATAACAAGTCAGTTCATTACGAAACTGTTCATCATGTTCTGCCAGTTTCTTTATCTCCTGTTCCCGCTCTCTGCGAAGAAGTGTACAAACCGGTATCAGAAGTTTCATCACTACATTATCCATGATATGATGTCCCTGGATATAAAGATAGGTGGTTTCCGGAACCAATCCTAACTTCTCCAGTTCGGAACCTAAAGCATCCACCCGACTAATACAGTGAGGAAAACGGGTTTGCAGTTCCGATAGTTTGGCAGAGACCGTCCTTTGTAGAGCTTCCAGGCATCGTTCAGGATGCCGCAGGTTGACGTCCAGCAACCGGATATATGTATTAAAGTCACTCATCGGAAATGTGTGTGTATCATGCTGCCGATAGAACCAGACGTTCCAAAGAAAAAGAGGATAAGTTATCTGGGAATACCTCCGCATGAAAGCAGCAAAATCAATCAACGGACGGTCATTCAGTGTGGCCTGTACACATACCTCATGCAAACTCTCTGCAAAGCAATGATGATTTTCGATGGCATAGGTATAGGTCTGAAAGATATATCTGTTTCTGTTTATCTTCCGGGAAGTAGCAGTAGCTCCCTGCAAAAGAAAATCATAATCACTATCCACACAGGCGATGAGGCTTTTTCCTAATTCGGCCGTATTCAGGGTATTCATTAATACCATCTTCTTCCCCTTTGCCAAAGAGGTAGCCGAAGGAAGCATTACCTGAAAATAATATTCATCATTCTCAAACTCCTCAAACAACGTACGCCAGAAAGGCACGTCGTCATAACTTTCCACATAAGCTACAATTCTCCGGCGTGTGTTCTTGGGATAAAGCTTATGGGCGGCACTAAAGTAAGAGGAAGTCAGATTGTCGCGTAGGGTTTGAGCCATGCCATGTGAGATTTACGATTGGACGATTTACTATTTACGATTGAAATTACTCTGTATTCTCAACTGTCAACTATCAATTGCCAACTACATTCGTTGTAATATCGGTTACTTCGGTGACAGCATCAAGCCAGCCTTCCATAATGAGGGCAGGCGAATGAGTGGTCAGTATTATTTGTACATTGGGATTCAGTTCACGAATCATAGCGATAAGCTTCTGTTGCCACTCGATGTGGAGCGAGGCTTCCGGCTCATCCATGAAAAGAACATAATGTTCATTGTCCTGTACCAATACAGTCAGCAAGATAACAAGCATCTGTTTTTCGCCGGAAGAGAGTTTATAGGGCAATAAGAGCTCACCGTCCTGATAAAAAGCAATATCATTCCGCCTCCGGTCTATTTTCTTCCGGGTATAGCTGAACAGTTCATCTATCTGATCCTGAAAGCGCTTTTTAGCCAACGATAAAGTAGCTGCCCTCTTCCGCTCTTCTTCATCATTACCGGCTAGAAGTTCAATCATTTTATTGCCTATATTCACCTGATAATCCAGATAACGGCGTTGTAAGAGATAGAGCTGCCAATCAAGTTCAGACTTTACATTCTTATCAGCCATCCGGGCAGTAAAATCGCCCATGATAAGAGGGCGGTCATAACTACGGATTACATCATAAGGAATATAAGTAGCTTCGGGATCATCAAAGTAAATATCTACCTCGTCTTTCATTCCGTTCTTCATCTCACCGGAAAGATCTTCCAGATAACCTACGGAACGGTTCAGGATCGTTGTTTTACCAACCCCATTGATGCCGGAAAGGATATTCACGTCGGGACGCAGGTCCCAGGCAATATTAAATCGTTTCCACAACCCTTTTATTTCAATACGCCGGATATATTTGGCTTGTTTTTCCATGCTATTCTTGCTTTATATCAAGGCAAATATAAACAATTCAAATGATAAATTGGTTACCTTTGCAGCAGTTTTCAATAAAGGTCACTAAAAAGATGAATATCAACAAGAACGTACAAGGACATCTGTTTGCTCTTACTGCCAATGTGATGTGGGGACTAATGGCTCCCATCGGAAAATTTGCTTTGCAAGAGTTTTCAGCTCTTTCGGTCACTACTTTTCGAATGGTGGGGGCAGCTGCCGCTTTCTGGATACTCTCCATGTTCTGCAAGCAGGAACATGTGAATCATAAGGATATGCTCAAAATATTCTTTGCATCCTTGTTTGCATTGGTATTTAATCAGGGAGTTTTCATTTTCGGATTGTCATTGACCTCTCCTATTGACGCCTCTATTGTGACTACCACTCTGCCTATCATCACAATGATTGTAGCCGCCATCTATCTGAAAGAACCGGTTACGAACAAGAAAGTATTAGGTATCTTTGTCGGAGCAATGGGAGCATTGATACTTATCTTAGGCAGTCAGACTTCAGGAGATGCCAATAGCAGTATCTGGGGAGACCTGCTCTGCCTGTTGGCACAACTTAGTTTCTCTATCTACCTAACTGTATTCAAAGGACTTACCCAGCAATATTCTGCTGTTACCATCAATAAATGGATGTTCATTTATGCTTCTATGTGCTACATCCCATTCTCTTATCAGGATGTGGCAGCAATTGAATGGAGCACGATTTCCGTACCCGCCGTCTGGCAAGTTTTATATGTAGTATTGGGAGGAAGCTTCATCGCTTACATCTGCGTAATGACAGCACAGAAGTTACTCCGTCCCACAGTGGTAAGTATGTACAACTATGTACAGCCAATCATCGCGTCTATCGCAGCAGTAGTCATGGGTATCGGTACCTTTGGCTGGCAAAAGGGAATCGCCATCGGTCTGGTATTTCTGGGTGTATACATCGTGACACAAAGCAAGTCGAGGGCGGATTTGGAAAAGGAAGGAGAATTATAGTGATTAACGATTAGTGATGAGTGATGAGTGGCTGCGCTTTATCACTCATCACTAACCACTCATCACCATTCTATAAATTTTCCCCTCGCCTTTCTCTTTGCCAGTTCTTCTTCCAGGAATTTCTGGCGGTCTTTGGCAATATAACGACGGGCAAAAATGTTAGGGACAGCTACGCCTAAAGCTATGCAAAGAATAATAAGAGCAGAATTGATACCGTTGTAAAAGGCAACTGTTACTTCACCTACTACACCGTGCATGCCGATAAGTCCCAGCAAAGAACGATACATCAATACACCGGGAATCATAGGGATGACGGAAGGAATGGTCAATACGTGATTGGGCACATGAAACCAATGAACGGCTTTCACGGCTATCAGACTGACTACAAAACTACCCATAAACGAACCGATCACCGGTCCGAAACCTAATTCGAAATTCACGAAATTACGTGTACACACAGCTATGATACCGCCTATGGCTACCACCCAAAGCAAACGACGCTGAATGTTGAATATCATAGAGAAACCCATTGCGGCAATTGCGGCAGCAATCGCGTATACATAATAAGGATCATGGGGAATCATACTCAATTCACTGAACTTTTTATCAATACTGACATCCTCCATCACACACAAACGGATGGCAAGAACAATACCGAAAGCCATAGCACCCACCATCATAGCAGTATTAGCAGCACGCGTGATACCCACTAACAGATAATTGTCTATCATATCGTCCACAAAGTTGATCAACGGAACACCCGGAACAATAAACAAAGCACAGGCCAAAAGCGGATGATAAGGAGTAGATGAAAGTCCGCTAAACGAAGAGGCATAAGCCAGACAAGTAGAAACAAAAGCCGCAATGGCAATACTCATATATACATTGATACCAAACTCCATGCATCGAGCACGGACACGGAAACCAACAAAAGCACAAACAGAAGCCAGCAAGAAAGCCATCCAGTCACAGCCAAACAACTTGCAAAAACCTCCGCAGGCAAAACCTGCACCAATGGCTACCAGATAAGGAATGTAATTACGCGGACGGGAGCAGATTTTCTCCAGTTCTTCTTCATACTGATCCAAAGAATAATCATGTTCAATAGCCCGCCAGGATAGTTTACTAACTTCAGAAATAGCCGTCATATTAATACCATGCTTCTCACACTTCTGAAATTTAGAGAAAGAGTGCGCCTCGTCACTGACATTCACAACCAGCATTGTATAACTTACATCAATATGAAGTTTATCTTCCGGCAACCCCAAATAAGCAGCTACACGCTTCATATTACGCACAATCCGGTTTGTATCCGCAGCACTTTCTACCAACAATTTACCGGTACGGAGCAACAAGTCAAGTTTACGCCTCAGCAACAGAGCTTCTTCCTGCTCAATTACATTATTATTCGTCATCTTTTGTATATATAAATGATATTATTCTTTTAGGGGCACAAAGGTACAATTTCCTTTTCAAAAAAGCCCCACCCAAGAGCGAAAGATGACAGATAAAAAGTGAATAAATATCCCTATTTTCTCAATTCCTCAAAATAGGTATCCAATAATGTCTTTGCTGCTATAAAAGAGGTCAGATTACCGCCAAGCACTTGTTGTTCTTTTTCATATAACATCGATTCTATCTTAGCATTATGATAAAAACTATCGCGAAGCTGCTCATTAATACTTTCATACATCCAGTATTTACTCTGCTCATTGCGTCGATACTCAAAGTATCCGTTCGCTTTCACAAAGTCGATGTATTCATAAACCATATCCCATATCTCTTTCACACCTATATTATAGAAACCGGAATACGTCAAGACCTGTGGTGTCCAGCCAGAGTCGGGAGCCGGAAAAAGATGCAAAGCATTGCGGAATTGGGAGGCAGCCAAGTTCGCTTTGTCTATATTATTTCCGTCAGCTTTGTTGATAACAATGCCGTCCGCCATTTCCATGATACCGCGCTTAATACCTTGAAGTTCATCACCTGTGCCTGCCAACTGAATCAACAGGAAGAAATCTACCATAGAGTGCACAGCCGTTTCACTCTGCCCCACTCCCACTGTCTCTACAAAAATCTTATCGAAACCGGCGGCTTCACAAAGAATGATCGTTTCACGGGTTTTTCGCGCTACACCACCCAACGAACCCGCTGAAGGACTGGGACGAATAAACGAATTGGGATGTACGGACAATTGTTCCATACGGGTCTTATCCCCTAAAATACTCCCTTTACTACGCTCACTACTCGGGTCGATAGCCAACACAGCCAACTTACCTCCCTTTTCGAGCACATGCAGGCCAAAGACATCAATTGAAGTACTCTTTCCGGCACCGGGTACACCACTAATCCCTACCCGAATGGAGTTTCCGGAAAATGGCAGACATTTTTCTATCACTTCCTGGGCTATAACCTGATGTTCGGGCTTCACGCTTTCCACCAAGGTCACTGCCTGACTGAGGATCGTTATATTTCCCTGCACGATACCCTCCACAAATTCTGCTACAGTGGGCTGGCGCTTCTTCGGTTTACGTTTCAGATAAGGATTTACCGATGAGGGCTGCTCAATACCTTTGTTGACAACCAGTCCTTTGTACTCTTCGCTGTTTTCCGGATGTTCCATGGTAATGATATTTAGGGATTATCGTTTTATATTAATTTCTACTTTCGGTCGTGCCGGGTCATTCGTGATCATCAGAATACGCAAGTGATGTTTCTTCTTGCCTGTATTCTTTTTATGAATGGTAACCCGCAGCTTGGTACTTGCACCCGGTTGAAGAACCGTCTTTTTCAGGCTCACTCCTACAGAGGAATTGAATACCTGCAATTTACTGATCTGCAAAGGTGCTTTGCCCGTATTTGTAATAACAATATCATGAGAGGCTTTGTTCTTCTTAGCCAACCGCGCACTGAGATCAATGTTGTCTTCAGACAAGCGGATGGCAGGTGCATTCAGGCTGTCCTGCATGGTCATACCCGAGAAGTCCGGGAGAAGAATAGCTGAAACAGGAATCTCATTCTCCTCGCTCACCTTATCGCCGGCAAAACGAGCCAGATAGACAGAAGTCTGTGTCAGGCCAAGATCGGTGAGTTGTTTCGTATCAAGCGTTAGTTTGATCTTTCCTTTCTTTCCTTTCAGAACCACATCCGGCGTTCTTTCCATTTTCAGGTAAGGAGGAAGATGCATCAGTACAGGTTCGTAAGGACGGTCCGACAAATTCACTACACTGAATGTAATGGTCGGTTTCTCTCCCCGGTGTGCATCCGGAAAATCAAATTCGGTACGATCCAAACGGATAGAACCAATGGCATAGGGATGTGTTTTTGCAAAATCCGTAACTTCCTGCACCACTTCACCTACAAATTTCAGATATACCAGACTGGGTTGTGCATTGCTGTAAATACCAATCGTTTTTTCAAAATGACCAAGGGCTTTGGCATCAAAAGTTGCACTGACAGTACCTTTCTCGCCGGGAGCAATCGGCTTTTTCGTCCAATCGGCAACCGAACAGGCACAAGATGTAGTGACATTGGTCAGTACCAATGGTTTATCTCCGGTATTGGTAATGGTATATTCTACAGTTACAGGATGTTTCCATTCAATTTGCCCAAAGTTATGCGTCTCTTTATTGGACGAAAGACGGGGTTGGGCAATGGCAGACAAAGTAATAATAAAAACAGTTAATATAGAGAGTATACTGCGTTTCATGCTTTATATATTATATTTGAAGCACAAATGTAGGAGTTTTCGACGAGATATGGAACGGATTGAAAGGAATATTAATAGTGATTAGCGGTTTAGTGAGTAGTGATTAGTGGGCTGCGCTGTTATAACGATAAAACACAAATTAACGCAGATTGACGCAAAGACAAGAGATTACGACTCTTTCTCTATCATATTCTTTGCGAAAATCTGTGTTAATCTACGTTCCAATACAATCAATATTTTATAATAAGTACAACCGTCTTCGAATCAGCACTTATTTCACCGTCACTTTCATTGAAGCGGAGTGGGAAACATACTCCGGAGCATAAGCACTCTGGAGCGTTGCTAATCCGGTTTCATACGTTCCGGAACGACTGACACGATAGCTGTATTCCAATACAAAGACTCCCTTACCCAATCCGTCAAAGAAGAAATTGGTAGATGCATCTTTTATATCGACATAATATCCAAATCCATTGTTCCAACGATAACCGGAAAGCGTTTCCATAGGTTCAAAGCAAGCAGCACGCTGATCTTTCAGTTGGATGAAATCCATCGGGCGATCCAGGCGAATCGTCAAACGTGAAACAACCTTGTCGCCAACAGCAAGTTCCGTACCGGCTGTAACAGGCTGCAACTGACGAACGTTATTCACCAGACGTTCTACATACAGTTTCTTATCTACATTCAATTCGCCACCCTGCTGTTTCACCTGGCTCATATCTTCCTGATATTGTGCATAAACAGCTCCCCAGGCTATTCCGGCATCTCTTTTCTCAACAGTTACTTTACGGGCGTCTACCACCTTCTTATCAGTAAATGTCTTCTTGACATATCCTAATCCGGGAACGGTTGTCTTGGCAGGTGAAAGTGTTTCCAGCACTTCATTGGCAATAACAATACGTACATCTCCCTGACTTTCGAGCAGATTGGTACCACCTTGCAACAATGCATAAACAGCATCTGCCGTAGTCACCGGAGAGTCCCATGCCTGTGTCTGTTTCTGTTTCAAAAGCCAGAGTTTCATTTCTTCTACCGTTGACGAATCGCCGGAAACAAGTTCAAGGGCTTCCATCACCATCACATGTGCCGGGATTTGCAAACCGCCCCATGAATGCGGATTCTCATTGAAAGCAAAGAACATACCCTGTTCATCCGTCTTTGTCAAAAACTCCTTCAAAGAGGCAATGAACTCCAATGCTTCTTTCTTATGTCCGGCCTTCTCCAGAACAATGGCAGCAAGTGCCTTATCGGTCATAGAACGGGTAGTCAGCGTTTCCGTAACTTTTGAAAGGAAGTAATTGTAAGCTGTCTGATTCTCTGCAAGTGGGATCTGCTCACCGGAAATAGCAATAAGGTAGAGATATTTCAATGCTGAAGCAGAAAGTCCTTTCACTTTATCGCCATTCTTCTCTGCCTTACGGATATTTTTATACTCTTCCAGCGCTTCTTTATTGAGGAAGCTGAGAGCAGTACGCTGCATAACCAAAGCATCTCCCTCCAATGGTTTACCAGTCAGCATGGCAAGACGGGCATTCAACTCTACAATATAATTGGTGATATACCGGCTGCCATTCATCCCTTTGTACCATGCCCAGGAACCGTCAGGCTGCTGAAGCTCCTTCAGGCGAGTAAGGGCTGTGATATTATTATTACGTATATTATTCAGGTCGAATAACGTTGCAATACGCTCTTTCTGCTCTTCTTCAGTTTTCGCTTCCATTACCCAGGGAGACTCGGACAAAAGAATATTCTTTACTTCCTGATTCTTTTGCAGGTTGCTAAGGAATGTTTCTTTCGTTCCACCTTGCAGTTTCCAACTATCAAACACAGCTTTAATACGCGGCTGTGAGTTCATAATGTACGAAGCTAATGTATTTGCATAATAAGCAGTAGCCCAGGAGATAGCATCACTGTTATCGGGCATGCTCAGTGAAGGTAAAGCCTGTATTGCATACCAGGCAGGATTACCGGTGAACTCGATGGTCAGGCGACGGTCGGTTGCCGACTTACTATGGCCGTTGAACAAACTGTCGAGTGAGAAAACCCGTGTCTCTTCTCCACGAACAGGCATCGGCACAGTTTCTACCAGATTAGCCTTATTACTGAGTACCGGTAACAGATGCTGTTCACCATCGCTGAACGAACCACCGTCAGCAATCATACGGCACCCCAATACATCATACTTATCCGTAACGGTAAACAGGAAATTAACACCGGTAGTACGTCCGGCTTCTACAGTGAACTTCTGTTTCTGTGTACTGATTATCTTCTCCGTCATCGGATCAAAGAGAATAAAACTGACTGTTCCGGTAAGGTTCTTTCCGGTAAGGTTTGCTACTGAGGCAGCAACAGAGGTCTTATCACCTACACGGACAAAACGGGGCAGATTCGGTGTCAGCATAAACTCTTTGCTGGTCACTGCCGATCCATCGATCATTCCAGTCAGCATGCCTTTGGTATGGGCATATCCACGGAAGTTCCAGCGGGTAAGGCTTTGTGGCATAGTAAATGAGAAAGAGACTTCGCCCTGCTCATTGGTCCGAAGTTGCGGATAGAAGAAAGCTGTTTCCGCAAAGTTTGTACGCAGTTCTTCCGTAGCCTCGGGAAGATTTTCTCCAGCTGCTCCTTCTGCCAGTTCTTCTGTGAAAACAACATCAGCTTTATCACTGGCAGCTTCTTTTGATACCATAGACATCATCGGAGCATTTGCTTCGGATTTGGCCAATCCCCGTATTCTTACGCCACCCCGCCTCGTATTATAAACCGAAAGCAGTTCTTCAATTCCCGAAAAAATAACAATAAACTGATCATATACCATAGGAGCTACCTTCAGGCTCTTATACGGAAACCAATAATTATAAGAATTCATTCCCCAATACCCATCCATCCAACGGGTAGTAGGTACTGAGAGGTTGTAAAATACCTGCAAGCTCTGATCTCCTTTCCATATTTTATCCAACGAAGCATCGTACATGGTAGCTAACATCTCGGCCATGGCCGGCATTCCTTGTGGAGTTTTAATCGTGAGTTTCCACTCTTCCTCCTGACCGGGACGCAATTTGTCACGGAACACTTCCCACTTCATCGTCAAGGTTTTGTCCGGCAGACGCTTCGTCATTCTCACCGTTTGCTGATTGACTCCACCGTCTTTTACAAAACAGAATGTAGCAGACAATCCGTTGCCATACGACTCTTTATAGGGGAATTCAAAACGTTCAATAGAATCGGACAGGCGCAATATCCTGCTTTCGAGCATTGTATTACCACTAAATAGATTCATCATGACGTATGCATCTTTCTTTGAAGTACCCAAATAGAATACAGCCGGATGCGCAGCATCAAACGATGTATTCTCGGCATAATACCATACCGGAATATTTACCGGAGGACGTTTGTCAGCAGTTGAGAAGAGAATAACTTCTTCTTTATTAGTCACTTCCCGTCCCTGGTCATCTTTTGCAGACATCACTAACAGATATTCTCCCGAAGACACGGAGGTCCATCCCGGAAGAAGAGTCTCCTTATTGGATACAAAGGTTCCGGAAAAGGCCGGAGTCCCCTTTATCACATCTTCGGATTTTGCACCGTCTGCAACCGGATACAGTTTGTAAGTTCCTTCTACGCTCACGGGCTGCCCATCAAGATTGGTAGCAATAAAAGTAAGCCGGATAGAATCATCTTTGCATAGCGGATTCTGAATGTTAGCTCCCAATGTCACGGAGCGATTACCTACACTCACGTTATAAGAGGAGGTCTGTGTTTCTCCTGCCAGATTAGTGACCGTTGCATCTATCCGGAAAACATAATACCCTAAATCCATCTTCTTATCACCTTCCAGCAACACCGGAACAGTGAATTGTCCGTCTTCGTTGAGTAACACACTCCCCGAAGCAACGGGTTCTACACCCGTCTGTACCCCTCTCCAACCGAAACGTAAGAAACGGGTAACGGTGTAATTTACCGGTAAATCCTGCAACGAAACACCACTAAAGGTTTTAACAGAGCCTTTTACCTCTACCTTATCACCCAGGCTGTAAGATCCTGTCAGTTTATCGAAAGTAATATCAAAGGTAGGACGTTTGTACTCTTCCACGCGAATCGTTGTTGTACCTTTTTCTGTAGAAAGTGTAAATGTACCGTTCATACAGGCAGCGGGCAATGTAAAATCTGTAACAAAAGAACCAAACTCATTGGTCCGAAGTTCTCTCCTACCTATTTCCTGTCGGTTGGCATCGGTAAGGGTCAACGTATAAGTACGGTTAGCTAACACATTGGCTGTATCCAGTTGCTGCTCATAAGCAATCCCTTTCACATAAACCGTCTGCCCCGGACGATAGAGCAAACGATCTGTCAGTAGTTTCACATAATCAGCAGGCTTATTATCGGTATAGTAGGTATAATTGCCTCCGTAAATACCCTGCAGAGGCATTGCCATATCCCGTCCTTTGGTAGCAGTGAGGTAACGATATTCTCGTTTATAAGTGAACTTAGCTTTTCCTTCCGCATTGGTAGTGAACTCCGTCAGTTTCTTTTCATCATTCGTATAAAGAGTAATGAGCGCTCCTTCAACAGGCTGCCCGCTCATACAGTCGAGGGCTATCACTTCATACTGATCACCCGGCAAACGTAATGTCAATACCTTGAAGCGTGTCACGTTCAGTTTGCTTTCACGGTTTTCTCTTGCTTTGCTATCGGGAACAATACGCATCACATAGCTACCTTCTGCGGGAGCTTTGAAGGTAAAAACAGTATCCTGTTCCTGATAGTTTTCGGGACGAAGCAAAGAATAATGTTCTTCTGCCACTAACTTTTTCTCTTGATATAGACGTACAGTAAAGCCATCCAGATTCTTATGGTTGACCATCAACTTCATGTCGGCACCGGGATAAGCGACTTCATCAGCACGTACATACAAAGCGGGATTCAGAATCTCCAGTTTCAGATTCTTTAAAGCATTGATACGTTTGTAGTCCGGATACAGCCTGACAGCCTCATCACAAATCTGTAAAGCCATTGCCTGTTGTCCTTTCTCAATAGCATATCTTGCTTTTGCCAAATAAACTTCGGCACAGATATCATGAGTTTTAAACTCAGTTCGTAATTTGTCAAGTCCCGCCAGATAGGGGTCTTGCGTCAACCCTATCAACTTTTGTGGTGCACGGTAGGGCACAAAGGTATTATCGGAATTACGCCGCCAGTCTAGATAATTGAGCATGGTGAGCACGTAGCCATCATCCATATTAACCCTTTTGTAAGTATCAAGCATCTCCTGATAGATATTCTCAATGCCGGCATTCACAACAGAGTCTTTATCCAGTCCGTTTACATTTCTCAATGCATCTACTCCACGGCTACCCAACAGATGAAGCATATCGTGGCGATAATATTCGCTGGCATCACCTAACTCTACAAACGGGATATAGATACGTGCGGACGTAGCCAATAACAACTCTTTGTCTTTCAGAGCCTCTGTGGTATGCTGCATCACCTGTTGCACAAACATATTTCCGCTCCATTCACATATATCAGCGGAAGGAGTTTCATCCACAATATTCGGCCGTTGGAATATCTGCCAGCGGTTACGGGAGGCATAGTCGGAGTAGATACCCGCTATCAGCGAATTCAGTACGGCACGGTCCATCGGTTTTTCCGCAGTCTTAGCCCACTGCTCCAGCCCGTTCAGGTTTACATAAAAGCTATCGGGAGTCAGCATCTCGCGATACTTCATCCGCCATGTGTAAGCTTTCAGCATTTGCGGAGAGTTTTTCTCAGTTTCCGCCTTCTTATAAATCTCGTTTGTCAACTGAATAACTGTTTGTGGCAGACTTTTCTGTTCAGCCTGATCCACTTGTTTCCATAATTTGTCAAACGTCTGCGCATTTGCCCAGGGGGCTACTCCTAAAGCAAGCAATACCATCATGCAAATCTGTTTTATTCTCATATGTTCAAAGTTTAAGTCACTTTATATTAGAACAAAGAAACAGAATAAAGTTTAAAGAATGGCACTTTTTAGCTTAAAAAAAATGTAGGGTCTTTTTTAGACCCTACATTTTTATATAATTCTCTATCGTATATTATTGAATTATAGTTCTTCCTTTATAAGCAATATTGTCTCTTTCAAAGGAGGAAGGTGTTTACGTATCACTGTCCAGATAATTTCATAATCAATATTGGCATATTCATGCGAAATAATATTCCGTAAACCAATCACTTTACGCCAGGGAATCTGCGGATACCGGATAAACAAAGCCTGTCTGGTCTTATCGTCAATGGCTTTTATTGTCTCACCAATAACCTGCAAACGCAAAATACAAGCATCAAGTATTGTCATCCCCCACGGTGTTTGCAAGAAATCATCAATATTCTGATAACTCTTACACCGCTCCTCAATCACTTCAACAGACTCTAATATTTGAGCTAACTTATCCGTAATTTCCTCTTTAAATGTAGATTCCATCCTGTTCTATTCTTTTAAGCAATAAATCACGCAACCCTTTTCGCAAACGAAGCAAATCAACTTTGCAGCCACACAGAGATTCAAGTGTTTCCCGAATATCAAACATCGTGAACGGATCTGCCTCTTCCAACTCTACGAACACATCTAAATCGCTATCCAACCGATGCTCCCCCCGGGCAACAGAACCAAAAATACCGATTGAGCGAATACCATATTTAGAGGCAAACCTCTCTTTAAATTGCCTAACATCAGCTATATATTCATTTTTAGTTTTCATCATTCATTCTCAACTATTAGTAACATGATGCGTAAAGATACAAACTATTGAATAAATAACAGAATCTTTTGAGAAAAAACAAATAGTTATCCTCCTTCAGTCAAAACCGTACCTGCACCTGAGCCTGCACCAGATCCGAAGGATCGTTATGTTTCGGACTCAAACGAGTGTATTGAACCTGAAGACGACACTTCGGATAAAACCAATATTGTAAACCAGCCATATAATTTGATTGCTTATCTTCTGCAACGACATCCCGGTTTAGATATTCATAAGAAGCAACGGCTTCCACATTACGAATAATCCGGACACATCCCGTAGCATACCCCCCGTTACTTTTCACATCAGCATCTTTGCCTAACATAAATTCCGTACGCAGGCTCGCCTTTTTTCCTGTTAAGAAAGCTCCCACACTCCAACGGTTGCGCCGGTAGTTTTCACCCGGTTCTATTCCATGAATTGGTGCTCCCGCAACAGAATGTCCCTTACCGATAACAACGGAAGTACCCACAGTAAGCCACTCTAAAGGGTTCACCGACAGATAGCCCACTACATCCTTTTGAGAATTCTTATCTTTTGTATTTATACCTTGCCCGTTCATCAACGCCACTTTATAAGTCAGCAGTTTTTTAAACAAATCGCCATAAATCATCAAACCAATATCCCGCCCCCCGCTTGCAGAACAAAGGACATCACTTCCATTGATACCAACCAGATAACATGCCGGCAAAGAATAGCAATTTATCAGCTCTACCGTTGTAGGTGATAACTGATTTTCCATGGTATAGGGTGTTTTAAACTGCCCTACGCGAACAGACAGCCCCGGCAGGAACTGATAACTTGTATATAATTCCTGCAGAGAACTAACTGCAAAGTCATACATAAAATAACATGACCAACGTTCTGTAATCTTCCCGTCTGCCATAAAAATAACCCGTTTGATATCAAATGTATTATCCGGATCAGCTGCACTGTTATAGGTATATCCCAACTGGGCATATGCCGACAAGTTAATACGTTCTTTCAGGGTATTCACCACTTTACCCAATGTCTCTTGTGCCACCAGATCAATAGGAAGCAGAAGGATAAATATAAAAAGGAGTGTGTTTCGCATAGTAGTTTTTATAAATGAAAACTATAAACCGATCTATTGTCCGGAATGCGCAAATGTATATAAAATTATTCTTTTTCGTACCAAAACAAATCGTTACTTTTATAAAACACGAACAAAAAGTCAGAAAGATGAAAAATTAAAAAGTACATGGGATGATCTTTATAAATAATCCCATGTACATATAGTTCTTTAACAAAAGACGAGTCCAAAACTCATTCTCCTATTTTTACCACACCTGTCCCATCATCATAGAATACGGCAGGCCCCAGAAAAGCAGGCATCGGGCAAGTAGAATAATCATCATCGCTGCAACTGAAATGGTTGTGTGTAATATACTCATATTTAACCATCAATTCCTGCTCATCTTTACACAACCAGTAATTTCGATGAAAACGATCTTCGTTGGCATAATCGTAACTATCAAAACAGGGATACAGCCTCGAATATTCCAATATAAGCTGCCCTTTGTGATTCATCAAAACATAAAATCCGTGTTTCTGTATTATAACGCCAGGCTGATAGGTTTCATCTCTCCTGCAAAAATCCCTGAAACTCATATATTCTATACCATTCAGTTCAAAAGGTTTAGTTCCTGCCTGACTTACCAATGAAAGCATTTTAGGTTTCTCTGTGTTTTCTTCCATCTTCTTTTCTTTGACGATTTCAACCTCCTCCCGATTCTTTGCCAAGGTCCTCGGTCCCGACATAAAATGGAAAAGGACAGTAGCATCCCAACGAAACAAAGTCCTTATACCTTGATCGATTTTCAATTGTCTATTTACAACATCCATTCCGGAGTAACAGAACCTCCAGCCTTGTTCTTGTTTAGATTCAATCAATCTTAATATTTCAAGCCCCCAATGCCCTTTAACCGTATTGTTTCGTCCCCCGGAGATTATATTTATAGAAACAGTGTCCTCCCGGTTTGAAATACCTCGCTGAACCTTTTCTATAAAAGTATCAAGTACATAATAAGTACATCCATATCTATAATAAGAGGGTTCCTTATCAAACTCAATATCTTCCAAAGGGGCAACTTCCGTAAGATCCATCTCGTCTATAAGAATCTTATAGCTACCGTTATTATAACTCACCAACGTGAAATAATGAAAAAAAACATCTACAGAGGCTCGCTCTCTATGAGTCTTTAAAAACGAGTTGACATATTTCAAGACCTCTTCTTTCAAACATTCCTGATGTTGCAAGGTCTCTATCAGAAAAAGATAATATTTAGCCATATCATCTAATCATTATTTCACAACAAACTTAGTTTCATTGTAATACGAGCTTCCGTACATAGATCAGCTTTCCGGCTCGAGATACTCTCACAATCAGCACGGAAGGAAATTCTACCCCGGGTATTACAAGCTGTTCTCCGGTACCGGATTCCGAATAAATGTTACGACCCTCTACATTAAAAACTTCGACAAGATCACCAACAGACGTGCCACGAATCAGACAGACACCCTCCTGACATATACAGGATATTCCGTTTGTGTTCTCATTTTCAATGCCCACGCCTTCTTTTATATCTATGGCATAACTTGCATCTTCTTGCGTTATCTTTTCCTCCGACGGAGTGACCAATAGCGCTTCACTCAGTATAACACCATAACTCCCTTCCTTCAGCTCCGGATCAGCCTTCACCTTAATGGCTACCACTGCACCACTGTTACCTTTGAAGGTAGCATTCTGCATGGAAACTACCACCACTCTGTAACTGCCATCGTCTTTCTTGCGGAAATTGATCTGGTGCGAGCTCTTCTTGCGATCTGTCAATTGGATGGAGGGAGCCCACTCATCATCTTCATTATACGCTTCGACAATACTGATGCCTTCGGGAAACTTTATTTTAAACTCAAAAGCGCAGATATCCCGATCGTTCACCATATCAATATTACATATCCCTTCAGCGCCGGGAGCCAATGCCATCGCGGGAATAGACAGCGCAACCGGACCGGTTACGTCACCTCCTCCACCGGTGTTTTCAACATAAATACGATCAGTAAACTCCGGCTGTTTGATCGAAATCCCCGGCCTTCCATTCAGTAATGGAACAATAACAATATCCTTAACAGCCACCTCGTAACTTCCGGTAGTCACAGTAGAAGCAACCGATACCTTCATATCTACCAAAGCTCCGCTTGTCCCGCTAAGCGCCTGATTTTTCATGGAAAGAAGCACCACCATATAGCTGCCGTCTTCCTGCTCATTACAACTCAGCCAATGGCTACTCTTTTTGCGATCGGTCAGCGTGATAGCCGGTACGGTTTCATCATCTTCGTTCTTCATAGTACACAGGGTGACACCCTCCGGAAGCTTCACATTGAACTGCAAAGCAGTTACTTCCGTTTCATTGGTCAGGTTCAAAGAAATAGTCTGCTCCGTTCCTGCTTTCAAGCTACCAGCAGCCAAAGACAATTGAGCCGCCCCTGTATCACCACTCGAATTATTGACAGATACATGCCCCGTAAAGTCCGGTTGTTTAATCGTAGTTCCCGGTCTTTCGTTTTCTAACGGGACAATGATAATCTGGCTTACTGCCAAGTCATAACTTCCTGTAGGCAACATAGAAGAGACGGCAACGGATATATTAACCAATGCTCCCTTTTCTCCACTAAATGCCTGATTTTTCATAGAAAGGATGACCACCGTGTAACGTCCATCCTCCCGTCGATTGCAACTTAAAGAGTGGCTACTCTTTTTGCGATCGGTTAGCGTAATGGCAGGCACCTCCTCTTCGTCTTCATTGATTATGGTGTTAACAGACAAACCTTCCGGTAGTATCACATCAAACTGTAAAGCAGTCACCGAAAGAGAATTTACCAAATCGAAAGAAAGTGTCGCATTAGTACCTGCCGACAACGTAGCAGGTGCTAAAGTCAGTTGTGCCGTTCCGGCTGCAGAAGCGTTGTTTTCCGCCTGCACAAGTGCTGTATAAGCAAAAAGAAAAAAGCAAATACAAGCTAATCTTACTATAAATCTCTTCATCATTTCAGTCTATTTATTGTTTATCCAATATTAACTGGACAGTAGCTACCGCATCATCTACCGATACCTGTCCATCTCCATTCAGATCGGCATTACCCTCCACAAATGAAACAGAAGACTTGCCTAAGATATGATTGACGATCGCAACTACATCTGCCGTATCCACAGAACTATCACCATTGGCATCTCCTTTTACAATATCAGGAGATATTCCCCCTCCTTTTGTCACTACAGCTGTCACCACCAACGAAGGCAATTTGCCTTCCATCTGAGAAAAGACCTGGATAACTTCTCCCTCCTTCATTGCCCCAAGTGATACTTCCCACGAGTTATCGAGTATAGTCGATGAATAGATGCCTTCACCGGCTATCACTGTAATTTTTCCACCCGTAGGAGCGGTCCCTTTAACCAAACATTTGCTGCCGGCTTCACACGAAGTGACAGTCGGATAATCGGTCTGCGCTTTCAAATAAGGATAAGATTCTCCTTCGGCAATGGTCCATGTGTTATTGAAATCCCAACCGATACCAATATACGTAGTAGAACGCTTCAACGTTTTTTCGCCATAAGAGGTTCCGTTCTGTTTGTTATCTTCAGCAACAATTTCTTTCCCGTTCTGAAAGAGTCGGGTTTTGGCCCAGGCGAGATTACCTGTACCAACAAGTTGAGAAATACGATATGGAATATAAGAAGAAGAAGTTGTACTTATTTCATCTGCGATACATACGTTATTTGAAATGTAACCATTACTTTTAGAACTTACCCCGATAATACCACCAACTGATTCCTTGCCTTTCATGCTTCCCATTACATAATTATATTTTACAAAATCAGAAGTACTATTAGTTATATAACAACCAGAAACGCCTCCTGAATGCTGACCAGTTGCAGAAACATTACCAGAAAAGATATTATTCGTTGCAGTACCTTTTAATCCCCCCACTATACCTCCAACATTATCTGTTCCCATAACAATAGTGTTGCAATAGCATCCTGTTATACTATTACCTAAGTATCCAACAACACCTCCAACATAGGATCTCCCTGTCACGACTCCACTTATAACCAAACAGTTAGCAATCATTGTAGATAATGAATAGCCAGATAATCCTCCTACATTATCTCGACCTTCTATTATCGGTTTAACCAATATAACATTACTTATTTTCCCATAATTGTACCCAAATAATCCTACATTATCTCGGCCTTTTATTATCGGCTTAAC
Source organism: Bacteroides sp. HPS0048 (assembly GCF_964240755.1). Lineage (NCBI taxonomy): Bacteria > Pseudomonadati > Bacteroidota > Bacteroidia > Bacteroidales > Bacteroidaceae > Bacteroides > Bacteroides sp. HPS0048. The sequence continues at coordinate 113,583 of NZ_CAXSVC010000013.1, read as the reverse complement.
CAACATAACATTACTTATTGTTCCGCCACAGTTGCCAAATAATCCTATATAATCAAGAGACGAACGATCTATTTTTAAGCCATAAATACATTTGTTATTTCCATCAAATGTTCCAGAAAATGATGTACCACCAGTGCCAATAGGCGCCCATCCGGCAGTAGGATTATTATCATTGATCCATTCCGTAAGATCAATATCATTCATCAGCTTATAAGAAGCTGTTAAATCATTCCTTACCTCCGACAATTCATATGCATCAGTTATCTGATAAGGGTCATTGGCTGTGCCTGAGCCATTTCCACTAAACTGCGCCTGTGCCCCAACAGTAAACAGAAGTAAGCATAAAAGAAATAAATATTTTCTCATCATCCTATTATTTATTGTTTATCTAAAATCAATTGGACAGTAGCTACCGCATCATCTACCGAGACCTGCCCATCTCCATTCAGATCGGCATTGGCCTCTACAAATGAAACAGAAGATTTACCTAAGATATGATTGACAATAGCAACTGCATCGACCGTATCCACAGAACCATCGCCATTGGCATCACCCTTTAAAATCTCCGGAGTATCTCCACTACCAGATGTTGCTACAGCTGTAACAAATATAGACGGCATTAAACCAGCATAACGAGTCATGACTTTCACCATTGTTCCTTTGGATATGGCACCTAATGTCACCGACCACTTATTATCAAGAATATATGATTCATAAATATCATTTCCAACCATGACATATACGCCACCATTTCCTGTAGCCGTGCCAGAAATACTTCCTTTATTTCCTGCGGTAAAAGAAGTTACTGTAGGAGGCGCACTCTGCCTCTTATTATAAGGGAAAGTTTCTCCTTCCACAATAGTCCACTGATTGGAGAAATCAAATTCCATACCCTCATAAGTACTTTGTTTCTTTAAAGTTTTAAGACCATAAGCTGTCCCATTATAATTATTATCTTCTAATGTAACAGATTTCCCATTTGCAAAAGCCTTAGTTCCGGAATAAGCAAAATTATTGGGCCATTCATTGTCAACGATTCGGTAAGGAGAAGAGGAAAAAGCACTAATTGTATCGGCCATTGATACATTATATTTTAGCAAAGTAGAACCATCGCTGATAAAATTTCCAGCTATTCCACTTACATGCTCCTCCCCTATAATGCCTCCCACAACAATATTTTGCAGACATTCACAATATGACAAATTACCTAGACGAGTCAGTTCACCTAAAATTCCACCCACATAAGATTTCCCCTGTACTTTCCCCATAAATGAATTATCACGAATAGATACTTTACAACTATATCCATAATTTGTAACACCCCAATTATTAGTAGATACATACCCATTTGCGCTTCCACAGATTCCCCCACATTTTGTTCCTTTAGCATTAATGACAGAAGAACTGTAACAACCTATAATACCAGCTGTAGTTACTCCAGGCACATAAATACTTACATTTAAACTTCCAACAATCCCTCCGACGCAATTAATTCCAGAAACAACTCCCCCAAAAACAACGATATTTTCAATATTGCAATGCTCTCCTTTTGAATTATTGTAAGTAACCAATGGGGCACTACCTACCAACGCGCCAACATTATCATTACCCGTCACTATAGGCGCCAGTAAAGCCAGATTCTTAATAGTCGTTTGCAACACATGCCCAAAAAGTCCAACATTATCCATTGTTGTTCTTTTAATATATAGCCCCTTGATAACTTTATTATTCCCATCAAACGTCCCTTGAAACGGAGTATCTGTGTTTCCTATCGGACTCCATCCTTGTGTTGGGTTATCCTCTTCAATCCACTGCTCCAAATCAACATCATTCATCAACTTATAAGAAGCTAACAAGTCATTTCTAACCTCAAACAATTCATCCGCATTTGTTATCTGATAAGGGTCACTGTCTGTTCCGGCACCTTTACCTCCAAATTGTGCTCTAACCAAAGTCGTGGTACATAATAAGAGACACAAGACAAATAGATTCTTCTTCATATTATTCTTTCTTTTAGTTATTTATTCCATTACTAATCTCACACCAAGTGTAGACATACTGTTTGAGGAAGCTATAAAGCTCCGCATAGATACCCTGCAATCATTGGCAGTATCACTGTAACTGCCTCCACGTATCACACGATTGCTACCCGATGCAGCCCCTGTCGGATTCGTTTGAGATGCGCTACTATAATTAGCATACCAATCCGAACACCATTCCCAGACATTACCACTCATATCATAAATATTCAATTCATTTGGAGTTTTCTCCGCAACAGGGTGTGTTTTAGCACCGGAGTTTCCACTAAACCAGCCAACAGAGCCACAAGAAGTATTTCCACTCCATCTCGTACCTTCACTGTTGTTTCCACCACGGGCAGCAAATTCCCATTCCGCCTCAGTTGGCATACGGAATCTTTTACCCGTCAATGAATTCAGCTTATTAATAAAGGCCAGGCATTGGTCATACGTAATATTGTAAACCGGATAGGTATCTCCACGCCCGTAAGTACTACTTATATTCGGATAACCTCCCGTCACTACATACCATAGATATTGGGTAACCGGAGTTTTACTCATATAGAAAGTAGAAACAGTCACTTTATGAACCGGTTTCTCGTCCGCATTGGCATTTACATCATAATTAGTGCTTGAAGAAGAAGTGGATTGAGCACCCATGTCGAAAGTTCCCCCTGTTACTTTTGCCATGTCCAACGTGGTCGAACCATAAGAAGTCTCTACCGTCAAAGTGGTATAAGGATTCACTTCCGTCTTGGTAGTTGTAAACGAGTTTTCCGCACCATAAGTAGTGCCTTTTTCATTGATGGCATAGGCACGGACATAATACTTCGTCTCAGGAATCAGCCCGATAGCTGTTTTAGCAAGCGAGGTAGCCTTTCCACAAGACAGTTTCTTATCCGATACAGTAGGGAAGGAACTGGTAGAATAACAAAAACCAGCATCTGCCAACGTTCCGTTTCCAAGCGATGTCACTGTTGCCGTAAAGGCAGCAGAGGTATTGCTGATAGTACCGAAAGTAATCCCGGACACGGCAGGAGCAGTTACCTCCAACGTGGTGAAAGTCATATCACTGCTATAGGCCGTTCCGGCTTCATTGGTGGCATAAGCACGAACATGATACAATGTATTCTCGGATAGTCCGGTAACCGTACGCCCGAATGCGGAGTTTGATGCACCATAACTGACTTTATTATCATTTATAGTGGGATTGGCTGACAGGCCATAACAGAAACCACAATCCGAAACTTTACCATCGCCATTGTCTGTTACGGAGCAAGCGAGTGAAACCTTTGAAACGCCTATTTCCGATGCAGTCACCGTTGATAAAGCGGGTAAAGTGATTTCATGAGTAGTAGTAAATGTCACATTGTTCCCATAATAAACCGTCCCGCCGGATGTATTGGCATACGCGCGTACATAATAAACCGTTTTGGGAGACAGCCCCTCCATTCTGCATGCAAAAGTATTGCCGTTGTCCGAAGAAACAGCTTTATATCCTGATATCGTCGGATTACTGGAAGTACTCCAACAAACACCGCGTTCCGTAACGGTATTTCCACCCAAAGCTGTAATCGTCCCCCCACTTATAGCAGCCTGATGGGTGATACTCGTCACCTGAGCAGTGGTCAAACTCAAATCACCTAATTTTGTTACAAACGTAACTTCATCTCCATAGGAAGTACCTATCTCATTCGTAGCATAAGCCCGGACATGATAAGTAGTGTTAGCAGAAAGATTCGTTAAAGTAGAATTGAAAGCACCGGTACTCTGGGTTTTACCAAGTTGGGTTTTAGTCGATAAATCGATAGTCGGATTAGCAGAAGTGCTCCACACATGTCCATATTGAATCAGTGAAGGCACATTACCCAGATTAATAATATTTCCGGAGAAACCGGCTTGTTCCGTACGTATATCAGAAGCGCTACCCGTCTCTACTGTCGGTTTAGAGGGAGTGCCGGAAGTGTTCAATCTCATCTCATTACTGTAGGAAACGCCCTCTGCATTTTCGGCATAAGCCCGTACATAATAGGCTGTATTGGCCTCTAAGCCGGTAAGGTTGTATGTAAAATCCTTGGGAACGATGCAATCTCCCAAATTACAGATCCCCGGTAAGTCTACAGTAGGTTCCTGCTCCGTACTCCAGCAGAAGCCATGACGGGTAACTTTGGCACTACCTATAGAAACAACAGCCCCTTTTAACTGTGCACTGTTGAAAGTAGGATTATCGATAGATATAAAAGATACGGTAGGTTTGGTTTTAGAAGGAATATTCATTTTAACCGGCACGGAGACCGACTGATCACCTACCTTAAGAGAAAGTTCTCCTGTATAATCTCCTGTAGACAACACTGAACGATTGACAGCAACTGTCACGACTTCCGAATAAGTAAATATCCCTTTTGTCTTATCAGGTACAATCCACTCATTGGAAGGAGTAAGAGAATAAGAAATAGTACCTGTACCCGTATTTGTCAATGTCAATTGCATGGAAGAGGTAATGGAACCAAAATCTAACTCTTCGGGAGATAAACTAACAGCAATGCCGGCTACGGACATTGTCACTTTGACTACAGCACTTCCTCCATTGGAAGTTATGGCAATTGTCTGGGAATAATTCCCCCGGCTCAATTCTGTCCGATCCACAGATACGACTACAGAAGATTGTTCGGTCACCGTAGTGTTTCCGGAGGTGGGAAGACAAGACAACCACTGGGCGTCTTCACTTATTTGCCATTTCAGAGTGCTCTGCCCGCTATTTGTGATATTAAGCGTAAGCGTTGTGGCAGATGGCCCAAAATCAAGACTTCCGGGACTGACCGTCAATACCGGTGAGAGAGGTTTTAATTGTATATCAGCCTGCGTTGTCTCGGCAGCCATCACAGTCACCTCTTTCGTATTACTTTGATAATCATCTTTATTCACCTGAATCTTATACAGACCCGCTTCGATTGCATTGAATTCAAAACGTCCGTCACTACCTGTAGAAGAAGTCTTTCCCAAAGGAGTGAGAGAAACAGATGCACCGGAAAGCGGTTCCCCTGTCTGGCTATCACTCACAATGCCCACTAAATCACCGGTCGTATCGATCACATCTTTTGTACACGATCCAATAGCAACCAAAAGTATTAATACAACAACAGCTCTAAGAATTGCTTTCATCATAATTATATAGTAGTTTAATGCCCAATCATCATCACGTTCCAAGCCTTTAACGGACTTTTTCCGAATTATAGATTTGTTTCACCTCGTCAGCACTCAGCATACGGGTTTTATAAACTCTCAGATTGTCTATAGTCAGCGAAACCGGTGACAGCGACGGCTCATATTGGTTTCCTATCTTTCCTCCAAAGACAAATTTAAGTCCTCTATTGTAGTGTTTCGCATCAGACATCCCTTCCGATTCGGAGAATGGATTATCAGATTCGGTTATCTGATCGGTATAAATACCATCTACATACAAGCGAGTCGTAATTGTTGCATAAGTCGTATCATTAAAATCCGAAACCAATGTCACCATATGCCAAGCATCCCCTAAAGAATTATGTACAAACGAAGTCATCTTTGAGTACTGGTAACAAAGGTTATAATGGGTTACTACAAATTTCAAAAAGCCGTTTTCCATCGCTAAAACAAACATGTTGTCGTTCAGTTCCTTCCGAACCACATGGAATATATGACCGTCACTCAATCCTTTTACCCAAAACGAGATACTCATCTTTTTCTGGTCTACCAACCCGTCCGGAATAGACAGATAAGCAGACTCTTTTGCCGGAATCTTTAAGGCTTTTGTTCCATTATAGCTATCAACAAACGAACTTCCAATTCCTATTCCGGTCAGTTCCGTCTCAGTCTGATCCATTATTGCATCTTCAAAGGTATAATAGGCATATAAGCCGTTCGTCACATCTATAACAGGAGGATCGGGCGTATCACCCCCGGCTTCTTCCGCATTGATTGTCACACGAAACGATTCTCCATCTCCTTCTACCAGAATCGTTGTACTCATGCTACCTATCACTTTGGTACGATCCAAATCGACTTTTACTGTGCTGCTGTTGCCCATGCTTGTAGTGCCTGTTTTGGGAGTTACTTTTATCCAATCCACATCAATACCGCTGACTGTCCAATTTACATTCCCTGCATTGCCTATATTTTTAATGTCAAATGTCAATGAAGAATAATCTTTGCCAAAGTTGAGCACATTCGTATTCAATGCTATTTTGGATGACTTATTCTCTGCCTCGGCAGTGATCTTCAAAGCAAGTGATTCCTTATCTGCATTGATCAGAATCGTCGCCTCTTTGCTCTCCGTCAATCGTTCACGAAGCAAGTTCACTTGTATGGCATGACTTTTACCGGCTTCTACAGTTCCGGTAGATGGATTTATTTCCAACCAATTCACATTTTCCAAACCGGAAATATTCCAGTTGAATTTAGTTGTACCACGATTAATGATATCAAAAGAAAGGGAAGTGTTTTTTACTCCGAAGTTTAGTGTAGAGACACTTAACACCAATTTGGCATCTGCCTTTATTGGAGTAAGTGTAATATCACCGCTTATCGTTTTCCCGGTCTCAACATTTATCAGTTTGGTATTATTCGTATACCCCTCCTTTTGAGCCTGTAATTCATACTGACCGGATTCCAAGCTCTGAAATTCAAATGTCCCGTCGCTGCCGGTCGTCCGCGACAGGCCTCCCGGAGTCAATCTCACCGTTACATTACTTAGTATTTCACCAGTAGAGGTATCCGTGACTTTTCCATAAACTCTCCCGGTTAAATCTACCTCATCTTTAGCGCAAGCTGCAAATAAAAAAACAAATAAAAAAAAACAGCAATACCTCACATTCAATATTCTCATGTCCAAATTATTTATATTTAATAAAACTTTACGATTTCCACTTCCGAATTTTTAAACTGAGGCATCGCCTCACCAATATCAGCACCGATGTATGTAGGATCGCATACCGTGTACTTTTGCCCGTTCACCATCACATAATCCCCCTCTACATTTGAAGTGAACCGCACGGCTGTAGCCAGGTGTTTAGGATAATGCAACAACACAACATCAAGGTGTAGCAACCTGCGCACCAGATTGGAATATAAGATAGCCCGATCTTCACAATCCGAATAGGGGTAGTAGAAAGTTTCGTCTACGAAGAAAGGCCTCTCATATCCAAACTGCTCCTCATCCGTCATATATTCAAAGGCTGTCTGCACAAAGTTTATCAGCATATTCGCTGATTCTGCTTCTGTTTTACCGGCAATACCCTCTTTTAGGGTCGGTAGTATATCATCCGACAGTACATCACTCATAGGCGTGTTGGCATACATATCCCATTTACAACTGGGATAATGACTGTACAGATCCATCAAGTTCTGATCCACCTGTGTTTCCACGCTCAGTTGTGGATAACGCTTAGAAATCAAGCGACGAACCGGACTTAGCTTCTGATCCATCAGTTCAATCTTCTCGCGTATCATTACAGAACAGCTTTGAGATTGCGGAGAGAACTTTTGTGGAAATGTATAGTATCCTTCTGTCCCTTTCGGATCATCAACGGTATAGTATCTCTTTCCGTCTAATTTCAAATAAGAGATTTCATAAACATCCTCCTCTATGGCAAGTAACAACACCAGATGGCTACCTTTACGAGCACATTTTACATCATAACCACTTTGCGCCAATAAAAAGACCCGCATCAAGACTGCTTCATTCGAATAATTTCCTCCGAAAAAGGCATTACACAATGTACCTAACATCTGTACATAAGCATAATCACTTAAATGCATCGCTTCGCGCCAAGCCAAACAATCATCTACTACTTTATCCATACGGCCGTCAGCCAGTATTTTCCATTTGGCACTAACTACATTTTCGTCTACACTACTGAGGGTAAACTTATCCCGTTCTTCCAACCTCACCTTCAAAAGAGTACCATAAAAACGGGTATTAAACGTAGGTACAGGAGTAACAGATGGGCGTAAAGGTTGATCGAGTAGCGGATTTGACGGTGTTCCCGGAAGAGGTGCGGGAGTATCAGGCATAATATTTAGTGGAACCCGCGGTTGAGGTTTGGGTATGGTCACAATTCCTTTTACCGGTAACTTTACCGGTAGTGTATTGTGACCATCATCAAACTTTATGACCGGTTTTAGCGGATCCGGGCAGGGAGGAGCTTCAACACCTCTATAATGTTGATACTCTATCCAACGCTGTGCCAAATAATTTGCAAATTCCTTATTACGCTGGGCACGGTAGTTTTCAAACTCAGTACGCCTTTTCTGTCTATATTGCTCAAACTCTTGACGCCTCTGTTGGACATAACGATCATAATCCGTTGTCTGCTGAGCAAAAACGGATATAGAAAAGGAGAAGGACACAAGAAAAAGTAGTAGTAGTAGTTTGTTGTTCATTCGCTTTCGTTTGTTAGAATTAAATAAGGGGTCAGAACCGATAAGCGAATACCAGTCCGCACCCACCATTATCCATCACAGTAGGCACCAACGAGAAACTGGGTCTACCCGTAGGTTTCACAATGACCCGTTTGGCTCCTTTAGCGGCAATGGCATCTATCAGGTTATAAACATACAATGCCGCAGCCGCTCCAATACAGAAGTTACGCCCATTCTCCCAATTATCTGCTTTTGAACTATAATCCTTGGCAAATTTGGGCTGTTCTTTCATCTTTTTAATATAAGAAGAGCGCAAATTCTCGCAGACAATGATACCACCGATACATACGACTTCACCTCCGAGAATGCAAAGTCCTTTTGTCGTACTGCCCTTATACATTTGTCCCCAACCAGGGATTAATGAACGGGCAAAACCTTGCATGCCGTAATACCGGCTAAAGGAAATATCATCAAAAACAGGTGCATATCCTTTACGAGCGACAGCATACAGAGTATTCATTTTAAGCATACGTTTTCCACCTACAATTGTCTCTACCAGAAATTCATCTACTAACTTTGCTGTTAAATTAACCGGTGTCCCTTCTACCCGAAAAGAATAATTACTTTTCGTAACTATATTTTCCCTAAACCGACCATTTTCCATTGTAGAAGTCGTCTCATCAGTAGTCATACTAACTTCACTAATCCTCACAGACTGTTCTAACTCAATACGGGAAGCTAAATATTTCAAACAAAGTTTTTTCGCCGATTCTACATCTGTAGCTAATGCTTCTATACGAACATAATAAAAAGAAGAATTACTAGGATGAGGCAAACTGGACATCCAACGTGGTTCTTCTGTATTTGCAAACATCGGCAAACAGAAAATGAGTACCCACATTATCGATATAAAACGATTCATTCTCATTTCTTTTCTCGTTGTTTACGATATTCTTCCAAAGCAGAGTTATATACTTTATCAAATTCCTGTTCATTAAAACGTACTTCCAATTCTTGCTGCTTACCAAGTTCGTTATTGATCTTAGTACCCAAGTCTTTCAAAGATTGATTCATCTCAACACAAACTTCATAAGTCCAAACCCCAGCCTCATCTTGTGTCTTTTCCGAACAAACAACAGTCGTTTGAATAGAAGCATTATCAATAACTCCAATTACAGTCTGCGAACGTTTCCCCATAGATTTTATGCTTTTATTACTCTCCAAATCTTCGCCAAATTCTTTATCTACAAGACTAAAAGTACGATATAGATTCACCCCTATTTGAGTTTGGCCCCTCTTTATCGCATCTGTCATAGCCTTGCCCTTGTCATAACTACGTGCTATCCCATATCCACGAATTAGATTTGGAACAAAGACCTGATCTTCGCATGACATTGCTTTAGAAGATGCTGGATATTCCGGCTGAGAATACGGTACATTATAATGTTGTGCTTTCTTTGAACTTCCACAAGAAGCCACCAATCCCATCAACCCTAGAGACAAAACTGCAAATAAAATTTTCTTCATAAGTTTCATTATTAATGTTAATAATTAAGTTGAGTTTACTTGTCAAAATCTTAGGTCAAAGATAAATAAACTATCTTTTGCTTACAACCTGGGTTTTCCGACATTATCCAATAACAGATCATTACTCAATATTAACAGGACAAAAAATAAAGATGATAGGTATTATTTTATTTCCACGAAACTCCAATACAACTTTTTTTTGTGTACCTCCTTCAGTATCTGGGATCCATATTTTTTGTTTTTTTTCATACAATTACCTATAGAACTGAACAAAAAAATTAGATTACGCTATATTGCTTAAGCTGAAACGATGGGAGGCAGATGAATAATGAGGAGAGGAATCCGAGGACGGTTGCTATTGACACTAAGGACGGTTGCTACTAATTTATTGTAAAATAGAGGCTTCATTTCTTCCAAGCAGAGTCTCTACTATAGTTGAAAAGAGCGTCTGTTTGCTATAAACACGTTACTTCTCACATAATTTTACTCCATTCATCACCTTGACCTTTTTGCTGAAAAGCCTTATAGGAAGTCGTTTCGGGTTAAAGGACCGTTCGGCTCATGTTTCAGGGAAAAGATGTAGTTGCTTTTTTGAAAAGATGTAGCAGGTTTCCGAAAAAGATGTCGCAGTTTTTTCGACTTTTCTAGCCTTCACCCTCAAACACCTTCCTATAAGACTTTTCAGCAAAAAGGTGAAGGTGGTAAATGGGGTGTTTTTATTGTGAATAGCTCTATTAATCCCGTGTTTATTTATTGATTAGAACAAATCGGAATAATAATGAATCAAGGTATCAAAGAAAAGCATTAAGTTCTTCCATAAGAATAATCTACATCCTACGTCTTTTTTTACAATGAAATACCCCAAACATAAGCTAACAGGGCAAAAAGTGTAAATGACAGGAAAAATACAACATACTATTAACTCATGCACATGAAATTATAAAGAATTTATTTCCTAAATTCGCACCCCGACAACAGTATAAATTATAGAGGAAATATTAGGAAAATACCTGATACTATAATCAACTTATTATTCTTAAAAATTACAATTTTAATATAAACTAAAAGTTACTTATGAGTATCCCAACCAAAGTTGTCATCATTGATGACGATAAATCTTCAATAACCGTTCTTGCCAATGAGCTGAAGGTTTATCAAGATGTAGTAGTCGTAGCTACTGCATCAGATAGTTACGACGGCGAACAAGTCATACTGAAACATAAGCCTCAACTGATATTCCTCGATATTGAACTACCTTGTATCAGTGGCCTGGAATTTCTGGCTACATTACATTCCAAGATAGATTGGGATATAAACATCATTTTTTATACATCTTACGACAAGTATATGTTGCAAGCTTTTCGCATGGAGGCATTCGACTTTTTATTGAAGCCGATCAACAAAGATGACCTGTTACTGGTTATGAACCGATATTATTTAAATAGAAAAAACGCACAGCCTTCGCTTCTATCTTCGATTCATTATCCCATAGAAAAACCACTTCTGATAACGACAGTTGTCAATGATAAAATTATTCTGCGTCCGCAAAATATTGGGTATTTCCGATATAATTCCGAACGTAAACTGTGGGAAATCGTATTGGATGACTTTCGGCACGTTATCTTGAAACATAACACAACGGCAAATGTGATATTAAACTACGGAACAGAATTTATCCAAATACACAAAACGTATATCATCAATATAAACTACCTAAGCATGATACAGGAAAATGCCTGTATCATGTTGTATCCGTTCAATACAGTTACCGAACTGAAGGTCAGCAAGATATACAGAAAGAAGTTGTTTGAGAACTTTTATAATTTATAGAAGAATAAAACAGGATATTACGTCAAGGAGCTACTTCAAACGGATCACTATCGTGGTATCTTCTTTCCATTCAAAACGACATTTCTTATAGGCAGGCGCTCCCATTATGCCTTCGGCATTGTTGCTGAAACCGAACTTCTCCGTCGGACGGCCAAAAGAACCGGTATCCAGTATGCCATTCCCATTCTCATCCTGAAAAAGAGAAATAGCATACGCTCCGGCAGGTAAACCCCGACAAGGAATATTCAACGTAGTATCTGTCACCTCCACTTTAAACCCGAAAGCAGGCTTCTTCATGAATGACTCTTCCGAACTATAAATACCGACTAAAAGGTTTCCCTTTACATGTTCAATGCCCTCCACCTTGAGGGTTAACGTCTGGGCGCTGCCCATTACACTTGTTACCATAACTAAAAAGAATCACCCCAAAAACAATTGGAGTACTTTCTGGTCACTCCCAAAGAGTCATGGAATAATAAAAACAAATTCCACCCGGGGTTATAGTTATCAAAAAAAGAATTATAAATATTCAGAAGAATGAATCAAAAGGCTGAATAAGATCGTTGCGACAATCTTAACGCACTGATTTACAATAACAACAAAAATATAAAGACAAGGTATACAAAAATGTACATTTTTAGTATACAAGATAGTACACTCTTGTCATGCAAAAGTGTACAATCTTAGAGTACTGAATTGTACACTCTTGCATACGAAGGTTATATTGTTAAAATCATACGTTAACAATGTTAATTCACAGACAACCTATAACATCATAATAGGAATTACATTCAGCCGAGCATACTATTGTAACGATTTACGATAAATCAATAATTAATAGGAGGAATAAAAGGCAACACTATTGAGTTGAAAACATTTAACATACAACCCTTTTACAACATCTTGTATATCAATAAGTTACATACAAACTTTTTTCTCTACGAGGATCGGGTCGAAACTCTACGAGAAACGACCCGATCCTCGTAGAGTTTCGACCCGATCTCCGTAGAGAAACCTAATGAAGATTTATAAAACATGACACACCTATATAAAGAAGAGATGGCAATCAGTCTTTTATTGTAACAAAAAAAGAAAGATAAATATAACACCTCTCTTACCACACACAGCAACAGAAAATTGTATTTATTGAACAGACTCCTATTTACTCAAAAAGCCCTGTCCACCAAATTAAGTGAACAGGGCTTGTATACTTTGAATGAGTTTTTATATATTTACTTTACCGGAGTCTGTTCTAATGTAGCCACCAGGAAATCATAGAATTTTTGTACGGTAGGAATCAATGCACGTTCGTCCGGAGAGTGCGGTGAACGCAATGTAGGGCCAAAGGAGATCATATCCAGTCCCGGAATTATAGCACCAATGATACCACATTCCAACCCGGCATGAATTACTTTCACAGCAGGTTCTACGCCAAACTGTTTCTTATAAGATTCTTTCATTGCATGCAAAATCGGAGAATTTACATTCGGTTGCCAGCCGGAATATCCGCCTGTCATTGTTACTTTCATTCCGGCCATAGAGAAACAGCATTCAAGACTTGTAGTCAAATACTCTTTCATACTGTCACTTGAGCTACGAGCAAGAATCTTGATATCTGCCTTACCACCACCAATACTAATAATAGCCAGGTTAGAAGAAGTTTCTACGGTATCAGGAACGGTAGGAATCATGCGGGTTACCCCATTCTGACAGGCAAAGATAGCATCTACCAGATTATCCTGAATCTCTTCCGGAATCTGCCCTGCAGGCATATCTACCCGTTCGGCTTTGAAACTGATAGGAGTCTCGATAGCAGAAAACTCTTCATTGAAAAGATCCTCACAGTATTTTACCAGGCCTAACAACTCTTCTTCATTTTCAGCAGGAATAGTAACAATGGCAGAAGCCTCACGCGGAATAGCATTACGCATATTTCCACCCTCCCAGCAAGACAGGCGAGCTTCGTAAGTAGCAATAGCTTCGCGAACAAAACGTACAAGCAACTTATTGGCATTTGCACGTCCCTGATTGATTTCCAATCCGGAGTGTCCACCGCGTAATCCTTTCAATGTAACTTTGATGGCAATATCGCCCTCTTCGGGTTCCACCTCTTTATATTCAAGCGTAGCTGTAACATCCATACCCCCTGCACAGCCGATATAGAGTTCGCCTTCATCTTCCGAGTCAAGATTCAACAGGATTTCTCCGTTCAACGTTCCCGGTTTAAGTCCGAAAGCACCATACATCCCAGTCTCTTCATCCTTTGTGATAAGAGCTTCCAATGGACCATGTTTCAAATCTTTAGCTTCCAAAACAGCCATGATAGCAGCCACACCCAGTCCATTATCGGCACCCAGCGTAGTACCTTTGGCTTTCACCCAGTCACCGTCTATATAAGTTTCAATAGGATCTTTTTCAAAATCATGTATTGTATCATTATTTTTCTGGGGCACCATGTCCATATGAGCCTGTAAAATTACTCCTTTGCGGTTTTCCATACCCGGAGTAGCGGGTTTGCGGATAATAACATTACCAACTTCGTCTACAAATGATTCCAGTCCCAGGCTGTTTCCGAAATTAAGAAGAAACTCAGTTATTCTTTCCATATGTCCCGACGGACGCGGAATCTGAGTTAATGAATAAAAATGCTTCCACACATTCTGTGGAGCTAAAGAGAGGATTGTACTCATAACGAATTAATTTTAGGTTCTTATTTTCGTTGTCTATGAGTTAGTGGTAAAGCCACTAAACCATATATTCCCAACAAAACTACTAAAAAGGTTTGAATTCCGTGTACAATCAAGGCAAATATTCCTGCATCGGTTGCATTTACTCCGTAAAGCATCATCATCGAGATAACAGCAAAATGCCAGGGCCCGGCTCCGTTGGGAGTAGGAACGATCACAGCAAATGTACCCCCTACAAACATAACAAGTGCGGCAAGAATGCCCAGGTGAACAGTAAAATCAAAACAATAGAATGTGAGGTAAAAGTGAAAAAAATAACAAACCCAAATAAGGATTGTATACAAAATGAAAAGAGGAATATTTTTCACATTCTTCAAAGACATCACTCCTTCCCAAACATTAAGGACAACTCCCTTTACTTTTTCAAAGAAAGATAACGCTCGCATCAAATAGTAAAGAAGCACTATTACTCCAATGATGCAAAACAAAACGATATAGAACCATACGGATGTCAACAAGTGAACAATGGAAGGTATCTTAGTCCCGGTTTCCTCAAAGAAAGTGAGAAAAACAGGCATCTGTAATAAGAATGTGATACCGGCAATAAAAACAATGCAAATAGTATCAATCAGCCGTTCAGTAACTACCGTACCCAAAGATTTTGCAAACGATACATCATCATATTTGGCAAGGACACCACAACGGGACACTTCTCCTACCCGAGGTAATATAAGATTGGTAGCATAGGAAATGAAAATAGCATTTACACAGTCGCTCGTTTTCGGAAAAACGCCCAAAGGTTCCAATGTCTGCTTCCAGCGCCAACCGCGAAAGACGTGACTAAATACGCCAAACGCTAATGAAAAAAGCATCCACCACCAATTTACGCCATGACGTAACACATCACCCGCCTTTGCAAAATCGAAGTCACGATAGACCCAGTACAAGATAAAGCCTCCCAAAACTAATGGTAAAATAAGTTTCAG
Organism: Bacteroides sp. HPS0048; assembly: GCF_964240755.1. Lineage (NCBI taxonomy): Bacteria > Pseudomonadati > Bacteroidota > Bacteroidia > Bacteroidales > Bacteroidaceae > Bacteroides > Bacteroides sp. HPS0048. The sequence goes on along the minus strand of NZ_CAXSVC010000013.1, from coordinate 98,136 downwards.
AGCCTTTTTTATTAGTTTCTTCATTCTTAATTCTTTATTCTTCAAGTAAAAGAATTACCTTTGTCGACTGCAAAAGTAACTATTTAGTTGATAAATGAAATTAGTAAAGCCTAAAAAGTTTCTCGGACAGCATTTCCTGAAAGACCTTAAAGTGGCACAGGATATTGCCGACACTGTTGATACGTTTCCTACACTTCCTATTCTGGAAGTTGGACCGGGAATGGGTGTGCTCACACAGTTCCTCGTAAAAAAGGAACGCCCGGTGAAAGTAGTAGAGGTAGATTATGAATCGGTAGCCTATCTGCGCGAAGCTTATCCGTCACTGGAAGACTGTATTATTGAGGACGACTTTCTCAAAATGAATCTGCAACGTGTTTTTAATGGCAACCAGTTCGTGTTAACCGGAAATTATCCTTATAACATATCCAGTCAGATTTTCTTCAAGATGCTCGAAAATAAAGATCTGATACCTTGTTGTACCGGTATGATTCAAAAAGAAGTAGCCGAACGTATTGCAGCAGGGCCGGGAAGCAAGACTTATGGTATTCTCAGCGTATTGATACAAGCATGGTATCGGGTGGAATATCTCTTTACGGTCAGCGAGCATGTCTTCAATCCGCCCCCAAAAGTAAAAAGCGCCGTAATACGTATGACACGTAATGAAACAATTGAACTGGGATGTGACGAGAAGTTGTTCAAACAAGTAGTAAAAACCACTTTTAATCAACGAAGAAAAACATTACGCAACTCTATTAAACCGATATTAGGCAAAGAATGCCCGCTGACGGAAGATGTTTTATTCAATAAACGGCCGGAGCAACTATCGGTACAGCAGTTTATCGACTTGACTAACAGTGTAGAAGAAGCTCTAAAGAGTCACAAGGCAAAGATCGATGTTGACAATATGGAATAAAATAAATAAAGATACATTGGAAAAAGGAAGAATAGGAATCTTATTTTTTATCCTATTCCTTCCTTGCCTGTCCAGCCTGTTCATGTCTGTCGATATACAAAAAGAATTCAGCGACAGGATTGGCTATCTACTTTTATATATACTTGTATTATTACTTCCTCTTTCTTTTTTGAAGAGCAAATTCTATTTCCTCTTTGAAGGTGTTTTCCTGTTATTTGCCCCAATCGAGATAATACACCTGAAACTGTTGGGAATGCCGGTTTCGTCTCCATTCATAACCTCTATGCTTCAAACAGACTTCAAAGAGAGCATGGAAGTTCTGTCTTCTTTCAAATTAGAAATTATCATAATGCTGTTAGTATGGGGGATTTACTTTATACAAGTATATAAAGTTCCAAACCGCTACTTAGGTACTAAATGGTTTCGCATAGCTTTAATTCCTCTTTTCATCATCTGGAATGTTACTCTGTTTGCAAACACATTCCTGTCATCCCCTTCCGGCAGCACTTTTTCGGGACGTTTGGTAGTCAGTTCGTACCGGGTTGTGCACCAGTATTATAAAATCTTTCCCGTGAATTTGTTCCTATCTTATACCAAGCATTTGAAAGACAACTCGGAGGTCAAGGCTATGAATGAAAGATTAAAGTCGTTTAAATTTGGTGTGCAAAGCCTGACTCCACCCAATGAAAAAGAACTATATGTTCTGGTCATCGGAGAATCTGCCCGTGCAGACCATTTCTCTATAAATGGTTATGAAAGAAAAACAACTCCACTACTTGAGCAAACAGAGAATCTGGTTAGCTTTAGAGATGTACTTTCTACAGCCAATATTACGGTCAGGGCACTTCCATTATTGCTAAGCCGTGCCACTCCGGAATCACCGGAGATAGCATATCAGGAAAAAACACTTCCGGAAGCGTTTAAAGAGTGTGGTTTTTCTACAGCGTGGATTGCCAACCAATCTTTCAATGATCCTTATGTTCTTCGGATAGCTCATAACTCTGACTACCATCACTTTGAATTGGTAGACTACAGTGCCGACAATAATTATGATGAAAAATTATTGCCCAAACTGGACAAAGTACTTGCTTTCAACAAGCAAAAGCAATTTATTGTAATTCATACATTGGGCAATCATTTCAAATACAACTACCGGCATCCCGAAAACTTTGAAAAGTTCAAACCGGCAATGCCTAAGGATTTTAGTTACAATGAGATTGGTAAAGACAAAAAAGCCATTGTCACTAACTCATACGACAACTCGGTTTTGTATACCGATTTTATACTATCTGAAATTATAAAAAGGGTACAACAACAATCATGCATAGCTGCTGTCAGTTACATTTCCGATCATGCAGAAAATCTGTATGATGACGGCACCGAAGAATTGATGCACAGCAGCTCAAATCCGAGCCGGAATGAAGTACACGTACCCTTTATCGTATGGCTTTCTGATTCCTATAGGAAACAGTTTCCGAAAATATATGATATATTGAACAGTCATAAAGACAGTCCAATCAGCTCCAACAACTTGTTTCACACGATGCTGAAGATTAGTAATATCACCTATCCGGATGAAAAGCCCAATCTCAGCATTACATCCGAAGAATTTCAGGGAGACAGTATCAGAGAAGTATTAACACCCAATGGAAAAATAGTATATCTTCATTAAATATCAGATATAAGTAAGATGAACGAGGAATACATAGACAACGTTAAACAACTTATTGAGCAGAAAGATGCCAATAAGGTTAAGGAATTTCTTATCAACCTTCATCCGGCTGATATAGCCGAGTTGTGTAATGACCTCAACCCGGAAGAAGCCCGTTTTGTCTACCGGTTGCTCGATAACGAAACCGCTGCCGACGTATTGGTAGAAATGGACGAGGACGTTCGTAAAGAATTCCTTGAAATTCTGCCTTCCGAGACAATCGCCAAACGCTTCGTCGATTACATGGATACGGATGATGCCGTAGACCTGATGCGAGAACTCGATGAAGAAAAACAGGAAGAGGTTCTTTCACATATCGAAGACATCGAACAGGCAGGAGACATCGTTGACCTTTTAAAGTATGACGAAGATACTGCCGGTGGTTTGATGGGAACCGAAATGGTACTCGTCAACGAAAACTGGAGTATGCCGGAGTGCCTGAAAGAGATGCGCCAACAAGCAGAAGAACTGGATGAGATCTACTACGTATATGTAATAGACGATGACGAGCGACTACGTGGTATTTTCCCTTTGAAGAAGATGATCACTTCACCTTCCGTATCAAAAGTGAAACACGTGATGCAAAAAGATCCGATCTCCGTACATGTAGACACACCAATCGACGAAGTTGCCCAAATCATTGAAAAATATGACCTTGTAGCTATCCCGGTATTAGATAGTATCGGACGACTCGTCGGGCAGATCACCGTTGACGACGTAATGGATGAAGTACGTGAACAATCGGAACGTGATTATCAGTTAGCTTCCGGACTTTCACAAGACGTAGAAACAGATGATAACGTTCTCCGTCAAACCACTGCACGTCTCCCCTGGCTACTTATCGGTATGTTGGGTGGTATTGGCAATTCCATGATATTAGGAAACTTCGATGCAACTTTTGCTGCTCATCCTGAAATGGCTCTCTATATCCCACTGATCGGAGGTACGGGAGGAAATGTCGGAACACAATCTTCAGCACTCGTCGTGCAGGGATTGGCGAACAGTTCTCTCGATACTAAAAACACTTTCAAGCAAGTTACCAAAGAGGCAATAGTGGCATTAATCAATGCAACAATTATTTCTTTATTAGTATATACATATAATTTTATTCGCTTTGGCGCCATGGCAACCGTTACCTATTCTGTATCTATCAGTTTATTTGCAGTAGTGATGTTTGCTTCTATTTTTGGTACTTTAGTCCCGATGACGCTTGAAAAGCTTAAAATAGACCCTGCCATTGCCACAGGACCGTTTATTGCCATTACGAATGACATTATCGGTATGATGCTTTATATGGGAATTACTGTTTTATTGTCCTAAATGAAAGATAAATAAAAAAAAATCAGGCAAAAAAGTATGAAGTAATCGTTTTATTTCATTAATTTGTGACCTAATGTAATAAAGAGGAGTTAAATCCCCATTTCCTAAAACGAATATACAATGATGGACTCTCATGACACTAACCAACCTTTGAATCCAGGGGAGTTAGAAGAAGAAAAGAAAACAGTTGAGGTTTCTGAAACTATAACAGAAACTCCAACCGAAGAAACAAATGCTGAAAAACAACCCGAAACAGCTCCTCGGCTGGCAACAAAAGAGGAAGTACTTGTGCGGATGAAAGAACTTGCTCAAGATGCAGAAAATGCCAACAAGCAAGAATTGGACAGTTTAAAGCAATCTTTTTATAAGATACATAATGCCGAACAGGAAGCGGCGAGGAAGCTATTTGTTGAAAATGGCGGTTCAGAAGAAGACTACGTACCACAGAGTGATGCGATAGAAGAAGAGTTCAAAAATGTGATGGCTGTTATCAAAGAAAAAAGAAGTGCCCAGGTTGCCGAACTGGAAAAGCAGAAAGAAGAAAATCTGCAAATCAAGCTTTCAATCATAGAGGAACTCAAAGAATTGGTAGAATCGCCGGATGACGCTAACAAATCATATACAGAATTCAAGAAACTACAACAGCAGTGGAATGAAACCAAATTGGTTCCCCAGGCTAAAGTAAATGAACTCTGGAAGAACTATCAGTTATATGTAGAAAAATTCTATGACATACTGAAGCTCAACAACGAATTCCGCGAATATGACTTCAAGAAAAATCTTGAAATAAAGAATCGTCTTATCGAAGCAGCTGAAAAGCTCGCAGATGAAGAAGATGTTGTTTCGGCTTTCCATCAACTACAGAAGTTACACCAGGAATTCCGTGATACAGGTCCTGTAGCAAAAGAACTTCGTGATGAGGTATGGAACCGTTTCAAAACAGCATCTACAGTAGTCAATCGTCGTCACCAACAGCACTTCGAAGCTTTGAAAGAAGCCGAACAACATAATCTGGATCAGAAAACGGTGATTTGCGAAATTGTAGAAGCTATCACCTACGACGAATTGAAAACATTCTCAGCCTGGGAAAATAAGACCCAGGAAGTTATTGCCCTGCAAAACAAATGGAAAACAATCGGCTTTGCACCGCAAAAGATGAATGTAAAGATATTCGAACGTTTCCGTCATGCCTGCGATGACTTCTTCAAGAAAAAAGGAGAGTTCTTCAAAGCATTGAAAGAGGGAATGAACGAAAATCTGGAGAAGAAAAAAGCATTGTGTGAAAAAGCAGAAGCATTGAAAGACAGCACAGACTGGAAAGCAACAGCCGACGCATTGACCAAATTGCAGAAAGAGTGGAAAACGATCGGACCGGTTTCAAAAAAATACTCAGATGTGGTATGGAAACGTTTCATTTCTGCTTGTGACTATTTCTTTGAACAGAAAAATAAGGCAACTTCTTCACAACGTTCCGTCGAAATAGAGAATATGGAGAAGAAGAAAAACATCATCAGCCAACTAACCGCCATTGACGAGTCTATGGACACGGAAGAAGCGGGAAAACTGGTTCGCGAACTGATGAAAGACTGGAACGCCATAGGACATGTGCCATTCAAGGAAAAAGATAAGCTGTACAAACAATACCATACTCTGATTGATCAGCTGTTTGAACGCTTTAATATAAGTGCTTCAAATAAGAAACTGAGTAATTTCAAATCTAATATCAGCAACATTCAAGGAGGAGGACCGCAGACTCTATACAGAGAACGCGAAAAATTGGTTCGCGCATACGAAAATATGAAAAGTGAACTCCAAACTTATGAAAACAATCTTGGCTTCCTGACATCTGCTTCTAAAAAAGGAAATAGCCTGTTAACGGAACTCAACAGAAAAGTGGACAAGTTAAAAGCTGACTTAGAATTGGTTTTGCAGAAAATTAAAGTAATTGACGAATCAATTAAAGAAGAAGAATAAACCAAAACAGTAAAGATATAAAAAATGAAGGGAGTGCATCAAAAGAATATAAATGATTGCACTCCCTTTATTTTCCATATAGGTTTTAGCTTATAAAAAAAGCGCAAAACATCTCCAGGACATTTCACGCTTTCTTGTTTGTTGGGCTATCTGGACTCGAACCAGAAATGACAGGACCAGAATCTGTAGTGTTACCATTACACCATAGCCCAATACTTATTTTTCAACGATCGACTCCGTTGTTTCTCGTTTGCGGGTGCAAAGATACAAAGAATTTGGGAATTTCAAACATTTCACATATTTTTTTTGCAAAAAATCAATGATGTCCTCCCTATTTTTAAAGATACATCCCTAAAAAACACAAAAAAAGAAGAGTTTTACGACATAACTTTCTTTGATACAAGAATTCAGCGTATATTTGTAACCTATATTATGTTAATATAGCAAGAAACAAAGACAAGAGCTTCCTTGTTATAAAGAGAAGTAAAAGCATTGATTATTAAATTTCAACCGATAAATGAACGAGACGAAAATATTAATTGAAAAAATAACAGAAGGAATTCAAGAGAAAAAAGGTAAAAACATCGTTATAGCCGACCTGACAAATATTGGCGATACAATATGCAAATATTTAGTAATTTGTCAAGGTAACTCACCCAGCCAAATAACAGCCATCGTTGATTCAATCAAAGATTTCACCCGGAAAGGCACAGACATTAAACCATTTGCAATAGATGGTCTGCGAAATGCCGAATGGGTAGCTATGGATTATTCAGATGTGCTGGTACACGTATTCCTGCCCGAAACCAGATATTTCTATAATCTGGAAAATCTTTGGGCGGATGCCAAGTTAACAACGATCCCCGACATTGACTAATTTTTCAATATGGAAGATAAAAACAAGAAACCCAATAAAGTAAATATGCCCAAGTTCAATCTGAACTGGATGTACATGATTATAGCCCTAATGCTCCTGGGCCTTTGGTGGAGCAATCAGGGAGGTACTATAAGCAAACAGATTCCTTACGACGAATTCCAACAGTACGTTCGTGAAGGGTATGTGAGTAAAGTAGTAGGATATGACGACAGTTCGGTTGAAGTATTTATCAAACCGCAGTTTGTGGGCAAGGTATTCAAACAAGATTCAACCCGCGTTGGCAAAAACCCAATGATTACCACTGAAGCTCCCACACGTGAGAGTCTTGGTAATTTCATTGATGCCCAAAAACAAGAAGGCCATTTTGATGGTTCCATAAGCTACGATAAAAAGAACAACATATTTGGTTCTATTCTGATAAACTTCTTGCCGATCATCTTCCTCATCGGACTGTGGATATTCTTTATGCGTCGAATGAGTGGTGGAGCAAGCGGAGGCAGCGGTGGAGTATTCAATGTAGGAAAGTCCAAAGCACAACTTTTTGAAAAAGGTGGTGCTATTAAAATCACATTTAAAGATGTGGCAGGACTTGCCGAGGCCAAACAAGAAGTGGAAGAGATTGTAGAATTCCTGAAACAACCACAGAAATATACGGACCTTGGTGGTAAGATTCCTAAAGGTGCGTTGTTGGTAGGTCCTCCGGGAACAGGTAAAACCCTGCTTGCCAAAGCAGTGGCCGGTGAAGCGAATGTACCGTTTTTCTCTCTGGCAGGTTCAGACTTTGTTGAAATGTTTGTTGGTGTAGGTGCTTCCCGAGTTCGCGACCTCTTTCGCCAGGCAAAAGAGAAAGCTCCCTGTATCATTTTTATTGATGAAATTGATGCAGTAGGACGTGCCCGTGGTAAAAACCCGGCAATGGGAGGAAATGATGAACGCGAAAATACATTGAACCAGCTCTTGACAGAAATGGATGGTTTCGGTTCTAACAGTGGCGTTATTATCCTTGCCGCTACCAATCGTGTAGACGTATTGGATAAAGCCCTTTTGCGTGCCGGACGTTTCGACCGTCAAATCCATGTAGACCTGCCCGACTTAAATGAACGTAAAGAAGTATTTGGTGTACACCTGCGTCCTATTAAAATAGATGATAGTGTAGATGTAGATTTACTGGCTCGCCAGACACCTGGATTCTCAGGAGCAGACATAGCCAATGTATGTAATGAAGCTGCCTTGATTGCAGCCCGCCATGGAAAGAGCTTTGTTGGTAAACAAGATTTTCTGGATGCAGTAGACCGTATCATTGGTGGTCTGGAAAAGAAAACCAAAATAACAACCGAAGCTGAACGCCGTTCCATTGCGCTGCACGAAGCAGGTCATGCAGCCATTTCCTGGCTACTTGAATATGCCAATCCATTGATAAAGGTAACCATTGTACCGCGTGGTCGTGCATTAGGCGCTGCCTGGTATTTGCCGGAAGAACGTCAAATCACCACTAAAGAGCAAATGCTTGATGAAATGTGTGCCACTTTAGGTGGACGTGCCGCAGAAGATTTATTCCTTGGAAGAATCTCAACCGGAGCAATGAACGACTTGGAACGCGTCACCAAACAATCATACGGTATGATTGCTTATCTTGGTATGAGCGACAGACTGCCTAATCTGTGTTACTATAACAATGATGAATATTCTTTCAATCGTCCTTATAGTGAAAAGACAGCTGAATTAATTGACGAGGAAGTAAAAAAGATGGTCAACGAACAATACGAACGGGCTAAACAGATTCTATCCGAACATAAAGACGGACATAATCAATTGGCTCAATTGTTAATAGACAAAGAAGTTATCTTTGCGGAGGATGTAGAACGTATCTTTGGTAAACGTCCATGGGCATCACGCTCTGAAGAAATCATGGCAGCTAAAGAAAGTAAAGACGCTGCAGATGCAGAGAAAGCTCTTGAAAAGAAAATGAACGAAGAGAAGGAAGCCAAAAAGGAAGCTGAAGCCTCAGCAGAAACACCGGTTACCGAATTACAAAATTAAAATCTAAACACGTTGAAAAACAATTTTATACAAAGAGCGATCACAGGGGTACTATTTGTAGCCATATTGGTAGGATGCATTCTCTATCACCCATTCAGTTTCGGAGCACTTTTTATAGTAATCAGTGCTCTAACAATACGGGAATTTGGTAGCCTGGTCAATCATATAGAAGGTGTCAGCGTCAATAAGAACATCATCATGTTGGGCGGAGCTTATCTGTTTCTGGCTATAATGGGATTCTGCATTGATGCATCAGACTCTAAAATATTCCTTCCTTATTTACTTTTGCTTCTCTACATGATGATTAGCGAACTGTATCTGAAGAAGGAAAGCCCTGTGCTCAATTGGGCTTTCTCTATGTTGAGTCAACTATACATTGCATTACCCTTCGCTTTATTGAGTGCATTGGCTTTTCACAATAATCCGGAAGATTCCTCTGTAAGCTACAACCGGATATTGCCGTTATCTATTTTCGTCTTCATCTGGTTGAGTGACACAGGAGCTTATTGTGTAGGTTCATTAATAGGAAAGCATCGTCTTTTTGAACGTATCTCCCCTAAAAAATCGTGGGAAGGTTCTATTGGAGGAGGCATGGTATCAATAGCTTCGTCTTTTGTATTTGCTCATTTCTTCCCGATTATGAGCGTAGCAGAATGGGCGGGACTCGCATTGGTAGTAGTAGTTTTTGGTACCTGGGGGGATCTTACAGAATCATTATTAAAACGCCAACTTCACATCAAAGACTCCGGGTCTATTCTTCCTGGACATGGTGGTATGTTAGACCGGTTTGATAGTGCATTGATGGCGATACCTGCAGCAGTAGTTTATCTGTACGCATTGACATGGATTTAAAAAAGATTCATATACAGAAACGGGCCTGTCTCCAACAGCAAAGACAGGCCCGTTTTAATTGAAAGCCCGGCAAAACACTATTCCGTCTTACCTGCTTCCAGTGTGTTATAATCAAGGTTTAGAGCTATTTTGGGGACAGACGTCGTTTCTTTCACGTTAAATGTCAACTCAACTTCGCCATTTACGGATGAGTTCAGTTTCAACTTCAACCCCTTCTTTCCTTCAAAGTCCAGAGAATTCAGATTAAATGAAACAGGTTCATAACCAAACCAACCGGACAGATCGTTATGCGTATTATAACGATATTCTAAATGGATATATCCATCATCTTCTGCTTCCTCTATCGTATTACGCACCAGACTAACCCGGTGTGGCCCATAAACAGGTCTGTTCTGTTCGAATATAAGATTCAGATATCCATTAGCAATCCAGATATCACCTTTAAGAATAGAGACCGGATCATTGCCTATCTCTTCTTCATTCTCTGAGGTTAAGTCTTCCACCTGCTTCGTTGTAACAGGAAATAGGTTCTCAACCTTAATAGCCATATCATACTCCCCATAGTTATCATACAAAGGATTGAAAACAACAAGCATACGTTTACCGTCTACCGGTTTAAATCCATAAACATTTGTTGCAGCCGGCCAAAGACTCCCATAATTATCGGACTCTAAATAATACGTATCACCACTCACTACACGAACTGTAGCCCAACTCCCTCCACGTTGTCCGATAGAATATCCATCACTCTCATCACATGATTGCAAAGTAGGAATTAATACCAATAACAACACTAAGAAAAAACAATTCAACTTTTTCATATATGTATTCCTTTCTTTTTTGTTTCTATCAGATAAATAAAAAAGCCGGGCATTTACTGCACCGGCTTTAGATTTATTATCAAAAGATAGCTTATTTTTTAAGCAATTTCATCATTTCACGAGCAGCATGCCGGGGAGCTCCAGCTGGACCAAGACGTTGAGCCATTAATTCATATTCATCCAACATTTTCCGGCGGTACTCCTTATTAAACAAAAGTCGTTCCAACTCTATTTTCATATTCTCAACCGTCATTGTATCAGCAACAAGTTCCTTTACAACTTCACGATCGGCTATCAAATTAACAAGAGAAATAAACTTTACTTTCAGAATATGCTTACGCAAAAAAGACACAAACTTGCCACATGCCAAATAATAACATACAACTTGAGGAATCCGGAAAAGTGCTGTTTCCAATGTTGCTGTACCAGAGGTAACCAGGGCCACATCAGAGTGTTGCAAAAGCCGGTAAGTCTGATTGAAAATAATCTTCACTTGCACATCGCCTACATATTGCTGATAATATTCAAGAGTAATAGAAGGGGCTCCCGCCAGCACCAACTGATAATCAGGAAAAGCAGAAGCTGCTTTTAACATACCGGGAAGATTGTCTTTTATCTCTTGCTTCCGACTTCCGGCAAGAAGAGCAATAACCGGTTTATCCTCCAGATTATTGTCGCGAATAAAATCTCCAAAACTCTCCGAATGAGAATGACAAAAAGCAGTCACCTCATCCACCGTAGGATTGCCAACATAGTGTATCGGATAGCCGTGCTTCTTTTCAAAAAACTCAACTTCAAAGGGAAGAATGGAAAAAAGCTCATCAACATCACGTTTAATGTTCTTTATCCGATATTCCTTCCAAGCCCATATCTTTGGCGAAATATAATAATAGACAGGTATTTGAGTATGAGAGTGAATAAACTTTGCAATATTCAGATTGAAACCTGGATAATCTACCAGAATAACAACATCCGGATTCCAGGATACTATATCTTCTTTACAACACCTCATATTGGCAAAGATAGTGCGCAAATGCAACAATACAGGAATAAATCCCATATAAGCTAATTCTTTATAATGCTTCACCATCGTCCCTCCAACAGCAGCCATCAAGTCACCGCCAAAGAAACGAAAATCGGCCTGCGGATCCTCTTCTTTCAATGCAGCCATCAGATGAGAGGCATGCAGATCACCGGAAGCTTCGCCAACAATGAGATAATATTTCATTATTCAAACCATTTATTCAGTTCGTTCATAAACTCATAATCCGTCACATCCACTTTGGTCGGAGTAATGGCAACGTAACCATTAGCAAGTGCCCAATGATCATTCTTCTCATTCTCCGGTTCATCATCTGTAAACTCTCCTATCAGCCAGAAATAATTGCTATCTCCTTTTCGGGGACAAGCTTCCCATTCATTGGTCCATCGCCCCTTAGCCTGTTCACAGACTTTAATTCCCTTAATATCCTTTGTATCAGGGAAATTTACATTCAGACAAGTTAATAAAGGTAATCCTTTTTCTAATACCTGAGAAGCTATTTGACGGATATACGGGCCTGCTGACTCAAAATCGGCTCCGGGATCATGACTGCAAAGAGAAAAGCCAATAGAAGGAATCCCATTCAGACACCCCTCAATTACAATTCCCATCGTACCGGAGTAATGGACATTCGTTGCCGAATTATCACCATGATTAACACCTCCTACCACCAAATCGGGTTTCCGATCAAGTACTGTATTCCAAGCCAGTTTAATACAATCAGCCGGTGTACCCGAACATTTGTATACGGTCAATCCCACCTCTTTACGAACTAACTGATAATGTACAGGTTGAGTCACGGTAATAGCACATCCACTACCCGAACGGGCAGTATCGGGCGCCATAACTACAATTTCGCCTAACGGACGAAGAAACTTTATAAGTTCACTTATGCCTTTTGCCATGACACCATCATCATTAGAGATGAGTATCAAAGGTCGCTTATTTTCCATAATAATCTCCTTAGTCTTTATAATTCAGTACAAAAGTAGCAAAAAGAACGTTTATCACCAACTCTCCCCTTTTTTAAACCTTCATCCAGACTTTGAAGATATTTAGTTATATGTATTCTGAGAAGGTACAGGAGTTATTATTTACTTTCCCGCATAATCATTTGCAGGCGTTTACAAATCTTAATCTTCTGCAAGTGAGCAAAAAAGCAACCCGTTATTTAATATAAATATGTATATTTGCAGGCCAGGAAAAGGAATACATAAAGATTTCATTGTTCAGTTATTAACAAAACAGATGACTTATCAACAGAATCAGCAAAGTTTCTCTTTTTTCGTAGGTGCTCTGAGTTATTATCACTTATTTCGCAGCCGATAAAATTAGATAATATGGGAAAAATAATTGCTTTGGCCAATCAAAAAGGCGGTGTAGGTAAAACAACGACTACGATCAATCTCGCAGCCTCACTCGCTACACTCGAAAAAAAAGTACTGGTGGTTGACGCAGACCCACAGGCAAATGCTTCATCCGGTCTGGGAGTTGATATTAAGCAATCAGAGTGTACAATCTATGAATGTATTATAGATAGAGCTGATGTACAGGATGCTATCCATGACACAGAAATTGAATCACTGAAAGTCATCTCTTCACATATCAATCTGGTAGGAGCAGAAATAGAAATGCTAAATCTGAAGAACCGCGAAAAGATATTGAAAGAAGTGTTAACCCCTCTGAAGGAAGAATATGATTATATATTAATAGACTGTTCGCCTTCGCTGGGGCTCATCACTATTAACGCACTGACCGCTGCTGATTCTGTAATCATCCCTGTGCAGGCTGAATACTTCGCTCTCGAAGGAATCAGTAAATTATTGAATACCATTAAAATTATAAAATCCAAACTTAACCCGGCACTGGAAATAGAAGGATTCTTACTGACAATGTATGACTCACGCCTGCGTCAGGCCAATCAGATATACGATGAGGTAAAACGCCATTTTCAGGAATTGGTATTTAAGACTGTAATACAGCGTAATGTCAAACTAAGCGAAGCTCCCAGTTACGGTATACCAACCATCTTATATGATGCAGAATCAACCGGAGCCAAAAATCATATGGCATTAGCACAAGAAATTATCAACAGAAATAGTAAATAAACGAGGTATATGGCAACACAAAGAAGAAATGCATTAGGCCGCGGGTTAGACGCTCTGCTTTCAATGGATGAAGTAAAGACCGAAGGTTCTTCGTCTATTAATGAGATAGAGTTGTCACAAATCTCTGTTAATCCGAATCAGCCACGTCGGGAATTCGACGAAACGGCATTGCAGGAACTGGCAGATTCTATCTCTGAAATCGGTATTATCCAACCTATCACATTGCGTAAGCTTACGGAGGATGAATATCAGATTATAGCTGGAGAACGCCGTTACAGAGCCTCACTTAAAGCGGGGTTAAAAACAATCCCAGCCTATATCCGCACAGCCGATGATGAAAACGTAATGGAAATGGCGCTGATTGAAAATATTCAGCGTGAAGATCTTAACGCAGTAGAAATAGCCCTTGCCTATCAACATTTGCTGGAACAATATGAATTGACGCAGGAACGTCTCAGCGAACGAGTAGGTAAGAAACGTACTACTATTGCCAACTATTTGCGCTTGTTGAAGTTACCGGCACCAATTCAGATGGCATTGCAAAACAAACAAATTGATATGGGACATGCCCGCGCATTAATTACGTTGGGAGACCCTAAACTGCAAGTAAAAATATTCGAAGAGATATTGGAGCACGATTACTCCGTACGCAAAGTAGAAGAGATTGTAAAATCACTGAGCGAAGGAGAAACCGTAAAAAGCGGAACACGCAAAATCACACCAAAGCGTTCCAAACTACCGGAAGAATTCAACATGCTAAAGCAACATCTTTCGGGATTTTTCAATACCAAGGTACAGTTGACCTGTTCTGAGAAAGGAAAAGGTAAAATCAGCATCCCCTTCAACAACGAAGAAGATCTGGAACGTATCATGGAAATCTTCGACACGTTAAAGAAGTAAATGACAAGGAAATATAAGATATACAAACCATATATCATCACCCTGCTTCTCTGTTTTCTACAGGTAGCAGGGATTGATGTGTATGCACAAGAACCTGTCAAGGTTACACCACACGACTCCGTAACAGTACGTGAAGCTCCTAAAGCACGTGCGCGCCGGCATCGTGAGACCAATAGTCCGGCAGAGAAAGATTCTTTGGGCACAAACAGAGCTCTGCTCAGTAGAGATAGTATCACTGCACTTAAAATAGACAGTACCCAAATGCAGGCGGTAGCTCCTATAGTAGCTGACAGCTTGGATAAGGCCAATAAGAAAAATCTCAAAGAGATAGAGACAGCTGTAGTCCTGCCCCAACCCAAAGATACTGTGCCTCCTGCCATTCCAGAGAAAATCTGGACTCCTAATCCGACAAAGGCCACCTGGCTGGCAATCGTTTTCCCGGGAGGAGGACAAATTTACAATCGTAAGTTCTGGAAACTTCCCATTATTTATGGAGGATTTGCCGGATGTGCTTATGCACTAAGCTGGAACGGGAAGATGTATAAAGATTACTCGCAAGCTTATCTGGATATAATGGATAGTGACCCTACAACTAATAGTCATCTTGACATTTTACCTCCTACAGGTTATTCAGACAGCCAGGCCAAAGAAGTTTTACGAAAACGTAAAGATATGTTCCGTCGCTATCGAGATCTTAGTATATTCGCTTTTATCGGTGTATATCTGATCTCTGTAATCGACGCTTATGTTGATGCAGAATTATCGAATTTTGATATTACCCCGGATTTAAGTCTGCGGGTTGAGCCAACAATTATTAACGACCAATTCCGCCCGATGAATAAATCGGTAGGTGTACAATGTAGCTTTAGGTTTTAAAAACAACTGAAGATCAACAACTAAGAATGAAAAAACTAAAAAACTATTACCCCTTTATTCTCTTTTTCCTGTTAGCAAGCACACAGGTAAAAGCACAAAGTGTAGACGTAATTATCAAAGAAAACGGAACCGAGCGCCAGGAAAGTATCGACCTTCCGAAAAGTATGACTTATCCGCTTGACAGCCTGCTTAATGACTGGAAAGCTAAAAACTATATCGATTTAGGCAAAGATTGCAGTACTTCTGAAGTGAATCCACTGTTCAGTGACTCTGTCTATATCGACCGTCTTTCGCGCATCCCCGCTATCATGGAAATGCCGTATAATGAAATTGTACGCAAATTTATTGATATGTATGCAGGACGTCTGCGCAATCAGGTCTCTTTTATGTTGAGTGCCTGTAATTTTTACATGCCTATTTTTGAAGAAGCACTCGATGCCTACAACCTCCCACTGGAACTCAAATATCTGCCTATCATTGAATCAGCTTTAAATCCTTCTGCCGTATCCCGTGCAGGAGCTTCTGGGCTGTGGCAATTTATGCTGGCTACAGGTAAGATGTATGGGCTTGACTCAAATAGTCTTGTGGACGAACGCCGTGACCCGATTAAGGCAACCTGGGCGGCAGCACGTTATCTGAAAGAGCTATACGCCATATATGGCGACTGGAACCTTGTTATTGCAGCTTACAACTGCGGCCCGGGAACAATTAACAAGGCCATACGCCGCGCAAACGGTAAAACGGATTATTGGGATATATACAATCTCCTGCCCAAAGAAACCCGCGGATATGTACCGGCTTTTATTGCAGCCAACTATGTAATGACCTACTACTGCGATCATAATATTTGCCCGATGGAAACAAATATTCCTGCCAGTACAGATACGGTTCAAGTAAATAAGAATCTGCACTTTGAACAGATCGCAGACATCTGTGGAGTTAATATCGACCAGATAAAAAGTCTTAATCCCCAATATAAAAAGAACATAATCCCGGGAGATAGCAAATCCTACACGCTTCGCCTGCCACAAAGCCACATTAGTATATTTATCGATCAGCAAGATACAATTTATGCTCACCGGGCTGATGAGTTATTCAGAAACCGGAAAACGATTGCTATCAATGATAATACTCCGCCGAGCAATACAAGGGCCAAAGCTTCTGTTGGAAAAGGAACGCCAACCTACCACAAAATAAAAAGCGGGGAAACACTGGGAACCATTGCAGCAAAATATGGAGTTCGCATAAAAGATATCCAAAGCTGGAACGGATTACGAAATACCAAGATTGCAGCAGGAAAACAACTGAAAATATACAAATAAATACATCTTTGCTTGCATCGAGTTGAAAATTGCTTATTTTTGCAGAAAGCAATGAAAAGATGACATTTATGGATACTAATATACCCCCAAAAGAACTGGCAGAAGAAGAGATGATCGATCAAGCGTTCCAGGAACTACTGAACGATTATCTTGCAACCAAGCATCGCAAACGTGTTGAGATTATAACAAAAGCATTCAATTTCGCCAATCAGGCACATAAAGGTATTAAACGCCGTTCCGGTGAACCTTATATTATGCACCCGATAGCTGTTGCTAAAATTGTATGTAACGAGATAGGCTTGGGTTCAACTTCTATCTGCGCAGCCTTACTTCATGATGTCGTAGAGGATACAGATTATACAGTAGAAGACATTGAGAACATCTTTGGTCCTAAGATTGCACAAATCGTAGATGGACTGACCAAAATATCCGGTGGGATATTTGGTGATCGTGCATCGGCTCAGGCGGAAAACTTTAAGAAGTTATTGCTCACCATGTCAGACGATATTCGTGTAATTCTGATTAAGATTGCCGACCGTCTGCATAATATGCGTACACTGGGTTCCATGTTGCCCAACAAGCAATATAAAATTGCAGGAGAAACGCTTTACATCTATGCCCCTTTGGCCAATCGTCTGGGATTGTATAAGATAAAAACAGAACTAGAGAACCTCAGCTTCAAGTATGAACATCCTGAAGAATATTTGGAAATTGAAGAAAAGCTGAATGCCACTGCCGCAGAACGAGACAAGGTATTCAATGATTTCACTGCACCTATCCGAGAGCAACTGGATAAGATGGGATTAAAATATCGCATATTGGCACGCGTCAAATCCATTTATTCTATCTGGAATAAGATGCAAACCAAGCATGTTCCTTTTGAAGAAATATACGATCTGCTTGCTGTACGTATAATCTTTGAACCCAGAAATCCGGAAGAAGAGCTAAATGACTGTTTTGATATATATGTATCTATCTCCAAAATATATAAACCTCATCCAGACCGCCTGCGCGACTGGGTTAGCCATCCTAAAGCCAATGGATATCAGGCACTGCATGTTACCCTGATGGGTAACAACGGACAATGGATCGAAGTCCAGATTCGTAGTGAACGCATGAATGACGTTGCAGAACAAGGATTTGCCGCCCATTGGAAATACAAAGAAGGAGGCGGTAGTGAAGACGAGGGAGAACTTGAGAAGTGGTTGAAAACCATCAAAGAAATTCTGGATGATCCTCAACCGGATGCTATTGACTTCCTGGATACAATCAAACTCAACCTGTTTGCCTCCGAAATATTTGTGTTCACACCAAAAGGTGAACTCAAAACCATGCCTCAGAATTCCACAGCACTGGATTTTGCTTTCTCATTACATACAGACATCGGCAGTCACTGTATCGGTGCAAAAGTAAATCACAAGCTGGTCCCTCTGAGCCACAAACTGCAAAGTGGTGACCAGGTAGAAATTCTGACTTCCAAATCACAACGTGTACAACCCCAATGGGAGGTATTTGCCACCACGGCGCGAGCTCGTGCCAAAATAGCTGCCATTCTGCGTAAGGAACGGAAAATTAACCAGAAAGAAGGAGAAGAGCTTCTTAACGAGTTTCTTAAAAAAGAGGAAATCCGTCCGGATAATGTGATCATCGCGAAGTTGTCCAAGTTGCATAACATGAAGAATGAAGAAGAACTATTTATAGCCATAGGGAACAAAAGTATTATTTTAGGAGATGCCGACAAGAATGAATTAAAAGAAAAGCAAAGCAGTAACTGGAAAAAATACCTGACCTTCTCCTTTGGAGGAGGAAATAAAGAAAAACAACCGGAAGAAAAAGAGGTACAGGAAAAAGAAGCTATTAATCCGAAACAGATATTGAAGCTTACCGAAGAAGCACTACAAAAACAGTATATCATAGCAGAATGCTGTCATCCTATTCCGGGAGACGATGTTTTGGGTTATATAGATGAAAATGACCGCGTCATCATCCATAAGCGCCAATGTCCGGTAGCAGCCAAATTGAAAAGCAGTTATGGTAACCGTATTATTGCCACCGTATGGGACACACATAAAGTACTCTCTTTCCTTGTGTATATTTATATCAAAGGCATAGATAGTATGGGACTCTTAAACGAAATCACTCAAGTCATATCACGACAACTTAACGTAAACATTCGTAAGTTGGATATAGAAACCAATGATGGTATCTTTGAAGGGAAAGTACAACTCTATGTGCACGATGTAGATGATGTTAAAGCAATCTGTGATAACCTGCGAAAGATTCAGAATATTAAATCTGTAACGCGTGTAGAGAATTAAAAAGATTAAAGATCAAATGAATAAGCTAAAGAGCCGGACGGCGATTATCGTTCGTCCAGTTCTTTTTTTATAGACAGTAATTCTTCTCTGATATCCTTCAAGCGATTGACTATTTCGAAGTTGCGAATGGTGGCCTCTCCATTATCTTTCAACTTTTGGCGCGCACCAGGCAGAGTCATTCCTTTCTCCTTTACCAAATGATAAATCAAGGCAATAGTATCCACATCTTCCTTACGATACTGACGTACCCCCCGCCCACTTGTCTTAGGCGCAATCTGAGGAAATTCTTTCTCCCAGAAACGAAGCAAAGACTGATTTACATCAAACATCTCTGCAACCTCAGCTATCGAATAATATAACTTAAAATTCTTATCTGTATTAATGCCCATCTTTAGTCAAATACTTTACCGTGGTTAGCAGCCAATTGAATCATCCTATCATAATCTTCTGCACTCAAATCCATAAAATAATAGTTCACCGGATTCATCACCTGCCCTTTAAAATGTACTTCATAATGCAAGTGAGGTCCCGTACTTTTACCAGTACTGCCTACTCCGGCAATAACTTCACCACGCACTACCTTTTTTCCAAGCTTTGTTCTGTATTCTCTAAGATGTGCATAGCGTGTACGATATCCAAAGCCATGGTCTATTTCAATCGTATTACCATATCCTGTCTCCCAACCCATCTTGACAACCACTCCATCTCCGGTAGCATACACATCCGTCCCGGGATTGGCAGAGAAATCCATACCGGCATGAAACTTAGCAGTACCATAAATAGGGTCAATACGTGTCCCGTATCCGGAAGCCGTCTTCTTTAAGTCCTTATTCGAAATTGGCTGAATGGCTGGCATGCATCTAAGCATTTCATCTTGATTTTTACACATTGCCACTACATCATCAAATGATTTAGACTGAATATATAGCTGTTTAGTAAGTAAATCCAATTTCTGAGTAGTGTTCACTACCAATTTAGAATTTACCAGATCCATCAGCTCTTCATAACGATTAGTGCCACCATATCCCGCTTTACGGATAGCCGGAGACACCGGATCAGCTTGTAAAATAACACGATACAAATTATCATCACGCTGCTGTACATCCTGCAATACTCCCAATGCATCATCCAATCGGCGGGAAAGCACATTGTATTGTGCCAGTAAACGGCTGTTTTCCATCCTCAATTCTTTCTCGGAAGGAGAACCGAATATGAGCAATAGTACAATAAAACTACCGGCTCCCAGCCCCATACCGATAAAAAGACGACGGAGAATACTCAATGCCCGTTGCCGGACAGTAGGATAAATTCGGTCATAGGTCTGCGTTCGCGGATTATAGATGTAGTAAACTTTGCGCATCTTAGGAAATATTTCGATAGTTAATGGGGCAAAAATAATAAAAACAAGCTATCTTTGCACTGTTTTTTAAGTTTTTATATTTTTGAGTTCTTTACTTTTTAAGTTATTAAGACCTTCAAAGAACTCTTTCCATACATTCTGTATAAACTAAAAAACTTGAAGTCTGAAAAACTAACAAAGCTAAAAAGATATATGTTAACTGCAAAAGAAACCAGAGATTCATTCAAGAATTTCTTTGAGTCGAAAGGACATCAGATCGTTCCATCGGCTCCCATGGTGATTAAAGATGATCCGACCCTCATGTTTACCAATGCGGGGATGAATCAGTTTAAAGATATTATTTTGGGTAACCACCCGGCAAAATACCACAGAGTTGCGGACTCACAGAAATGCCTTCGCGTAAGCGGAAAGCACAATGATCTTGAAGAAGTGGGACATGATACATACCATCACACCATGTTCGAGATGTTGGGTAATTGGTCATTTGGTGATTATTTCAAGAAAGAAGCCATTAGTTGGGCATGGGAATATTTGGTAGATGTATTGAAACTGAATCCGGAATATTTATATGCTACAGTATTTGAAGGTAGCCCCGAAGAAGGACTGGAACGAGACAATGAAGCCGCTTCTTACTGGGAACAATTCCTTCCGAAAGACCACATTATTAACGGCAACAAGCATGATAATTTCTGGGAAATGGGTGACACCGGCCCTTGCGGCCCTTGTTCAGAGATTCACATAGATCTTCGCCCGGCAGAAGAACGTGCTAAGATTTCCGGTCGTGACCTTGTTAATCATGACCATCCCCAAGTGATCGAGATATGGAACCTTGTGTTTATGCAATATAATCGCAAAGCCGATGGTAGCCTCGAAGCACTTCCTGCCAAAGTTATCGACACAGGTATGGGCTTTGAACGTCTCTGCATGGCATTGCAAGGTAAAACCTCCAACTATGATACAGACGTATTCCAACCAATGATCAAAGCTATTGCACAGATGGCTGGCGTTGAATATGGAAAAGATAAACAACAAGATGTGGCAATGCGTGTTATTGCGGACCACATCCGTACTATAGCCTTTTCTATTACAGATGGCCAATTGCCGTCAAATGCAAAAGCCGGTTATGTAATCCGCCGTATTCTACGTCGTGCTGTTCGTTACGGATATACTTTCCTCGGACAAAAACAGGCGTTTATGTACAAACTCCTTCCGGTATTAATCGAAAATATGGGTGAGGCTTATCCGGAATTGATCGCGCAAAAAGGATTAATTGAAAAAGTTATCAAGGAAGAAGAAGAAGCCTTCCTGCGTACTTTGGAAACAGGTATCCGCCTGCTTGACAAGACTATGGCCGATGCCAAAGCAAGCGGAAAGACAGAAATCAGCGGAAAAGATGCTTTTACTCTATACGATACATTCGGATTCCCTCTTGACCTTACAGAATTAATTCTCCGTGAGAATAACATGACTGTAAACATCGAAGAATTTGATGCCGAAATGCAACAGCAAAAACAACGTGCCCGTAATGCTGCCGCTGTAGAGACAGGTGACTGGATTATCCTGAAAGAAGGAACCAGTGAGTTCGTTGGTTATGATTATACTGAATATGAAGTATCAATCCTCCGTTATCGCCAGATCAAACAAAAAAATCAGACCCTCTATCAGATCGTACTTGACAGTACTCCTTTCTATGCCGAAAGTGGTGGTCAGGTAGGTGACACCGGCGTATTGGTAAGTGAATTTGAGACGATAGAGATTATTGATACTAAAAAGGAAAACAACCTGCCCATCCATTTCACCAAGAAACTACCGGAACATCTGGAAGCTCCTATGATGGCATGCGTAGACACAGATAAACGTGCTGCCTGTGCAGCCAATCACTCTGCTACCCATTTGCTGGACGAAGCACTACGCGAAGTATTAGGTGAACATGTAGAACAAAAAGGATCATTGGTAACACCGGAATCTCTACGTTTTGACTTCTCTCATTTCCAAAAAGTAACAGATGAAGAAATGCGCCGGGTAGAACACCTTGTGAATGCCAAAATACGTGCTAATATTCCTCTCAAAGAATATCGTAATATTCCCATTGAAGAAGCGAAAGAATTAGGTGCTATCGCTTTATTCGGAGAGAAGTACGGTGACAGAGTTCGTGTTATCCAGTTCGGATCATCGATCGAATTTTGTGGTGGTATACATGTTGCCGCTACCGGAAGCATCGGCATGATAAAGATCATTTCTGAAAGTTCTGTTGCTGCTGGTGTACGCCGTATTGAAGCTTACACAGGTGCAAGAGTGGAAGAAATGCTGGATACCATACAAGACACCCTGAATGATCTTAGAGCTCTTTTCAACAATACTCCCGACTTGGGCATCGCAATCCGCAAGTACATTGATGAAAATGCCGGATTAAAGAAGCAGTTGGAAGACTTTATGAAAGAAAAAGAGGCCTCAGTTAAAGAACGCCTATTAAAGAACATACAAGAGATCAATGGCTTCAAAGTTATCAAGTTCTGTGCTCCCATACCTGCTGAAACAGTGAAAAACATTGCTTTCCAGCTCCGTGGAGAGATTACAGAAAACCTATTCTTCGTAGCCGGTACTCTTGATCACGAAAAACCAATGCTTACAGTTATGATCAGTGATAACCTTGTTGCCAGCGGATTGAAAGCCGGAAACCTGGTGAAAGAAGCAGCTAAACTGATTCAAGGTGGCGGCGGCGGACAACCTCACTTTGCAACTGCCGGCGGTAAAAATCCGGATGGATTAAATGCGGCAGTAGAAAAAGTGTTGGAATTAGCTGGAATTTAAATTCTAAAAATCGAATAAAAAGTAAGGGGTGTACCAACAAATTGAATGGTACACCCCTCTTTTTTCTCTTTATATCCTCCAAACAAGCAAAATCCTCTATTTATTAACTACAAAGTTCTAACTTTATATCACTTATTCATCTTATATTTTTTAAATTTGTGCTTTGAAACGATGTTAATCACTAACACCTATTGTATGAAAGCACTCTACACACCTCTCCTCCTTGTATTAATTCTCACAGCTTGCACTTCTTCCCAGGAAAGAGCATCTACAGACTACACCCAATATGTTAACCCTTTCATTGGTACTGATTTCACCGGCAACACCTATCCTGGAGCACAGGCTCCGTTTGGTATGGTTCAACTCAGCCCGGATAACGGACTTCCCGGATGGGACCGCATATCGGGATACTTCTATCCGGACAGTACCATTGCCGGTTTCAGTCACACTCACTTATCAGGCACAGGTGCTGGTGATCTGTATGATATCTCTTTTATGCCTGTCACCTTGCCTTATAAAGAAGCAGAAGCTCCATTGGGAATACACTCCAAATTCTCTCATGACGATGAATCGGCAACAGCCGGGTATTATCGGGTGTTACTGAAAGACTATAACATCCATGTAGAGCTTACTGCTACCGAACGTTGCGGTATTCAGCGCTATACCTTTCCCGAAGCCAGAGCCGCTATCTTCCTCAATCTGAAAAAAGCGATGAACTGGGACTTTACCAATGATACCCAGGTTGAAATAGTGGACTCTGTCACGATACAAGGTTATCGTTTTTCCGACGGATGGGCACGTGACCAACATATTTATTTCCGTACCCGTTTTTCAAAGCCTTTCACATCTGTACAAATAGACACTACTGCTATTATAAAAGATGGAGATCATATTGGAACAGCCACTATAGCTCGTTTTGACTTTGACACACAAAAAGATGAACAAATCATCGTCAGCACAGCAATTTCCGGTGTAAGTACGGAAGGGGCAGCTAAAAACCTGTTGGCAGAAGTGCCCGATGACAACTTTGACAAATACCGCAATCTTACCCGCGATAACTGGAACAGGCAACTTTCTAAAATTGAGATAGTAAGTAATAACACCGATGATAAAGTAAACTTCTATACAGCACTTTATCATTCGATGATTGCTCCTACTATTTACAGTGATGTAGACGGGACTTATTACGGCCCGGATAAAAAAACTCACAAGACCGACGGATGGGTAAATTACAGTACCTTTTCCTTATGGGACACTTTCCGCGCAGCACATCCTCTTTTTACTTATACCGAACCGGAACGCGCTAACGACATGGTAAAATCTTTTATTGCTTTCTACGAGCAAAACAAACGCCTACCGGTATGGAATTTCTATGGAAGTGAAACAGATATGATGATCGGTTATCATGCCGTGCCCGTTATCGTTGATGCTTATTTGAAAGGAATAACAGATGTGGACCCCGAAAAAGCATTGGAGGCCTGTATAGCTACTGCCAACATTGATAACTATCGGGGTATTGGGATGTATAAAAAATTGGGCTATGTCCCCTATAATATTGCAGACAGCTACAATGCAGAAAACTGGTCTTTATCTAAAACACTGGAATATGCATATGATGACTACTGTATTGCTAAAATGGCAGAAAAGATGGGTAAAAAGGAGATCGCTGACGAATTCTACAAACGTTCTCTAAACTATAAAAACTTGTATAATCCTGCAACTTCTTTCATGCAACCTAAAGACGATAAAGGAAACTTTATCAAAAATTTCTCACCAGACGAATATACCCCACATATCTGCGAGAGTAACGGATGGCAATACTTCTGGTCTGTACAACAGGATATCGACGGACTTATCGCCCTTACCGGTGGTAAAGAGCGTTTTGCTCAAAAGCTGGATAGCATGTTCACATATCATCCTTCAGCAGATGATGAACTACCTATATTCAGCACCGGCATGATAGGTCAGTATGCACATGGCAACGAACCCAGCCATCACGTTATTTATCTGTATAATGCTGTAGAACAGCCCTGGAAAACTCAACAATACGCAGCCAAAGTGATGCATGAGCTTTATCAGAACTCTCCAGCCGGACTTTGTGGAAACGAAGACTGTGGGCAAATGTCCGCCTGGTATGTGTTCAGTGCAATGGGATTTTATCCGGTAGACCCTGTTTCCGGAAAATACGAAATTGGTACTCCTCTTTTTCCGGAAATGCAGATGCACCTGTCAAACGGTAATACATTTACGGTACTCGCTCCCACTGTCAGTAAAGAGAATATATATATACAAGCTGTCAATTTTGACGGTAAACCTTATAGCAAAAGTTACATCACCCACGAACAGATCATGGAGGGTGCAACTCTTGAATTTGAGATGGGCAATACCCCCGGCCCGGTATGGTATAAGTAACCTAAAAAAACTATGAATGAAGGACGATTTTGATATCACTTACAAAGCTCTTTTTCGTAAGTACTATCCCAATCTGCTCTTCTACGCTACACGTCTGGTAGGTGAAGAGGAAGCAGAAGATGTAGTACAAGATGTCTTTGTAGAACTTTGGAAACGCAGAGATTCCATGGAGATAGGGGAACAAATACAAGCATTCCTCTATCGGGCTGTATATACCCGTTCGCTCAATGTATTAAAACATCGAAACATTGAAAGCGGATACATTGCAATAGTAGAAGAAATTAACCAGAAACGTGTTGAATTCTATCAACCGGATAATAACGAGGTAATCCGGCGAATAGAAGACCGTGAATTGAGAAAAGAAATTTATGATGCAATTAATGAACTCCCTGACAAATGCAAAGAGGTATTCAAGCTGAGCTATTTGCACGATATGAAAAACAGGGAAATAGCAGATGCAATGGGCGTCTCGCTACGTACAATAGAAGCACACATGTACAAAGCACTAAAATATCTACGTGGACGCCTGGATCATCTAATATTCTTATTCATCTTATTTTTTCTAAGATAAGTAAGTGTTTTTATTGATTGAGTTGTTCCTATTTATATAATGAAAGAAAAAATGAATAATCTCAGCGAAGAAGTAATAGCTAAGTTCCTAATGGGAAAATGTACCGAAGAGGAACTTATTCAGGTTAATCTCTGGATAAAAGAATCAGATGAGAATGCACGTAAGCTATTCCGGATGGAAGAAATATACCATCTGGGCCGAGAAAACCATGCTTCTGACAAAAGGAAGATGGATCTGGCTGAAAAGAAATTATATAAGAGACTGACCGAGGAAGAGAGAAAACAAAACAAGGTATTACGAATTCAGCACTGGATGAAATATGCAGCTATTATCACCCTTATCCTACTAACTGGTACGGGAGCAGGCTACTGGATTTACAACAGTGATCAGAGTAGCAATCTGGTTATAGTTACAGCATCCGATGGAAATGTAGAAGAAATACAACTACCGGATGGTACAAAAGTATGGCTGAATCAATCGGCCACATTAAAATATCCCCGGACATTCTCTGCAAAGGAACGAAATATCTACCTGGAAGGTGAAGCTTACTTTGAAGTAACCAAGAATCGGGCAAAACCATTTATTGTACAAAGTGAGGCCATGAGAGTCAGAGTATTGGGAACCACTTTCAATTTCAAATGCAACAAAGCATGTACATCAGCCGAAGCAACATTGATTGAAGGTGAAATTGAAGTAAAAGGAAATAATGACGAAGGAATGGTTATTCTTTCTCCGGGACAGAAAGCCGAACTAAACAGAGCTACAAAGCGGTTAATAGTAAAACAGGTAGACAGCAAACTGGATGCAGTATGGCATGACAATCTGATACCTTTTGAGAAAGCAGATATTTACGGTATTGTAAAAACACTGGAACGTTTCTATGACGTAAAAATCATTCTGGCTCCCGATATAAAAATAGACAATACCTACTCGGGTGTATTAAAAAGGAAAGACAGCATAGAGTCTGTCTTAAACTCATTAAAGAATTCAATTCCAATTGACTATAAGATTGTAGGGAACAATATATTTATATCAGCTCAAAGTAAATAGAAAAAAATCAATTATTATCTTTGCCCTAATTTTAATACACATCATAAAACACTAAATTCATAGTATTATGAAGAGACTTATTTTATTAATCTGTGCTATAAGTAGCACACTCTTTATTCAAGCAAAAGACTGGACACAATATGTCAATCCGCTGATGGGGACTCAGTCCAGCTATGAACTGTCAACCGGGAATACTTATCCTGCCATATCCCGGCCTTGGGGAATGAACTTCTGGACTCCTCAAACCGGTAAGATGGGCAACGGATGGCAGTACGTTTATACAGCCAATAAAATTCGTGGTTTCAAACAAACTCATCAACCCAGTCCATGGATTAACGACTATGGCCAGTTTTCTATCATGCCCGTTGTTGGTAAGCCGGAGTTTGATGAAGAAAAACGTGCCAGTTGGTTTTCACATAAGGGAGAAGTAGCCCGTCCGCACTATTATAAAGTATACCTTGCCGAACATGACGTTGTTACTGAGATGACTCCAACGGAGCGTGCGGTTCTTTTCCGCTTCACCTTCCCGGAGAATGAACACTCCTATATTGTTGTAGATGCTTTCGACAAAGGTTCACACATAAAAGTATTACCTGAACAAAACAAAGTTATTGGTTATACAACCCGTAACAGTGGTGGTGTTCCTCAGAATTTCAAAAATTATTTCGTTATCGAATTCGATAAACCCTTCACATACAAGGCTACCTTTGCCAATCAATCTCTAAACGAAAATGTACTTGAACAAACGGCAGACCACACAGGAGCTGTCATTGGTTTCAAAACCCAAAAAGGAGAAATTGTGCACGCCCGTATAGCTTCTTCATTTATCAGTCCGGAGCAAGCGATGTTAAATCTGCAAGAGCTCGGTAATGACAGCTTCAATGCACTTGTGCAAAAGGGTAAAGATGCCTGGAACGAAGTCTTAGGTAAAATAGAAGTAGAAGGTGGAGATCTGGACCAATACCGCACATTCTATTCATGCCTCTACCGTTCACTTCTTTTCCCACGTAAATTCTACGAGCTGGATGCCAATGGTAATCCTGTTCATTACAGCCCATACAACGGCGAAGTACTACCGGGCTATATGTATACGGATACTGGTTTTTGGGATACATTCCGTTGCCTGTTTCCTTTTCTTAATCTGATGTATCCATCCATGAATAAAGAGATGCAGGAAGGTCTCATCAACACATATAAAGAAAGCGGTTTCTTCCCCGAATGGGCAAGTCCGGGACACAGGGGTTGCATGATTGGAAACAATTCCGCTTCGGTACTTGTAGATGCATATATGAAAGGTGTAAAGGTAGATGATGTAAAAACATTGTATGAAGGACTCATCCACGGCACCGGGAATGTTCATCCTCAAATATCGTCCACAGGCCGCCTGGGACACGAATATTATAATAAATTAGGATATGTACCCTACGATGTAAAGATCAATGAGAACACGGCCCGTACACTGGAATATGCATACAATGACTGGTGTATTTACCAGCTTGCCAAAACACTGAACCGTCCTAAGAAGGAACAAAAGCTTTTTGCACAGCGTGCCATGAACTACCGTAACGTGTTCGACAAAGAATCCAATCTGATGCGCGGACGCAATGAAGACGGTCAGTTCCAATCTCCCTTCTCACCACTGAAATGGGGAGATGCATTCACCGAAGGCAATAGTTGGCACTACTCCTGGTCTGTATTTCACGATCCGCAAGGATTAATAGACCTTATGGGAGGTGAAACATCATTTGTCAACATGCTGGATTCCGTGTTTGCCGTTCCTCCCTTGTTTGATGAAAGCTATTATGGACAAGTGATTCACGAAATACGTGAAATGACAGTTATGAATATGGGTAACTATGCACATGGCAATCAACCCATTCAGCATATGATCTATCTATATAACTATGCCGGACAACCCTGGAAAGCCCAATACTGGTTGCGCCAGGTTATGAATCGCATGTATACTCCCGGTCCTGACGGTTATTGCGGAGATGAAGACAACGGACAGACATCGGCATGGTATGTGTTCTCTGCATTAGGCTTCTATCCTGTATGTCCCGGAACAGACGAATATGTACTTGGCGCACCGTTATTCAAGAAAGCAACTCTCCATCTGGAGAATGGTAACAACCTGGTAATTGATGCCCCTGACAACAATAATGATAATATGTATATAGAATCACTCCTGTTTGATGGTACTAACTATACAAAGAATTATCTGAAACATGAAGATATACTCAAAGGTGGAGTTATAAAATGCAATATGGGCAGTCAACCCAATTTGCAAAGAGGTACGCAACCTGCTGATTTCCCTTACTCCTTCTCAAAAGAGAAAAAGAATTAATAACTCATCCGAACTAAAACTATCAGTCCACGTGTAATATCACAGCGATAGTTTCTATTCACTCCCTTTACTCTCAAACGTTTTATGACGCTTGCATGTAAAGGGAGTGATTCGCATTATACCTTATTGTTGTTTCAATGCTTTGAGAATTTTGTTTCATCGTATTGAAACAACTTTCTCAACCTATTGAGAAAAGTTTCTCAATAGGTTGAAACAAAATTCTCAAACGAATGAAACAGAATGAAACAATGCAAGACCAAACGTATTTCCCGTTAGGAAAAGCCATATTATATAAGTTCTGACAGCCGGAGACCCCATATCCGGACAAAAACAAAGTTTATTTAAAAAAAACACAGATTTACAGTAAGTGTTATTTTCGTCATTATTGTTTCATATATAAACGGGGATAATAATACCTCTAAGGATTAAGATATAACAATTGTATAACCATTAAATTTTTTGTATGAAAAGCAATCATTCTTTTCGAAGCTCCAAATTATGCCGAGCTTTATTGATTCTTTTACTCATGGTAGTTCCGGTGCAATGGAGCATGGCTCAGTTGAACCTTAACACACCTCATACTACCTTAAAAAGCATTATTCAACAAATCCAGGCACAGTCAAAGTTTCAGTTCTTTTATGACGATAAACTGTCTGATATTTCAGTAGAACCGTTGTCATTAAAAAATGCAGCTGTAGAGGATGTTCTGAACCAGGTGCTGAAAGGGAAAAATATTAGTTTCAAAGTTGAAGATAATATCATCTATCTTTCTGAGAAAAAGGATCAGAACAACAAAGAGCAACAACAAACCGGGAAAGAAAAAAAGATCAGCGGACAGGTCGTTGACGAATCCGGTGAACCACTGATCGGGGTGAATGTACTGGTGAAAGGAACCACAAACGGAGTAATTACTGATTTTGATGGAAATTACGCATTAGTAACCAATGAAATAAACCCCGTTATCACATTTTCCTATATTGGATATAAATCACAGGAAATCCCGTTCAAAGGACAGAATGTAATCAATCTGACCCTGCAAAGTGATACTCAGATTATTGACGAGGTAGTAGTGACCGCCTTGGGCATCAAACGTGAAAAAAAGATGCTTGGGTACGCTGTTCAAGACGTAAAAGGGGATGCTCTGACATCTACCGGAGATGCTCAGGTAGCCAATGCCCTGCAAGGAAAAGTAGCCGGATTATCTATCAACTCATCTACGACAGGTCTTGGTGGCTCTGCCAAAATCACCATCCGCGGTAACTCTTCTTTAGCAGACAACAACCAACCTCTCTGGATTGTAGATGGTGTACCTTTCACCGAAGAAAGTTATTCGGGTGCTTCAATGTATGGTGGAGTAGACCGTGGCAGCACTTCATTCGACATCAACCCTGAAGACATTGAGTCTATTTCCGTATTAAAAGGACCAAACGCAGCAGCCCTCTATGGGTCGCGTGCCGGTAATGGTGTGATCCTGGTTACAACCAAAAAAGGAACAAGGAAAGACGGATTTGGTGTCAATTATTCCGGAACTTTCACATGGACTCAGGTTGCTGATGAGTTAGAACGCCAAAAGAAATACGGACAAGGAAATAATGGTGAATATTCACCTCAATCGATATATAGCTTCGGTTCTGAACTGGACGGAAGTTTAAAGACAGCATGGAACGGTGCAGAAATACCCTATTTGAACTATGGCAGTAAAATGAAAGACTACTTCAACACCGGTTTTTCACAAAACCACAGTGTAGCCATTGGAAACATGAAAGAGGATGCACACTTCCGTACCTCCTTCGGATATTCAAATGCAGATGGTATGTTCACCGGAGAATCATTGCGCAAAATCAATATCGATCTGAATGCAGGTATGAAAATGAACAAATATCTGTCAATGGATGCCAAAGTTTCACTGTCAAACACGAAAGCAGAAAACCGTCCGACTTATGGTGCGTATGGAGAAGTTTCGCAATTACTCCTTGTACCCAATAACATACGCCTTTCTGACTTGTCACAATACTCAACCCCCGAAAAATTTCATGTGAACTGGACTCCTCCCACCACTGAGTACCTGAATCCATATTACGTGAACAAACAGCGTCAGAATCAGGATGAACGCTGGCGCGCATTCGGTTTCTACAACCTGAAACTGAACTTTACAGATTGGTTGTATCTCTCTGCAAAATACGCATTTGACTATTATCGTACCCGCATTGTAGAATCGGATCTTTCCAACGGTACGAAATATAATACAATGCAGGAAATAGAAGAAGACCGCCTGACTCGCCAGGAAGAGAACCACTTTGAATCGAATGCAGAATTTCTGCTGATTGGAAACAATAAATTCGGTGAAAAGTTCCAGCTTAATTACATGGCGGGTGCCAACTTTATGTACAGTGACCAGAATATATATGGTGGTGATGTAGAAAATATGACCTACAAGAACCAATGGTACTGGAACTTTGCCAATAATATCAACAACGTAACAGAAAACGGTTGGCGCAGAGCTACCAATTCAGTATTTGGTTCTGTACAGATGGCTTACAATGAGTATGTATCTCTGGATATTACAGCCCGTAATGACTGGTCGTCAACATTGCCAAAGGATAACAATTCTTACTTCTATCCCTCATTCAATCTGGGATTTGTTGCATCCGACTTTGTCCGTACACATTGGAATAAAATGCCCGAATGGATAACTTTCGCCAAAGTACGCCTTTCAGCAGCTAAGGTAGGTAAAGACGCTCCTCCATACGCAATTTATAACCGATGGGAAGGTGGATATCTGAAAGGACAGGCCAAAAAGCCGGAATTATCATCGACCAAGGCCAACAATAATCTGAGACCTGAAACATCCTGGTCTTACGAAGCCGGGTTAGATATGAAATTCTTAAATAATCGTTTAGGATTCGACTTTACCTATTATTATACCCGAACTACTGACCAGATTATGACGATTCCGGAAGCTGCTCCCTGGAAGCTCCGCTGGATCAATTCCGGATTAATCGTCAATAAAGGTGTCGAAGCCATGATCTATGCGACTCCTGTACAAACAAAAGATTTCACATTCAATCTGAACGTAAATCTTTCTCACAACACATCGACTGTAAAGGAACTGAATGAAAAGAAAAAGCATATCTATTTTGAAGGCGATCAATTCATGCCTGTATACGTAGGTGCAGTAGAAGGAGGCAAATTAGGCGATATCTATGCCAAGCGAATGTATAAAAGAGACGAAAATGGTCAGATAATAATGAAGAACGGAGTACCTGTATTTACAACAGATGAGCAGTACAGCCTCGACCATCCGATTGGTAACATACAGCCGGACTTACTAATGTCTGTAACTCCCAGCTTCACTTATAAAGGCTTCACCCTGTCGGCTTTATTCGACATGAAATTCGGAGGAGATGTAGTTTCCGTATCCGAAGCAATCGCTACCAGCCATGGTATTTCCAAACGTACGGAACAAAGAGGCGAACTACTATTGCCGGGAATGAATGAAGATGGTACAGTCAACACACAAAGAATCGATGCCCAACTATTTTATCAGGCAGTAGGCGGACGCCAGCAGGCCGTTGCAGAAGAATTTGTTTATGATGCATCTTTCATTCGTCTGAAAGAAATTTCGTTCGGATACTCTTTCCCAAGCCTGCTTTTAAGAAAAACGCCTGTTTCCAGTCTGAGAGTATCATTCGTTGGACGAAATCTGGCATATCTGATGAAACATACCCCCGGAACAAGCCCGGAAGGTGGATATGACACAAGTATGTTCTCACAGGCACTTGATTTCTCGTCACTGCCCTACTCACGTACTTTTGGTTTCAGTATCAATGTTGGTTTCTAAAATTCTAAAAACAAATAGTTATGTTACAATATAAATCCAATTTAAAGAAGTTACTCATCGCTTCTATACTTTTCCCGGCATTAACAGGTTGTCACGACTTCTCTGACTTAAATCAGGATCTGTACAATCCTCCTTACGTGGAAGGACAAGAACAGCCAGACCCGGATCCCGAACCCGAACCGGAGGGAAAATATGCAGACTTAAATATTAACTATAAAATATCAGACGAAGATATCCAGCAGTTAAAAGAAGGACAGGCCAATGCAGGAACAATTTTCAGCTCATTGACCTATGAGGGTTGCTACAACGACTATCAGATCACAACCAACCTGACACATGATATGTACAGCGGATACATAGCCAACAATAATCCTAACTTCAGGTTTAACTCACCGAACTATGCTTATACAGATGGCTGGTCGGCAAAACGTTGGGATCATTTTTATGCGGACAGAACCGTACGTGAATACTCTCATCTACTGAAAACTTTTAAATTCGTAGACTACGAAAAATATAAAAATGCATTTTATATTACACGTATATACTGGGCATTTCTGGCATCTATGCAAACTGATACCTATGGAGATATTCCTTTGTCGGCCTATGTACAGGCCAAAGTGGTAGAGGGAGATGTCCCCTATGATACTCAGGAAAAAGCATACGATATTATATTCCGCTTACTGGAACAGGCTGTAGACAGCATTGTACCCAATGCATGTGCATTCAAATTCAACCCAGCAGACGATAAATGTTATAACGGGGACGAAGAGAAATGGCTACGTTTTGCCAATACTCTGCGATTGCGCCTGGCACTCCGTATCTCTAACGTAGATCCTGAAAGAGCCCGTCAGGAAGGAGAAGCTGCCATGAGCAACTCATGGGGATTGATGCAGAGTGATGCCGACAATATGCGTACTGTTCCGCGCCATGCACCGGTTGAACAAGGAGGTATCAATGACGGTGGTCAGGAGAATGTTCTGGCAATGTGCAGTTTTGCATACAATGGAGACTGTGTTTTGGCTAAAGATCTGGAACTGGGATACAAAGAACAAAGTTCCGGAGGTACCAAATATGTTGTCATTGATATGGCAACTGGTCCGCAGGAAAAGGTAATAGATCCGCGTTGTGCAATATCATGGTGGAGACCAACACCCCTGGATGAACTGAAGAACAATATGGAGCGGCCTTTTGATGACTTCACAGGATGTGAAATCGGAAGCTATGATATCAGCCATACAGAAACCGTAGCAAAATACAGTGTTACCCGTACAGATATAAAGAACTCAAAAGTACTTGATCCTCTGAAATGGTTCAGTTATGCACGTGAATCAGTGTGGTTGAGCTATGCCGAACAACAATTCCTGTTGGCAGAAGCCTCCCTGAGAAACTGGTCGGGTGCCAGCAAATCACCTCAACAGTATTTTGAAGACGGGATACGGGCATCTATGAATTATTACAAAATATCATCTGCCGATACAGAAAGTTATATTAATGGTCTTAAAATTTACGGAAGTGATGTAGAGAACCCATTTATGACCAACAACAAAGAAGGTATGTTGGAGCAGATTATCACTCAAAAATGGTTAGCTGTTTTCCCTAATGGAAATGAAGGATGGGCAGAATTTCGCAGAACAGACTACCCACGTCTTAGAAACATTCTGAACAACAACTCCGAAGATGTACCTACTGGGAAGTTTATAAAGAGAGTGCTATATCCATATAGTGAAAAAGACAACCCCAATAAGCCGGAAAGTAAAAATAAGCAATCGACACGAGTATGGTGGGATATTGCCGATACTAACAACGACAAAGGGGAAAGAATGACTCCCAATAACTTTCGCTAATAAATAAAAAAGTCCTGCTTTGCTATTAGGTAAGGCAAAGCAGGAAACAAATAATCAATACCTATTATTAATTTCTTAATTTAAGTATTATGAGCACCAAAAGATTACTCTCTGCATTAATCATGCTATTTGCAGTATTTTGTGTAGCCGTGGCACAACAACCGTATGGCGGATGTTGGCACCCGGATAATATTAAAGACTGGTCACCGGAAAAAGATCCGGATGCCAAGTTCAACCGCAGC
Source organism: Bacteroides sp. HPS0048 (assembly GCF_964240755.1). NCBI lineage: Bacteria > Pseudomonadati > Bacteroidota > Bacteroidia > Bacteroidales > Bacteroidaceae > Bacteroides > Bacteroides sp. HPS0048. The sequence goes on along the minus strand of NZ_CAXSVC010000013.1, from coordinate 62,587 downwards.
ACAGTACCTTTGCAACCACGATTCCTGGATACCTCCATCAAAGCAAATGCCAACCAGCATGCAGAAGGAAAAGTTGCAGCTTGTCTGACAATGAATCCGATGTGTAGCCAGACTCCGTCACAGGGAGCCGATAATTTCATCGGTTATAACCCAACTTATTGGCAATACATGGACCTGCTTATCTGGTGGGGTGGTTCTGCAGGTGAAGGTATCATTATTCCTCCATCAGCACCAGTCACCGATATTGCTCACCTAAACGGTGTCAAAGTATTGGGACAGTTATTTTTCCCTCCCGGAGCATTCGGAGGACAAGTTGAATGGGTGAAACAAATGTTAACTAACGAAGGTGGCACATATCCATACGCTAAGAAGATGTATGAAATTGCTGCTTACTATGGTTTCGATGGTTGGTTTATCAATGAAGAAACCGGCGGCGGTAGTTCTTCCGAGTGGACTGCATGGGTTGATTACTTCAATCAATGTGCCCAGGAAGGCGGTCATCCGGAAATGGAAATTCAATGGTATGACTGTGGAACTACAATCGGAGGCTATGGAGATATGATGAAATTACATAATACATCTTATTTCTTGAATTACGGTAGTCCTTCAAGCAGCAACATATCTTCACAGATGGCAGCCATGGAAGGATTAGGTTTCTCTAAAGAAGAATGTTTCAGTAAACTGTATTTCGGTATTGAAGTTGCACAAGGTGGTATGAACGGAAATGCCAGCTATTTTAAAAATCTTTTCCCGACAGATAAGCATAACGGTTCCATAGACCTTTTCAATCCGGAAGAGCCTATCTGGAAAGAAGTCGTAAAAGATTATTTAGGGACAGCAGACGCTTGCGGTACAAAAGCATATACAGCTATGGATAAAGTATTCAGCAATGAATCTCGCTACTGGACCAATGAGCAACACGACCCCTCCAATACAGCCGCACGTGATGGTGGTTACTTCCCGGGATTTGCAAATGCACTTATCGAACGTTCTACTATTCAGAATTTACCGTTCATAACTTCATTTAGTGCCGGTTTAGGAAAACACCGCTTCGTTAACGGAGAGAAAAAAGGAACACAAGACTGGTACCATCGGGGTATGCAGGATATCATGCCAACATGGAGATGGTGGGTAGACGTAGCAGCGGATCGTAAAAGCGACCTTGCTTTCTCATTGAACTGGGACGATGCCTACAATATGGGAACAAGTATCAACGTTAAAGGTACATTAGCTGCCAATGTTGATTACCTGACTCGCCTGTATAAAACAAAATTATCAATATCCAATGGTGATAAATTACAGCTTGTATTCAAAGGCGCAACGGCCTCAACGATACAAGTAAAACTTGGGGTTGCAGAAAACAACAACGAATTTACTACATTCAACTTAGGATCAACCACAACATCCAACGGTTGGAATGTGGCTACAGTAGACCTTTCGTCATTGGCAGGAAAGACTGTTTCAGTTATCGCATTGAACTTTAAATCTACTACCCAACAAGCTTACGAACTGACATTAGGACAATTAGGTATCTTGCCAGCAAACTATGCACCGGCTTCAACCCAAATATCCAATCTTACTATATTGAATGAACTGACACAAGATGGTGGTGACATTCGTGCCGTATGGGATGCCTCAACTTCTAAAGATGTACACCATTACAATGTATACATGACTCGTAACGGAGAGAAGAAGTTGGTTGGTCAAACTCGTAACGAAGGATTCTATATTTCTAAGTTTGTACGTACTTCCATCGAAGAAAAAAGTGTTACAGTAGCAGTAACAGCTGTGACGAATGACCTTAAAGAAGGCAATGAAATAACTACAATTGTCGAGTATCCTGCTTTGGATAAACCGGTAGTAAGCCTGAAGGCAAGCAAAACATTGCTAAACGCGGGCGAAGAGATTACGATTACAGCCAATGCTACTAATTTCCCGGAATCTTATCAATGGACTATTCCTGAAAATGCAGAAAAAGTATCTCAGGAAGATAATACACTTACACTGAAATTCAATAAAGAAGGCATATACAACATCACTGTAGCAGTCAGCAACAGTGAAGGAACAACCGAGAAAACGGTTCAGAATCTGATTGAAGTATCAGATGCCAAAGCGGGGGCACTAAGTATCATTTCGGTTGGTAAGACCATTCATTCTGCCAGCGGTTCTCTTCCTCCGGAAGATCCCGAAAACCTGATTGACGGAGTAGAAGTACCAGGTAGTACCAGAGATAAATGGTGTATTGGTGGTAAAAAAGAACATTGGGTAATTATAGACCTTGAAAAGTCCTATCAAATCTACCGCTTCCGTATATTCGACTGTGGACATAAAGAAAACTATTCAGATAACTTCAAGAACTTCAAGATTTGGGTAAGTAATGATGCTGAAACATGGACTGAACCGGTAATAGACGAAAAGGGACGTCCTGAAAACACTAAAGATGATTATATTGCACCAATAGTAGGACGTTATGTGAAATTCATGCCTTATGATGAGGATGCCCCTATCACAATACGTATATGGGAATTCGAAGTATTCGGTCTTGAAGGTGGTCCGCTCTTCTCTTTACCGGCAGATAAGACAATGGATATCAATACCACTGAAGATATAGAGATTAAATATGATTTGAACGGAGACGAAGAAGCAAATAACTTTGGCGTAAAAGTATCCTCAGACAACGAAGATATTGCAGCTATAAGCGACTTCAATGTAAACAAAGCAACTCAGACAGTAACCTTTAAACTTACTGCCAAGAAAATGGGTGCAGCAAACATCTCTGTAAAAATGACCAATGGTGAATGGGAAAATGAAAAGAAATGTAAAGTTGAAGTAGAAGATCCGGCATATACCAATGTATTATCCGGAAAAACAGCTTCAGCCTCATACTGGTATTACGGTTCAACCTGGCAAAGTGCAGATACACAAGTGCTAACTGATAATGATCTTTCAACAACATGGGATGCTTTATGTTACACAAGTGGCGAGAATGTAATTATCACGTTTGACTGTGGTGAAATATACAATTTCGCAAAAGTAGCCTTCAAAGCACAACAAATAGCATCAGACATAAAAGTATATATTGGCATCAAGAACTCGGATGATTCTTATGAATTAGCTGCAAACTACACTCCTACCAGTGAAGTTTCAAGTATAATGACAAACGATATGTTCGGAAGATATCTGAAATTGGTTGTAACCGCACCAGCATATGCTTATTTCAAAGTAGCAGAGATAGAAGCTTATGGTAAATTGTATGAAGGTGAATTACCGGAAGAACCTATCTTTGCATCGATCAACATCAGTTCCGGTTTCAATGTAGACGTAGTGGCAGAAGCAACTCCTGTATCCGGTCTGTTCAGCGATGGACTCGATGATCAGGGATGGATTCTCTACGGAGCAAATGTACAGGCCGAAGGCTCATTGCCTGCCAATGGCGCTGTTACATCTAAAAATGGTATTGAATACCAATTGGCAGATTATACACAAAATAATGCAGCACTCATGAAAGAAGCAAACAGTGCAACATTAGAATTTGAAACGGAACAAAGAGCCAATAGTCTTTACTTCTTGGGCATTAGTGCCAATGGTACATCTACAGTATCAGTGACAGCTAATTACACAGACGGTACATCGGCATCAGCAGGTAATATTACTATCGGTGACTGGTTCGGAAGTAATGAATCTACAGTAGGTGTTTATGGTTTGGGGCGCGTTGGTACAGGTATTACCTCAGAAGCTGTTGCCGACCAAATTGACGCTCGCTATCAGTTCCGTCTATTCGAATGTCCGGTTCAGGTAGATCCTACCAAGAAAGTTCAATCAGTTACATTGAATAAAGTAAGCGGAGGATATCCTGCTATTTTCGCTGTTGCTAAAAAGGAAGTACCGGTAGGTACAGGTATTGAAAACAATATTGAATCAGGCAAAAGCAGTTTGAACATTTATCCGAGTCCTGTACGTAATGGAGAAACTTTATATGTTGAATCTGCTGATGCAAGATTAATTCAATTAGTAACCATGCAAGGTGCAGTACTGTTGCAAACGCAAGCTACAGAAAATGTAACAGAACTCCCGATAAACGGAATTGCACAGGGTATTTACCTATTGATAGTAACTGGTAATGATGGTAGCCAAACAGCTAAAGTGGTTGTCAAATAATCTTGATTGATTCTTTTTAAAAAACCATTTTTAGTAAAGAGACTGTTTCAAACGTTGAAACAGTCTCTTTTGATTTCTCCTTGCTACTTTATTATTTTATAGATATTTTTGATAACTCAAACATAATATATCATTCACTATGAAAATACTTTATGTCATTGTATCTGTCACATGTTTTATTTTTAGCGCATGCATACCCTCTTACTCTTCTGGCGTTTCTTCGCCGGATGGAAAAATCAAATTATCGTTCAGTCTGACTAACAACAAACAAATGACCTATCAGGTTACTGTTAATGACACTCTGGAAATTATCATGGCTAAAGGAGGAGGACAGGCCATAACATTTATACCTGCTTCATAAATTCAACCTGTAAAATAAGTAGTATTTCAAATTTAGTTCATACTATGTGACAGCGTTTTATTGAAACGCAAATGATCACAGATTTTCGCAGATTAAATGGCTGCGCTATACTTGAGAGATGATATGCTTTGCGTGGATCTGCGATAATCTGCGTTTCAATAATAGTATCATATAATTTTGAACGATTACTTATAAAAAAAATTCTCTTATAAGTCTTCGAGATATATTTTATATCCTCTGTACACTCTGGTTCCTACCGGACATTCTACAGTACATTGAGATGTCACATCTTCATACAATTGCAGAACATTCGTATTATTACTACGTGTTTTCGGTTCTTCCCTTATAGATGTCGTAAATTGATATTCCTTATCATCAAATATAAAAGAGAACCCCATTTTTTCTTTGTCATTCACCATTATCAATTTCCAGCTATAGCTACCTATAACGGGAGTTTCTTTAAAATTTTCATGATAAACACGAAGTATCCCCTCATCCTTCCACGTTTCAGATTTACCGGACACCAGTTCAAAACCACCATTAATTGCAACCGGAAAAGTCTCCTTCATTCCATCGGCTATTTCAGCTTTTTTTTCATCCGTCACCTCTCCATTGACAATGATTCCTTGAGCATTCACTACCATTCTTTTTCCATACTCTCTGACTTTCACTTTTAATGCGGCAGTCTTACCATCGCCATCAGAAATGATTATCGTTGTTTCACCCAATGTTTTAGGAGTAATCTGCAATCTCTTGTACTTCTCAGAAACAGTCATTACAACAGCAACCACTGCTTCACCTGTATTATCGATTATTGAATAATCTCCATTTCCGCCATCAATACCAATATTTTCTCCCTCAGGTTTTATTGGATAAAGACTCACAGAAGAGATCAAATTAGCACATGTCCCAGTCTGGTATATAGGAGCATCACCTGTAAAAAAAACAATATCACGTTTATCATCACTACACGAAACCATACTCAAGCCCAACATAGCCAACAATAGAAAAGTATAAATGTGTCTCATCTTGATTTAAATAATTAATTTAGTTAGTCATTAACAGCTAAACGTACTTTCTGGGCACGTTGTACTAATTTTATAGTAGGATAATCTGTTCTATACCGGTCGGTAACATCTTCCACCAAATAAAATGGGTTCCGGTATTCTGTGCGGGTGACCTCTTGAAATCCGGTTTCACTATACATTATCATGTAATGAATATTTTTCCCACCAAAAGTCAAATCATAATATTCATGATCACACACAAAAGTACCTTCTTCCATCTTTGCATCCGGTGTACAGACTGTCAGTTTTCCTTTTTTCTTTTCTGAATAAGTTAAACGATAATAACCACCCTTTCTCAGAAAAACATCATCATAAAGATGCTCGACAATAAGCAAACTATCTTCCTTACTCACTCCTTCTATATGATTCAGCTCTCCACTCCATACATCCAATGTACGTACCGAAGTTCCTACAGTGACGGGAATATATATTTTATCACCTGTCTCACTGGATACAGTCACAACCGCCTTCCCTTGTTTCAAAGGATATACTGATAAATAAGAGTAAGATGCGCCTTCCGGAATTACCTTTTCTGCCTTAACAACAGCCTCATCACTGGAAACTACTGTCCAATCGCCACCGTCCTTTACTTCTAAAGCCTCAAGACTAAGAATTCCCAAATCCAGACTTGTACAAGGTTGATAACCGGAAATCACTTGTCCGCCCAATGGCCGAAGAACCTGAAACTCCTCATCATCCTGACAAGAGACCAAAAGGAGGGAACAGAGAAAGAATAATAGTTTTGTCTTCATAAACGTTATAGTTTTAGTTATTTACAAACAAAAGTAATTGTTTCGTCTGTAAATCATACAATCAAACAATTTGTTCTTTCGGGTAATTAACTAAATACAACGTTTGGGTCGCACGCGTAAAAGCAGTGTAAAGCCAACGAAAATAATCAGGTGTCAAATACTCATCCGTCATGTACCCCTGATCTAAAAACACATTCTGCCATTGCCCACCCTGCGCTTTATGACAAGTAATTGCATAAGCATACTTCACCTGCAAAGCATTATAATGTGGGTCCATCTTCATTTTCTTCATGCGGTCACGTTTGACAGGAATATCCGCATAATCTTCAAGAACACTGTAGAATAAACGATCATTCTCTGTTTTCGGCAAAGCCGGAGCATCTGAATGAAGGGTATCCAACAACAAGTTTGCTTCCAACTCAAAATCTTCATGGTCCGGAAAGGTCAGCACGACTTCTGCAAAACGAAAATCATACAATTCGCACGTACGGCGTACACGACGAACGACGGCTATCTCTCCATTCGCTATAAAATCCATTTCCTTACTTTTTTCCGTCCAATAATAATTATTCCTGGCTATCATAAGCATATCACCGGTATTCAACTCATCTTCCCGATACAATATCTGTGCCCTTATACCTTTATTATATATATTAGCCCGTTTATTGGAACGGCAAACGACAATTGTTTCATCCATACCGTCCCGTTCATAACAAGCAGTAAGCGTATCGATCAGCTCTCCTCCCGGGACCATCCTTATATCAGCAAAACCCAAAATCCTGATTTTGGGAAGAGAATTACATTCATCCTTCGCTATCAATTCACGAAGACGGGTGGCATTCCATAAAATACCGGAATCCTGTACCTGTCTCACTACTTGTGTCAAGTCTACCTCCCGTACTTCAAGGCCGTATCCTTTCAATGCATTTGTGAAAAGTGCCGGACTTTGTTCTTCTCCTACAGGAGGAAGCTGGGCCGTATCTCCCATCAATAACAAACGACAACCTGTACCGGAATAAACAAACTGTATCAGATCATCCAGCAAACGTCCTGTACCAAACATAGCTCCTGACAATCCTTCATTAGAAATCATGGAGGCTTCATCTACTATAAATAAAGTATGTGTAGCAAGATTGTCATTCACAGAGAAATTACTTATTTCATTCGAAAAAGACTGTTGCCTGTATATCTTTTTATGAATTGTAAACGCCGGATGTCCGGCATAAGCAGAAAATACTTTGGCAGCTCGGCCCGTAGGAGCTAATAGAACAGATTTCTGCTGTAACTTATCCATCGTTTTCACCAATGCTCCCACTAATGAAGTTTTACCGGTTCCTGCATACCCACGAAGTACAAACACGGCATCATTGGTCTGAGAAAGCAGAAACTCTGAAAGAGATTTTACAGCTATTTCTTGTTCAAAAGTTGGTTGATAAGGAAAATTTTCCTTAATTTGCCTTTCTAAATAGTTATTTATCATTTTTGTACGAGAAAAAAGTTCCCGGAACTATAGAATTTAGATTTATTTATTTTAATTTTGCGATGCGAATATAACAACTAAAAAACATATTTATCATGAAAACTGTATTTAATATCGTATTAGGTCTGTGTGCGCTTGCTTTGATCTATATTTGCTATTCGAGCATCATGGGGCCTATCAACTTTGAAAATGCTAAAAAGCAAAGAGATCAGGCTGTTATTGCACGCTTGATCGACATCCGTAAAGCACAGATGGAATTTCGTAATCTAAACAAAGGTCAGTATACTGCCAGCTTTGATACTTTGATTGACTTTGTAAAGAATAAGAAACTTCCTTTCCTTTATAAAGTTGGTGAGTTGACAGATAAGCAGTTAGACGATGGTATGACAGAGAAAAAAGCAATGGCTATCATCAACAAAGCTAAAAAGACAGGTAATTACAGCGAGGTTGAGAAAATGGGGCTTACAAATTTTAAGCGTGACACAATGTGGGTAGCCGTATTGGATACAATCTATCCGAGAGGTTTCAATGCTGATTCTATGAGATACATTCCTTTTGGAAATGGCGCTCAGTTTGAAATGGCTATTAAAAATGACACAGCAAAATCAGGTGCTCCGATCTTTATGTTTGAAGTAAAGGCTCCATACGATACTTATCTGAATGGTCTTGACAAACAAGAAATTGCTAACCTGAAAGACCTTCAAACTAAGTTAGGTAAATACTGTGGTTTAATGGTAGGTTCTATTGAAAGTCCTAATAACGGTGCCGGAAACTGGGAATAATAAAATAGACTATAGTAAATCGGAACAATATACATTATCCATCCGTCTGAGTACGGATGGATTTTCTTTTTCTATCTATAATCCGATTTACGAAAGTTCACTCTCTTTTTTTGAAAAAGAGATCAATCCTTCATTGTCTCTCACGGCAAATCTAAAACAAGTATTTCGCGAGACGGAGTTATTAACTCTACCCTACAAACGGATCAATATCCTGATGGCGAGCAATCGCTTCACTCCTGTTCCTTCAGAGCTCTTCGACGACGCACAAACAGAAACACTGTTTTATCACAATCATCCTAAAAAAGAAAATGAAACAGTGCTCTATAATGTTTTACCAAGAAATAATATAACAATTATTTTTGGAATGGATAAAAGTGCTTATTCTTTTCTCAAAGAGCAATATCCCGAAGCACGATTTTATTCACAAGCCAGTCCATTGAGTGAGTACTTTTCAACCAAAAGCCGGTTGGGTAATAGCAAAAAAATGTATGTATCCTTACGTAAAGATGCTATTGATTTGTTTTGCTATGAACGGGGACATCTGTTGCTGGTCAACTCCTTTGAGTGTAAACGTACTTCCGATCGCATTTATTATTTACTTTATGCCTGGAAACAACTGGATTTTAATCAAGAACGGGATGAACTTCATCTTACCGGTATCCTGGCAGATAAAGAAATACTAATAAAAGAATTACGAAAATACATTCTTCAGACATTCATAATGAGTCCTGAAACTAATATTGATATGCAAGCCCTATTAACATGCGAGTAATCAGCGGAATATATAAAAGAAGAAGATTTGACGTACCACGTACGTTCAAAGCACGTCCTACAACAGACTTTGCTAAAGAGAATTTATTCAACGTACTATCCAACTACATTGACTTTGAAGAAGGAATAACTGCTCTTGACTTGTTTGCCGGAACAGGCAGTATCAGCATAGAATTAGTATCACGGGGATGCGACCGGGTGATCAGTATAGAAAAGGATCGTGATCATCATTCCTTTATCTGCAAAATAATGCAAGAAGTACAGACAGATAAGTGTATCCCCATTCGTGGTGACGTATTTAAATTCATTAACGGAGGACGAGAACAGTTTGATTTTATCTTTGCCGATCCCCCTTATGATTTGAAAGAGCTGGAAACCATACCCGAATTGATATTCAAGAATAATCTTCTGAAAGAAGGAGGGTTATTTGTATTGGAACATGGTAAACAGAATAACTTTGAGGATAATCCGCATTTTATAGAAAGAAGAGTATACGGAAGCGTAAACTTCTCTTTTTTCAGATAAAAGCAAAATAAAGTTTTAAGGCGGTAAGGTTATACGGTAAAAAGAAGGTTTGGATAACAAATGCATAGTTGTCAAAGAAGTAATTACACGTTTTTTCAAAGAATAGATACAAGATTAGGACAGGCATGTTCAATATGATATAGCATCCTGATTTACAGCGAATACAAGTCTATACTTTAATGATCGGTAAGACTGTACACTTATCCGAGTGTTAATTGTGCACTTTTGTCACACAAGAGTGTACAATCTTGACATACTAAAGTGTACAATCTTGCAAAACAGCTCTCAAATGGTTAAAAAGGCAATTAACGATATTAACAAACGATACATTTGTCGGATGAGCCTAAAAGAAGAGACTGTGTATATTAAAGTAAGGGGGCAAGCAATCGTACTACTGACTCTAATGCTTTTTGAGGCCAGGGACGTTTCACCCAGTTTTTAAGGAATACCTGAGTACTTTCTCTTTGGTCAGTCATGAATATCTCCTTCATCTGTAAAGCAGTCTCCATATCATACATAAAAGCATTTACCTCAAAGTTATGTTCAAAACTACGAAAATCCAGATTGGTAGACCCAACCGTAGACAGCATATCATCTGACACCATCAATTTGGAATGTAAAAAGCCTTTCTTATAGAAGTAGACTTTTACTCCCGCCTGAAGCACATCTGCCAAATAAGAACGAGATCCTAAATGGGTAATCCGGTTATCGGCATGCTCAGGTAACATCAAGCGGACATCGACTCCGGCCAATGCAGCTGTTTGCATAGCTGCCAATATCTGCTCGGTAGGCAGAAAATAAGGAGTCTGCATATAGAAATACCTCTTTGCACCCGAAATAGCCATCGTCAATCCTTGCATGATCTCCTTCCAAGGACCCACAGGCTCGCTCGTCACAATCTGTACCAATGAGTCACCATATGAATCTATTTTCGGGAAATACCGGGAGGCGGTAATAAGCGTACGATCCACAAAATACCAATCGAGCAAAAAAGCACTCTGTAAGCCATGCACAGCTTTTCCCTGAAGCATTATGTGAGTATCCCGCCAGGTTCCCCAGGAAAATCCCCGCATATAACGTTCGGCCAAATTCATACCTCCAACAAAACCAACCACACCATCAATGACTACTATTTTCCGATGATTCCGATAGTTTACCCTACTCGTAAATAATGGGAACCGTACTTTTAAGAAACTACGTACTTCGATACCGGCCTCTCTCATCACTTCAAAAAAAGTATTCGGTACATGCCAGCACCCCACATCATCATATATCACCCGTACTTCCACTCCAGCACGTGCCTTTTCTATCAGTACATCTCTCACCAAGCGCCCGATTGAATCATCTTCAAAGATATAATACTCCATATGAATGTGCCGCTGAGCCTTCTGTAACTCGCGCAACAGGGCTTGGAGTTTGGAATATCCGCCGGTAAACACTTCCACCCGATTTCCTTCAAAAGGAAGAGCCTGATTGGTATGTTGAAACAGTTTAATAAGACGATCATACTCTCCTGGTAATATAGAGGGATCTTGTGCCAGATATTCTGCCATCGGCTTTTTCAGAAGTCGCCCATAACTTTTCTTCCCGATGATACGTTCCCGGCGCTGACTGCGTCCGAAGAAGAAATAAAAAACCAGACCTACGATAGGAAGGAACATCAAAACCAATATCCAGGCCATAGTCTTTACCGGGTTACGATTGTCGAGTATCACAACAATAATCGTACCGATAATGGCTCCGAAATAGACGATATCGAAAGCCACTGTTGCTATTTGGCTGAATATAAGATTCCAATCAATCATAGTAGCAAATGTAGAGAAAAGGATTGGTATATCAAAGTATATGATTCATTAGATTAAATTCAACTAAGACTTCGGGGATGGAAGTTATAATCTAACCGATAGAAGGTCGTAAAGGAACGATGTACGAGATGTGCATGTCGTACTGTATGAGATGCACATGTCGAGCAGCTCCACATGTGCATCTGGTACTGCACGAGATGTGCATGTCGTGCAATACTCCTCACTGAGGAAAGGAGGATATCTTGAAAAGAAAAACCGGTATTGTTTATGAAAGAAGGTTCATAGTCCTATTATAGAACCATGAACCTTCTTTCTAATATGATTATTGTAAGCTTAGAAACGGGGGCGTCCGCCACCATAGCCTCCGCCATGACCTCTTCCACCACCAGGTCCCATACCTGGGCCACGTCGTCCGGCAGCTTTACCACCAAGCGTATTGAACCGGTAAACAAAGTGCACCATAAAATAACTGCCCAATGTATTGTATTCCGTATCACTCATCTGTGTTTCACTGATAGAACGGCTTAAGTTGCTTTGCTGTTTCAATATATCGTATATTTTAAAACGGAGCGTCGCCGAATTGTTCTTGAGAAAATTCTTAGAGATCTGTGCATTCCAGATTAGTTCATTATTATTGAATCCTCCTGTATATCCGTCTTTAAAACGACAATTAATATCGGTTGAGATATGAATCTCCCAAGGAAGGTTTATATTGGTATCTCCTCCCACATAGTAATCAAATGTTTCACGATTACTATTCTCTTGCTTGCTGTTACGTACCAGATTGTAGTTAACCGATCCATTGAGTGACACATCAAAAAGATCGGAACGATAACTACCATTCAAACGCTGTCCGGCTCCAAAGTTATGTGTAGTACTTAACTCCTGATTGGCATCTTTACTTTTTCCCACAGTAGTATAGCTCACTGCATCACTAAAACGAGCATTCGTATTGGTAGATATAATAAACTTTTTATTCTTCAATGGAGTATTAAACGAAAAATATCCCCGGGTATTCCAGTTACCGTTCACATTTTCTTTCCTATAAGTACGAGCACCAGTCTGAGGATCATATGTCATCTTGTTAGCCACAGAATTAAGCGTATTAGAATAAGACAAGTTAAGATTGAAACTACGCATTGTTTCCGGAGTGAACTTATTATAGTACAACATAAAGTTATTGCTGAATGAAGGTTTTAAGTTCGGGTTACCATAGCGTAAATTCATCGGATCGGTGATATCAATTACTTCTTGCAAATCTTCGATATTGGGAGTATTACTCCGACCGCGATAACGGAATGTGAGCACATGCTGTTTTGTGAACATATAACGGAACATAACAGAAGGAGCCCAATTCAGCACATCTTGCTGAGGTAAATGCTTGTCTGAATTTGGGCCGATAGTTGTTTCACTCAATGAAGATTGAGGAGTAAGCCCAACACCGGCACTATACATCATTTTCGGATGAATACCACGCAGCGAGATATTGGCAGTATGTGTATCATAAAAGTTTTCTACACGGGTACTCAAATTGTTATCATATCCCCGTTCCAGATACTCCGGATAGGGATAAACATTAATACTATCATAAACTAAAGATTGGGCCAACTGTTTGCGATGAGAGAATTCATACCGAAACTGTAGGAAGTGATTCTTAAATACAGGTTCGGTATAAGAAGCAGATACACTCCAGTTACGACTGTCACTCGTACGATTCGTATATCGGGCAATATCTGAAACACTATCCAGTTCAAAGAATTCTGTACGCGATTCTGAGTAGCTGTCCGTTTCGCCATCGCTATAACCAAAGCGAGCGCCTACATACAGGTTTCTTCCTTTATTGTTTAAGCGACGAAACATCATCAAACTTCCATTCAGTGAATAGTTATCGCTATGTGAAGAGGAAGAAGCTATCTTAGCGTTCACCGGATCATGTACATTGTTCCAAGTGTCCGACCCTGAAGCACTTTCCGAATCAGTTTTAGAATAGCTCGCATTAGGACGAAAGATAATAGTGGTCAATGTATCCGGACGCCATTCCAGACGAAAGTCAGCACGTACATCATGACGTTTACGTCGGGAAGTATTTTCGCTGGCACCATATGAAGACTGCTCTCCAAGGAATGTTTCCGTAGATGTCTTCCGACGAGCATCGTTATCAGAGTAACCATACTGCACATTACCCCCTATCTGAATCTTCTTCGTATCTTTGGCAAAGTTAACTCCCAACGAACGTGCTGTAGTAATACCCGAACCGGCATTACCTCCGCCCAATCCCGAACCGGCATCACCAAATTCAGAAAATCCTTTGTTATTCGTATTATTGGCCGAACCGACGATAGAGATACTTGCATCATCTTTGAACCGGCTGACCATTGCTCCGGCTTCATAACGTTCTTCGCTACCATAACCGGCTATAAGGTTTCCAATCCAGCCTTTTTTCATTCCTTTTTTTACGGTAAGGTCAAGCACAGCTTCCTCTTCCCCATCATCAATTCCGGTAATACGTGCCATATCACTCTTCTTGTCATAAGCTTTCACCTTTTCGACCATATTAGCGGGTAAATTCTTCATAGACACACTTGGATCATCCGAGAAAAACTCTTTCCCATCCACCATGATCTTCTTAATTTCTTTACCATTAAGAGTAATCTTACCATCTTTATCCACTTCAGCTCCCGGTATCTTCTTTACCAATTCTTCCAGCATGGCTCCTTCTGCCACACGATAGGCCGAAGCATTGTATTCAGTAGTATCTGCTTTCACTACCACAGGAGGAGCTTCCGCCGTAATGACAGCTTCGCTCAACATCACTGCATCGGGATGCAACGTGATAGTACCCACATTCTTTGCAGGTGCCTTATCTGATAATTGGAGAGGAAGTTCCTGAGTAATAAATCCAATGTAAGAGATTCTCAATACATACTTTCCGGCTTTCACCTTGGGTAATGTAAAAGCGCCCTGTTTCTGTGTAGTAATGCCCGCTGCCTGAGTACTATCAGGTAAAGCAAGCAATTGAACCGTTGCCATCTCGACAGGTTCTTTCGTGTCTTCTTCGATCACACGCCCGGAGACGGTGATATTTTTGTTTTGTGCAAATGAGGAGAGGGTACATAGCAGCAACAGTACCATCCAGATAGATAATTTTTTCATTAGCCTATACGTTTGTAATAGTAACAATTGCTTTTTTGACAATTGGCAACGCAAAAGGTTTAATGAGACTACAATTATCTTTTAAATATTTTATCCACCATCGCCTTTTTCATCCCGAATTCAAGGCAAAGAACATTCATAATAAGGAAAGTCAAAAAGGAAGAAGTATCTACCGTTATTAAATCTCCGGTAGCTACCCGATAAAGCATTCCACCAAAAACAAACAATACGGTGAGGAAGATGGCATTACGTGTAGCTGAATTGCGTATTTGCTCCGTCTCACGACTCTCACTTTTGGATAAAGCAAAAATAATCATCAATGCACCCACTATCATCAGAAGTTTAGTACATTCCTTGTAAAACAGAAGATTAGTATCAGTTACTTTTCCCATCATCACGAGAATAAAAGGGATAAAAAGAGCGAAAACCAGGATTACATATCCCAGAGGACGGCAATAGACAGGTAGTAATGCTTTCATTGATTTGACGTTTTAATGAGACAAAAGTAAGCAAAAAAAGATATTTTATATACTTTTGCAGTAGAAAAAGCAAATTGAATTATGAGTAAGCAAGAAGTTATCCTATGTAAGAATCTGGAGTTGAGTCTTGGTCAGGCCATAGAGAAGTGCCCGTACGACCGCTTGTTCATCCTGACTGATGAACATACTCACCGCCTCTGTATGCCTCAGATGAAGGAAGTATCTTATCTGAAAGATGCAATCGAAATAACAATTGGAGCGGGTGATATACACAAAACGCTGGAAACCTTAGCTTCCGTATGGCAAGTACTGAGTGATAAGGGAGCTACCCGACATTCGCTGCTCATTAATTTAGGGGGAGGAATGATAACGGATCTGGGAGGTTTTGCCGCCGCCACTTTCAAGAGAGGATTTTCCTATATCAATGTTCCTACTACATTATTAGCAATGGTAGATGCATCTGTAGGAGGGAAAACCGGGATTAACTTCAACGGACTAAAAAACGAAGTTGGCGTATTTGCTCCGGCAAACAGTGTACTGATCGAAACAGAATTCCTACGGAGCCTGGACACTCAAAACTTTTTCTCCGGCTATGCGGAGATGTTGAAACACGGACTCATCAGCAATACAGCTCACTGGACGGAGTTGCTCAATTTTAATACAGAAAGTATTGATTACAGCTATCTGAAACAGCTTGTAGGACAATCCGTACAGGTAAAAGAGAATATTGTTGAACAGGATCCTTTCGAACATGGTATACGTAAAGCATTGAACCTGGGGCACACCGTGGGGCACGCATTTGAAAGTCTGGCACTCGCAGAAAACCGTCCTGTCCTTCACGGATATGCTGTTGCATGGGGAATTGTCTGCGAACTGTATCTGTCACATCTTAAAGCCGGATTTCCAAAAGAGAAGATGCGACAAACAATACAGTTTATCAAAGAGAACTATGGCATTTTTGCTTTCGACTGCAAACAGTACGAACAACTTTACGCCTTCATGCTACACGATAAAAAGAACAAAGCGGGAGTAATTAACTTTACTTTGCTGAAAGACATTGGAGATATCAGCATTAACCAAACTGCTGATAAAGATCTGATCTTTGAGATGTTCGATTTCTATCGGGAATGTATGGGAATATAAATTTATATGTATAGGTAAGTTTACAGTAGTTTACTTCTACTGCAAATTTACCTCCTGATAAGGTATAGTGAACCAGAAAGTGGCCCCCTTGCCCTCTTTTGATTCAACTCCGATTTCACCTCCCATACATTTCACAATCGTTTCACTTATTGAAAGCCCCAAACCAATACCCTGAACAAAACTATTCAGCTTCACAAAACGTCCGAATATCTTTTTTTGATACTCTTTCGGAATACCATGTCCGGTATCAGTGACATAAAAACGAAGCATGCCATTCTCTAACCGAGAAAAACCAAAATGTACACTTCCCTCAGCAGTAAACTTAATTGCATTTGAAATCAAATTATTCAGCACCTGTATCAGCCTGTTACGATCTACATTAATATAACACTCTGCATGCTGATCATCAAATTTCAATGATAAATGAGCCGCATTAGCTTTCGGGCAAAAAGCTCTTTCCAACTCCCTCATTATGTCATCCAGATAGACATTAGAAGTAACAAGTTCCAATGCCCCAGCCTCAATCTTCGACAGATCAATAATATCATTCACCAATTGAAGCAACAATTGATTATTGTATTCTATGATATGCAAATACTCCTTACGTTCTTTGTCCGTTTGAACAGTATCGAGTATGCTGGAAAATCCAATAATTGCATTCAATGGAGTACGTATTTCATGGCTTATATTAGCTATAAATGCCGACTTAAGCCGATTTGCTTCTTCAGCTTTTTCCTTTGCAACAATGAGTTCTTGCTCCATCTTTTTCCTGTCAGTAATGACCAAAACAGAGCCAATAAGAGTAAGTGGTTTCCCCTCTTTATCCACTTCATCGACTACAGCCCATGCCTCTACCCAATCATAGTCTTCCTTCGAAACTGCAAGAACACGGAACTGCTCGTTCACCTTATCTCTTTTACCTTCTTTGAGATCCTGAAACAATTTCTTCACGCGCTTTACATCCTCACTATGAATTCCTTTCACAATTTTTGAAACAGAAACAGCAAAAGCTCCTTCTTTCACTACAAATCTTTCATCATCTTCAATTAGTCTGCTCTTGTCAAACCAAACATTATCTTCTTTCAGATTCCATTTCCAGGGAGTAATATCGGCAATGCCAAGTGCCATAGATAATTTATGGTTAATTGTTCGCAAAGATTGACGGGTATGAATCAGTTCTGTAGTATCCATACAGAAAATATTAACCACTTCCGGAAACTTGGAAAGCATAACAAGTACATCATAGTTATGTCCATTCATCGCATGCATTGAAAAAGAAACAGGTTTTCGTTCCCGATAGGCCATACCCATATACTCTTTCAGTTTAGCAAATACTTCTGAACTATTCAACACACTTCCCCGTTTATTTAAAGCATCTTCTCTCTTATAAAAATGTCTCTCAAAACTGGGGTTCACGTCACTAATTACATAATCATCAACCTCCCCGTCTTCACCTTTTATCAACCTGCACTTCAGATAAAGAACGGGCATGTCATTGAATAAATCATTGTAAATGCTCATTAACTGAATCTGCTTTGATTGCATTTTACGAATATTACTCAGAAAATAGATACGTACTAATAAAATGATTATTCCAAAAAGTACACAGAGTAATATAGTGGCCAAGATATATTTATTCCTGTCAATGAAACTCACCGGCTTATAGTAGAAAAATGTATTCGGAGGGCAAAGTTCCGGATATAAATCAGCTCTAAGCAATTCTTCATAATTAAAAACCGGCCCCGCATAAACTTTCGTAACAGGTATATCAGATGCTTTCACTCCGCTTAGTATCTTATGGCTAATATCGGCTATCGTTTTACTGATATCTTTTGACAACGAAAAGTAACCACCGACCAAACCTGTTTGCCCAATCATGTCAGTCAATGTAAATACTGGCTGTGCGGAATATTGGTTTATTCTCTTATATGTACGTGGCAACAATGCTACATTAGTAGAAGATGAATCATAGCTTTCCCATGCCGCATATAATATTCCCGTATTTTTATCAGCTTGCTTGAGAGAGCCTATTACCTCTTCTATATTCTCTTGCCCTTCCGTAAAAAAGCGCAATTGTAGACCAGGGAAATACTTTACCACAGTTTCTGCTACCTCCTGCCGGTTCTGAGCACTAAACCATCTACGATCAGATATAAAAATCAGTTTGTTCATATCCGGTATCTGCTGATACATCAGATCGATTGTTTCTTTTACATAAAACGGCGCATAAACCAGAGTTATATTACGCCCCTTTATAACATTCCGCAACGGTATCTGTTCTTCACGAGTTATGGATGTTTTCTGCAAATAGGCATCAACAGGACCTATATAGCTTTTTTCTGTAAACAAAATAACCGGAATGTCCTTCCATCGCTTCTCTAACTCTTCATGAATTAATGCCCATGTATTTCCTCCCATTATAATAATAAGTCTCGGAATACTGTTTTCATATTCAGCAAACAAATCCCTTCGAATGGTATCCATCCGCTGTTCATCGTATACCCGCATCAAATTAAGGTTTTCAGACGATATAGTAGTACCTTTATATTCGACAGGTAATTTATATATAAGTTCACTAATAATATGATTACTCAAAGGCGAAAGATCCGAATTAGCATTAATAATAAGGATACATTCTTCTTTCACAAGCGAACCCACCGCAAATGAATTGAGGAGGAAAAACTGTAAGAATACAATTGTATATACAATTCTTCGCTTTAACATTAAACTATCTCTTGTTTGTTTCATTTCTGCATTCTATACTCTAAAAGTGACATTCCGGTATGTTTCCTGAAAAAGCGTCCCAGTGATGACTGATTTGCAAAATTTGTCTTTGTAGCAATTTGCTGAATATTTAAAGTTGAATTCTTAAGCAAAGCTTTAATCTCTAAAACCATATACTCAATGATCCAATCTTTAGCCGTTTTCCCACTCACCTCCTTAATAACCGCCGATAAGTATTTGGAAGTTATACACAGTTTATCTGCATAAAAAGCGACTTCCCTATTCTCCTTATAATATAACATAATCAGTTTAAAGAACTGATTGGCCAATTCTTCTTTACGGGCATCCGGCTTTGTTCCTCCCATCAATAGGGAACTATCAAGATAGGTATTATATAAATCAAGATAAAAGAATCTCAATAAATGTATCAATGCCTCTCTTCGGTAAGCAACCTGTTCTCGTTTGACCCGATCAGAAATCAAATTAAAATAACCACAAAAGCCAGCAACCTCACGCTCATTTAAAGGAAACCAAAAATGGCTTCTCATATAAACAAAAAAATGAGGAGAGAAACGGCGCATCCCACTCAAAATATCATCATAAAAAGTAGACGAAAGACTGAGAGTAAGCGTCAAAAAGTCATCACTTATATCCCTACATGAAATAAGCTGCCCCGGAAAAAAAACAGCTAATTGATTTTCAGACAATAAATGTTCATTATCATGTATATTAATACGTGCACTACCCTTCAAACAAAAAACAATCAACCCTGTCTGGATATAAGAAGGATAAGCAGTCAAAGGAAGATATTTCAAATTTCTACAAATTCTGAATTCTTCACCAAAAGCGTTGATTTCTAAAATTTCTTTTTTAATTTTATTGTTTGCCATTTGCCGATATTATGTATTAATATAATTTTCGCAAAAGTATAATATAACAAACTACTGTACAGCAAGGACAAGAATCCTGGTATTATATTGCAGAAAAAAAGTCCATGCAATTTACATTATTTCATAAACAAACAGCAACCATTTAAAGTTTTCTAAAAAATCATACTAAAGTTTTTTTTCAGCAACCACCTCTTGTTTTTAAACAATTCATTCATTTTCAACACATAACAGATTTGAAATAAAATAATTTATTCGATTCCCTTGCTATTTCAAAATAAAGCACTACTTTTGCAACCGCAATTCGGGATGTAGCTCAGCCCGGTAGAGTACGCGTCTGGGGGGCGTGTGGTCGCAAGTTCGAATCTTGTCATCCCGACTACTGGAAATCAGCCATTTACAACTAAGTAAGTGGCTGATTTATTTTTTAGTGGAACACATTTGGAACACAAACTACAAATAAAAGTAGCATGATTAGACATTAATTCAGTTTTATAAGTCTTTCAATTGTCTATCAAAAACAGAACTATCAAAATCAAAAGAATAGAAATCACCTTTCTTAGACTTAATATCCTTGATTATATGTTCTACACTTTTTGTTATATCTTTAACAGGAACATAATGCAACCATTTAATTAATTCTTCTATTCCAGGTTCTGTCAAAGAAACTTTCTTTTTCATATTATGTGAAATAAATGCAAACAAATCCTTATAATAAAATACAGTTACTTCGGTAGAACTTTTCCTAACAAAGAATGTGATACTGCCATCTACTATTGCTACAGCTTCACAGTTCTTCTGTTTAAAATCATTTATCTGAAACATCTCTAACCAATCTTTAGAAGAATGATTGACATTCCAAAACAAAGTAGGAATAATTACATGCTCTGATTCATTTAACTGGACTATGGTGACCATAGGATCAGAGGTTATGATATCTTTCTTTGTGAGTTTGGATAGAATTGCGCCATTGTCTGCACAATATTGAGACTTAAGTTCCAGAATAGTCTCTTGAGGAAGTTTATTAGCTCCCTTAGTTAGTGGTTCTATATGAGAAACATACACGGGATAATTATCCTTATTCCAAGATTGGAATACAGGAAGACTCTTTTGAGCCTTAGCAGTAAATGCTATCGCACTACATATAATACTTAAAAATATGCTCTTGAAATACATAATTATAACTTATTTGTTGTGGAATCAATTTTATGAATACCCTTCCGAATCACTCTTTGAAAGTCCTTTTTTAAGCAACGAATCAATTGAATACGCAAACGGAAACGCCTACGATAGTTTATTTCATAGAGCCATACATGCCCTTTCTCGAAACACTCCGGAACATTCCTTTCCAAATACTCAAATTCATCGTTACTTAAATATTGTCCATAACGTAAGTAAACGACCATATAAACATCAACATACCCATAAACAGGCATTTCTTCATGTAGCCATTTAACAAACTTCTCATAAAAATCCCTATCGGTTTCATTCTCTTGCACAAATTCATAAACCAATGGAATTGAATATCGTGCAAGATAGTTTATCTCATCAGGGTTGAAAATTGTTCCGCCTTTCATTCGTGGTGCAGACGGAACTTTCAAACTTTCCAAAAACTTTCTAAACGGTGTATCAATCTTGGTAACAATCATATGATTATTAATTTGGTTTACTTAAGAACAGCCAATAAAAAAGAGCAACGATTGCTACAACAACAGAATTTCCCCATTCTAATTTCTTCAAAAACACATTCCATTCTGATTTGAAAAACTTATCAGCTTGCGAAACTGCAAACTTATGGGCTAATTTTACAACAATTGGAAATACAATCAAAGGCAATAGAAACAAAAGTCCATATTTTACATCTGTCGCCCATGCACTAACATCGGCAATGATATAAACAATATAATTCAATACTAATAAGAAGTTACATATAAATTTCATAATATCAATATTAATCGGTTAATATTCAACATATTTATTTAGTTTGTTTTGGCATAATCTCGCCTGCATCAGCAACTACCCATCGCTTATTTGTAGAATCCCATTCCATAGACCTATATCCTGTTTCTTTTGTTTCTACATTTACGTATTTTACACTCAATGCATTATCCCGAAGTACAATATCTTCTATCAGACCTTTCTCGTTAGGATTAGGGTAATGTTGTATGGAATACAGTTTCCCTATAAACTTTTCTTTCAAGTATTCTATATGATTCTCTAAAATATAAGTTGTATAAGCAAACGCAGAGCCATCCTTCATTGATATTCCTGATATAAACTTGTCTTCATTCAGCCGTGTGAGAAAAAGTTCTCCGCTTTTACTTTCCATCAAAAAGATGGGAGATTCGCAATCATTACTTCCACCAAATTCTATGTCATTTTTAATCAAAATATCATTTTGTACAGATGGGGTTAAAAATGTTTTCCCTGAAACAAGTGATTCATAATAATAGGTTTCTCTTTTACCCAAACCATGTGTACTTTCACTTTTTGTAATAAGCTTTATTTGTGGGTCTTCTTCAAGAAGTTTCAAGGCTTCATCAAGAGTTAATATTTTCTTAATAAGATAAGAATCTCCTACCAAAGAAACATGTTCGTTTACTACAACATTATCAGGAGCGTATGCATTATATAAAACCATTGTATAAGGTTTCCGGTTTTTATCGTCCTTCTCATAACAGGACCAATTAGCATTATCCCCTCTCATATCATCAATAACCTTTACATTAGAAGATTGAGGTTCGACAGATTTAATGATTGGATGATACAAGTAAGTTGCTATTTGATTAATAGAAAAGTCCAGTTCTTTTTTCTTGTACTGAATGCAACCCTTTATCGGAGTAGGAAGATCGACAAGCTGACGTTTCAAAGCGTAACGGTTTCCATAAGGAGCAAAAGCCTCGTCCGAGATACAGAAAATTCGTTGATTGATAAATTTGTGGTAAGATTTATAGTCTAAAGAATCATTAAACCTCCCTCGATGTGATTCTCGTATATAAAGGTCTTGAGATACATCATAAACATCTTTTTTTTCTGGTTTTGGAGTTGAATTTTCTATTTTTAGTTGTGCAAAACAATAATTACAAGACAACGCAAATAACATACCTAAAATAATAGTTTTCATGTTTTTTTATCTTTAAATTGAACAAACACTTTTATTAGAATTACTTATACGTTTTACAAATACCTATCCGTTAGATAATTGCAATAAGATTCATTGCCATTATAAAATTCTTTTAACAGTTTCGCTATCACTTCTTGATAGGTTATATGACTAAACTTTATATTGTCCTTTTTAGCAATTTCTGCAAACTGCTCTATCTCTTTTCTATGCTTACTTCCCTCTTTCCCTATTACATCGTACCAAAGATATAAGAGATGAAAATTGCGTTTGAGTATCAAATTCCTTTTACCTTCTACAAAATGATGCTTTTGAACAAGATTTGCATTATATTCGTCACTGTTCTTTTTCAGTCCCAATATGTGTTTTATTAATTGTGCCGCATCTAAATACTGAAACTTAGTATCATCAGGAGAAATTTCTTTTGCTAATTCATACAGATTAGGCAATCCGTTCCAAAAAGAGAGATTTTCAACATACTTTTGTTTTAATCCTTTATGTTTTCTACTACTATATGGCTCTGTAAATTTAGACTCAATACCAATAGTAGACAGTGGAGTATAAATCACAACATCAATATTAGGTGAATGTGGAAATTGAGATTTATCTTCACTTATTTCAAACTGCTCTTCAAATTTAATTTCGTAATTGAGTGGAGAGGGAATTATGGGAATTTTTTCAGGAGAAACAGAACCGACATTCTTAATCAGATAGCCTACCTTAGTAGTTCTTGAAGTTAATTTGCATACATTTAGAATCGGGCAAACATCTTTTCCCTGCCAATATTGGAACAGATTAACCACAATCGCAGAAGATGAATGAAGTGCTTTCATTTTTGCCAATCGTGTTTTAGAGTCTTTTGTTTCGTTCCCGTCACCCGAATTATAAGAATCTAAATTCTCCTTAGACAACGGCTCAAACAAATTATCTGCTAAACTATACAAATAGTTTTTCTCTCCTTTGTTGGGAATTGTACCTCCTAGTAAATTGAAGTTTTTTCTTTTTGCCCAACTCTGTTGTTTCGATTTAATAAAATCTAATCCATTCATAGTAATTAGTAAAGTTGCGCCATTCGACTCCTTTAATGACAGGATTAGACAAAAAGAAAGTGTGGAGCCATTCGTTTATTGTGTAGGAGGTTCTGACAAAACCCAAAAGCAAATAAACAATACTCCACACCTGTTTAGTATATGTCTTTTGAACATACGCTACCCAAGTGATGAATGTCATTGCTTACCCCTGCTTTTTTGAAACTGTCAGATTTCCTACACAGGATAAAAGCGAAACACTTTCACTATTACATTTGCCACTATTTGTGACTTTGCAAAGATAGTAAAATACTTAAAACACTCTGATTAAGGAGTATTGTTTTCTTTGCCTTGGGTTATATTATTAATACGATAATAAAAATTAGAAAAGAGAAGAAGAAAAACACTTTTTCACTCTTCTCTTTTCTAATTTTTATTATCTAAAGTCCGTTAAATATTGATTATAAACAATTTAATTGAATTACTTTATTAATTTGCAAGTTTACCCCCTTTAGTTCATTATCATTATTTAACTATTAAAAGACATTATGGAGATTGTAACTCATCACTATTACCTATATTTTACTCCATGACATTCACATAAATAGAAAAATGTTCCAATTTTAATTCCTCCCTCATTTCTTTGATATTTCAGACATTTATTATATTGATAGTCACACTCACCTTCATCGTACCCATAATATCCTTTATACATACGACTAACCAAATGAAACCAATATCGTCCATTTTCTCCATACTCAGACGCTAATGCACATCCTACCTTAAACCAATCTTTATATCTAGAAGTAATATCAATTCCATTTTCCACAATAAACGAGACAGCTTTTTCAATGCGGTCACGGGTTTCATTCCTTTCCGTTACCGGTCTTATCATATCATTTGCCCACTTATCTATTTCCAGCATATGTGTAAATGGCATGGGATTTGGATTATAATAAGGCTCTGCGTCATAACTTCCTACTCGCAAACTAACAGGGCTCTTTACACCTTTGTCTACTTGTAAATGAAACACCTTATTAAGAAACAATTCAAGAGCCGCAAAATGCTGTTTATGAAATTCCGGGTGTGATATTCTAAAAATCAGAAATATTCCGTCTCCACCAATTGACACTCCGGCATAATATAAACTATTAAAGTATTCTCCCAATATAGCTTTACATTCCGGCAAATCAACCATTCGATTATCTTTAGAATCAATATCAATACATAATAAGTTAGTATGTTTAATAAGGGCAGACTCTCGCCTTTGATTGAATGTGCCACTTGGCGTGACACATTCAATACTTTCTTTTATCTTTTTCCTTATTTTTTCATCGGTATTAGTCCTATACAACTCGACCTTTTCTTTAAATTTACGAGTATGCAAAAAACTACTTAGCTTCACTTCCCTAATTGGTTCTTTACTATAAAAGTTTTCAAATAAAGATACTATTGGTTCTTCAAAAGGAGAAGTAAAGATTATGCAACTTTCCTCTTTCTTTTTATTTTTATTTTTTTTCTTTTCCTTATTAGAATTGTCATTCTTATTAAGGACGTTTTTCATGATATCCATATGATTAATTATTAATGGATTAAATGTGTTTTCTATTCTAAAACGGAACAAGATTTATTCTAAATAGAGCGTATTTTCATCATTATCTTCAAAGCTATCGTCTATAATTGAGGAACTTTTTTTTCTTGGTAATTGTACCTCTTCATTAAGCTTATCCTCAAAATCAGATGTCTTTTTTTGTCTCTTACTCTTAACTCTTCGATTGTAATTTCGAATAGTCGCATCAATATTAGGCTTAGCCATTTTCAAGATAATCGCTACTTGTGGTGGCAAATCTTGTATTTCTTCTTGAGTTAGAGCATATTTTGCAATCGCTTCATACGCTAACAACCTGTTTTTCTTACTTAACAGTTCTATCGCATCAAAATATGAGCGATAAAAAACAAAAGTTTCTCTCTCCATGTTTTCTTTACTAATCATTGTTTTCATGTTAATCATTTTTTCTTGGTTTAAAATTAATTTCTTTCTTCTCTCGTTTTTTAAAAGATTCTTCAAGAGTTTCAATGCAATTAGATTCTAACCATTGATTGATTTCCTCCCGTTTAAAGAAAATTCTCCGTCCGCCATGCGCTGGCTTATGAAAAGGAATTTTCCGCTCACAAGTAAGCTTATAAATAGTAGCTCGTTTATAACCTGTCAACTCTGAAACCTCTTGAATAGTCAGCATTTCAGTTTGAACGTTCTTCGATAATGTTGCTTCTTTAAGTGCACTTTCAATGATAGCCTTTATTTGACTAACTGTTAAATGCACAACCAACAAGTCATTGCAAATAAATTCGTTTTTCATAATCATTTTTTTTCGCTATAATTAGAATTCTAAAACAGCAATTTAACTCAACTATTTAACGAATCCATTCAACAAAAAGTTCAGCAAGACTATAATGCTAATATTCAGGTAATTACAAATAAATTAAAAAGAAAATCATGTACATAACAAAGCATATCCTTTTATACACCTTTTTTTAAGAGAAACATCACATATTTCAGATTGTTTCGTTGGATGTTTTTAAGAGGAATTATCAAGTAACTTATATTCATCCGTTCTTTAAGAATCGGAATAAAGCCATAAACATTTTGATTTAAAATAAGTCTTTTCTCTAAAAGCCTATTTTATATTTTAGTTTAAATTCTACTTAGGTTTAATAAACTACGAATACCCACAGAAATGCTATCTCAAAATTACACGTCATATAAAACCTTTGCAGCGTCATCTATTACAGTTGTATCAAAGCTATCTAAATAAGTATTGGTAGTTTTCATATCTGCATGTCCCAACATTTGGGAAATTTGTTCACGGGAAACATCATTGCGTTGCAACATCATCGCCATAGTATGCCGACTTACATATGTTGTCAATTTCATATCAGTTATTTGCAGTTCCTTTGCTAACTCTGCCAAATAATCATTATATTTTTTATACCTGTAACGGATGTGATTATATAGTTTTTCTCCTGTATATCCACTTATAGAAACTATTGGTACAATAAAATCATCCACTGTAGGGCTATTCTCTTTAAGGCTATCTAATAAACGCTCAATTTCTTTCGTTATTTTAATCTTAATAGGTTTCACCCCTTTTTGATGTTGTATTTTATGGCGTTTGTAGACAATATACTCTCCACCATTGAACTTTACAATATTGCTTCTTGTCAAATATGCCATATCAATAAATGATATTCCATAGCAATAATATGACAACAGAAATAGCTTGCGGGCGTACTCTCGTTGCGGCTTTTCCGATACGGTATTTTTTATTTTATTCAAATATTCTACAGGAAGATAACGCTTTTCTGTTTCTTCATCCAATTTTGCGATTTGAAAACCACCTTTACCAAAAGGATAAGTTTTTTCCGTTGCTTCCTTTTCTTGAATAGCCTTATTTAATATGCTGCGCAATGCTTTGAAATAATACTTTCTTGTATTTCCTTTGCATCCTCTTTTTTGAAGATAAATATCGAATCCATTTACAAACTTTATATCAATCTCTGAAAATACTTTCTTATCCAATTTGCTATCATAATGTTCAAGCATATTTAAAGTTGCAGCATAACAATTAGCATTGCCAACATGTCCCGTTTCACGTAAAATATTGATATGATCCTCCAAATAAGCTTTTATTTTCCCCTGCTTCGATTTATTCAAAAAAGCATCTGCAAATTGATTCAAAGTCCAATCTATGTGCTCTCTCCGAAAACTTCCTATTATTTCTTGCGCTTGCATCCTATAGCTATTCAGCAAATAATTATACTGTTTGCGTTGTTCGTTTTCTTCTTTCTGCTTTTTATCTCTCACATTCTTAAGAATACGGAAACATTCGTTTTCCTCATCCCAGTACTCATTATCCGCAAATATGTTTAAGGAAAAATACCTGCGTTGCCGTTCCTTACATATTCTCAAACGAACAGCATATAATCCTTGTGCATTAGCAACATCATTCCTTTTTATAAAACTTATCATGCTCAATATCTTTTATATCGTTATGAGGAGTATTAATACCTCTATATTCTCTAATACGATAAGAAGAAACTGAGATTCCTATTTTTCGTGCGTCATAAAACGGCAACAAACTGATAATCAAAGCTATATCCTTAAGGTTAAAAATATCTAAAGCATTTAGATAGAAAAGTTCAAGGTTTATCCTTTAATAATACCTCGACATTTAGACAAACGAATCGGTTCAGAAAACAATTTTATTCATTATCTTTGTACCCAAATTGAAATAACGTGTATATAGCTCTTTGTTTAGTGGAACACATTTGGAACACATGTAATCAAAATAAGTAAAACTCAATAAAAGATACTCTTTTGATTTACAGCTACATACACAATTAATATAAAGTAATATAACCAATAGATTATCATAAAAACACCTCTGGGGGGCGTGTGGTCGCAAGTTCGAATCTTGTCATCCCGACTGTTGAGCATTAAGGAGTTAGGTCTAAGACTTAGCTCCTTTTCATTTATAGCGATTACAGTTTGATTACATTTTCCCATATACAACCACACTCCCTTTTTGCACATAGCCTCTTTTATTCTTCTATCAGGAACAAACCCATCAAAACAAACAGAGGTTACGCCAGCGTTTTGGCACAACCCCTGTTTTATTTAGACTATTATATCAAGAAAAGTACGATGTCTCTTTTTTGAAATATATAATCTCTTCCCAATTAAAAGTAGTATAACTTTTAAATAGTACTTTTTTTCAGACTACTCATCATGGTCCTCTTCTGCTGTTGTACTAAGTACTATATTACGGGCAATGTGAGTTTCATTACCAGCTGCATCCGTACAATATACCATTAAATGATAATCCCCCGGGGTTGCATCTTCAGGAATTACTATGTCATGATGATGAACATGTACATTCTTCTTACCGGAAACGTCATACGAACGGTTAAAAACGAATGGAACTCTCCCTTCTCCCTCCGCTCTGGTTCCTCCATGTGAGTGATGATCAAAATTATTATGGATATCTATTTTATAAGATTTCAGCATGACGTCATCCGAAAGATCCATTTCAAAGTGTACTCCTTTTTCCGAACCAATCAACAAAGCTTGCCCCTCGGCAGGCTCATGAAGGTCAATCACCGGTTTGGTTGTATCACTATCTTCCTTATCACAAGAAAAAAATGCAAGAACAGAGATAACTAATATAGTTGTGAAATAAATTTTTGTTTTCATTTTAATAACTGTTTAATGGGTACTTTGATTAATAACTGAAAGTTTCTCCCCGGTTCAGGAATTTCCATCTTCCGGTAAAAACTAAGATGATTGTAATAACGGGTATCGAATATATTCCGGGCAGTCAGAGTTATTTCTACCTTCGTCCCTCCTATCGGAAAATTCAGAGTTCCTCCAAGGTGAAACAAGTTAGCTCCCGGAGTGCGGTCTTCATTACGATCTACACGGTTTTGCGAAGCAACAGATTGCCACTCGGCATAAACTGTAAATAGGTTCTTCTGCCAGGTTAGTACGTTACGCATAGAAGCAGGAGGTGAAAAACTCAGTGGTATATGCTCGTCACAATTATAAGTATAAACATACTCACCGGAAAAACGATAATTCAACCGACGCAGGAAATCGATACTAAACGATGCTTCTATCCCTGCAAACAGAGCTTCTGCACCTGTATACCGATAAATTTGCCCGGCATGAGGCAATACAGACCATTCTCCGGTGGGATGCAGAAAGATATAATTACTGAACCAACTCACATATGGAGAAACAGACACGGATAATCCTTTCCGCTCCAAAAGATAAGAAGTATCCAGTTGCCATCCCTGTTCGGAAGCAAGTGAAGCATCTCCCTGTTCATGACGGAAAGTGCCATGATGTACTCCGTTAGAAGCAAGCTCATTGGCTCCGGGCAAACGAAAGCTACGTCCTAAATTCACTTTTACCAAATGTGCCGGTAACGGATTCCACACTACTCCCAACGAAAGAGAATAGTCTCCGAAACGACGATCTACCTTATGACTATTCCAGCGATAAAAATCTACCTGCTCACTATCATACCCCTGACCCTCCAGATAAGTTGCCAGATAGTTATCTTCATGAGCCGAAATATGAATTGTACCATAATCGTAACGTATTCCTCCCGAAACAGAAAAGGAATTATTCGGACGATAAGTAGTGAGCCATAGCAATCCGGTAGAGAAGCGGTGATACTCCGGCAACAGAAAAGAATATCCGGAAATACTGTTCTGCTGATATTGACTATCCCAGCCAGCAGTATGCTCCCAGGAAGAAGAACCGAACAAACGCAGCTTAACCGAAGAACTAAAAGTATGAAGCATAAAAGCTAATTCTTTATCAGGATCTTTTTCCGGCAGAGGCTGTGTTCCATAATGTGTATGAAAAGCACTCCACTCTTCCCGATGATTATCCTGATAGCCAAAATCGCCGGATAGCAGTATACTTTCCCAAGCATACTGCTGATGGGTGGTAAACTTCAAGTGATTCACTTGGCTAAAAGGCAACTCAATATTACGACTATCCCCATCATCTTGCAGACGGGAAATATCGGGTATACCATGTGCTCCGGGAAAGAAACCATTCTTCTGAAACACATTACTAATCGCATAATCAGACTTATAATCCTTGTGATGATACTGAGTAAAGAAACTGATATTGCGTTCAAGCCCAGCTGTATTCTTTAGTTTCCGTCCATACAACGGCATCTTTTGAGTGAGATAAATCACCGTATCTGCCGGCACATGATAATCTCCGAAATGTTGCTCAGAATAACGCATTTTCGTAAACCAAGCATTCTTCCTGAATCCTAACATAACAGAACCTCCTACCGTTCCATTAACCGACTTTCCCAGAAGTGCCGCTTCACCAAAAAATTGATTAGTCAAGGGAACAATAGCAGGTGTTATATCGATCACTCCACCCATAGCATCACTTCCATAAAGTAGTGAAGAAGGGCCTTTCAGTACATTAACGACATCCACGTTGAAAGCATCCAATTCCAATCCATGGTCTGCACCCCATTGTTGCCCTTCCTGTTTCACACCATTTTCCAATACTACAATCCGGTTAAATCCCATCCCCCGGATCATTGGTTTAGAGGTACCTACACCGATGTCCATCGCCTGCACGCCAGGAATATTGGCCATAGCCTGCATAAGATTACCTGTAAAATTCTTCCGCAAAAAGTCCTTGTTCGCAACATCAACCGTAAGTGCAGTCTTTTTCATCTGATGTTGTTGATACGACTCCGTAACCACCACTTCAGACAAAGATACACTCTTGATTGAATCGGACTTTTGTGCATGGACAGCCAGGGCAAAGCATAGCCCTAACACGCCCGAAATAATTCCGATACGCATCATTTACAATTTATTGTTTATAATACTGTGAAAAGATAATATAGATAGTTATGCTATCGGAGGTGCACGCAAATAATGGGAATAAGAAAGCGTGTAAGCTATCTTTTCGGGGTAAGTAACACGCTCATAGGAAATGAGCGGTAATATAAGAGTAAAATCAAATGATATGGCTTCCGTAAAAAGAGAAAGAGAGAATTGGCAGATAAGACAGTCATCACAAGCATTATGGGAGTTATGAGAATGATGAGTGTCCGAACAAGAAGAAGATACAGCATTATCTCCTCCGTGGTGATGGAGTGCCTTCACCACAAAGAAAGGCATGAATGTTGCAAGCAACAACCATGAAATGCAGACTCTTTTTCTAATATTCCTCTTCACCGGTTCTTTGTTATATCAATAAGGGAATGTCGCAAAGATATGTATCCCCCTCTATATATGCAACTATATTGCATATCTTTTCATAAAACAGGTCTTATTTTACCAATAGATAGGTATATTAATACATCTGCTACCCTGATAGTTGAATTATGCAAAAATAAATCCTTATTTTTGCAGCTATATTAATCACTATTCGAATTATGACCATGCGTTACAAACTATCAGCTCCCTCTGTAGTGAGGACCACTATACAACTCCCCGCCTCCAAAAGTATCAGTAACCGTGCACTCATCATTAATGCACTGGCCCGGGGGACAACTCCTCCATGCAATCTGTCCGACTGCGATGATACATTAGTAATGATCAAAGCACTGGCAGAAAATAACGAAACCATAGACATCATGGCTGCCGGAACAGCGATGCGTTTTCTTACCGCATACCTAAGCACTGTACAAGGCACACATATTCTCACCGGAACGGAGCGGATGCAACAACGTCCGATACAAATACTGGTCAATGCACTCCGTGAACTGGGTGCACAAATAGAATATGCCGGTAAGGAAGGTTTTCCTCCTTTACGTATTCATGGAACTGAACTAAAAGGCAACGAACTAACCCTGAAAGGCAATGTCAGTTCACAGTATATTTCCGCCTTGCTGATGATCGGTCCGGTTCTGAAAAATGGATTACGCCTGCATCTTACCGGTGAAATCATCTCTCTCCCGTACATCAACCTTACATTACAACTGATGAAAGAGTTTGGTGCAAAAGCCGCCTGGACTTCGGAAAACAGTATCGAGGTAGCTCCGAAACCTTATACTCCGGTATCCTTTATGGTAGAGAGTGACTGGAGTGCCGCTTCCTACTGGTATCAGATAGCTGCCTTATCCGAGCAGGCAGAAATAGAACTCATGGGGTTGTTCCGTAACAGTTATCAGGGAGACAGTCGCGGAGCCGAAGTATTTTCACGCCTGGGCATAACAACTGAATTTACTCATGAAGGTGTACTTCTCAAAAAGAGCAACAGACTTGTCGAACAGCTAAACGAAGACTTCGTTGATATCCCCGACCTGGCGCAAACCTTTGCTGTGACCTGTTGCCTGCTGGGCATTCCGTTCCGATTCACAGGATTGCAAAGCCTCAAGATAAAAGAAACTGACCGCATTTTTGCGTTAAAAGCAGAACTCCGGAAATTAGGATATCTACTTCAGGATGCACAAGACAGCATATTGATTTGGGACGGTAAACGCTGTCAGCCCGAAGCACAGCCCGTAATACAAACGTACGAGGACCATCGGATGGCAATGGCTTTTGCTCCGGCAGCACTCCGCTTTCCGGAAATGCGCATTGCAGAGCCACAGGTTGTTTCCAAATCTTATCCCGCTTATTGGGAGCATCTACAACAGGCAGGTTTCCAAATAGACAATAAAGAATGAAACCTTATAAGGTTATCCCATATTTTCATTTCTCTATAATCTGTGTTAATCTGTATACTCTGTGGTAAATAAATCAGTACCTTTGCACAAAATGAGAGATTTAGAATTATGTGGATACTGATCGTAAGTCTGTTGCTACTCACCCTCGTAGCATTAATTGCCGGACACATCCGCAACAGAAGGTTGCAGAAAAAGATAGAAAACGGAGAGTTGGAAAGCTTTCCCGAAGTGAAAGAAGTAGACGTAGAATGTTGCGGACAACATGAAGTCTGCGAAAAAGACAGCTTGCTGGCTGCCGTCAGTAAGGAGATAGAGTATTATGATGATGAGGAACTGGATCAATTCATTGGCCGGGCACCGGAAACATACACGGAGGAAGAAATGGAAATGTTTCGTGATGTATTCTATACGATGCAGGAAACAGATGTAGCCGGTTGGGTTCGTAGCCTGCAACTAAGAGGTATCAACCTTCCCGATAATCTGAAAGACGAGGTATTCCTTATCATCGGAGAACGGAGAATGCATCCCTGATTATAATAAGTAGTACCTTTCTGCCGTTATTAATAATTAGTAAGTTAAGTATCTGAATGGATCTGTTACAATATACCTTTTTTCAGCATGCCCTCCTGGGTAGCCTGTTGGCCAGCATAGCCTGCGGTATTATCGGCACTTACATAGTGACGCGCCGACTGGTGTTTATCAGCGGAGGAATTACACATGCCTCATTCGGCGGTATCGGCCTGGGGTTATTTGCAGGTATATCGCCCATTCTTTCGGCTGCCGTGTTTTCGGTATTATCGGCTTTCGGAGTTGAGTGGCTCAGTAAGCGAAAAGATATGCGTGAAGATTCTGCCATTGCAGTATTCTGGACACTCGGAATGGCATTGGGCATTATGTTCAGTTTTCTTTCACCCGGATTCGCACCGGATTTATCAGCCTATTTGTTTGGCAATATCCTGACCATCACAAGAGGGGACTTGCTAATGCTGGGATTACTGGCTATAGTACTTATCATCTTCTTCTGCTTGTTCATCCATCCTATTATCTATGTAGCATTCGACCGCGAATTTGCCCGCTCCCAGGGAATTCCCGTAGCAGTATTTGAGTATTTGCTAATGATGTTCATAGCACTGACAATTGTTTCTTGCCTGCGCATGGTTGGTATTGTATTGGCTATCTCATTACTTACCATTCCGCAAATGACCGCCAATCTGTTCACTTATAGCTTTAAACGGATTATCTGGTTATCTATCGGCATCGGTTTTTTGGGATGTCTGGGTGGGTTGTTCGTTTCTTATCACTGGAAAGTACCTTCGGGAGCCTCCATCATATTTGTATCCATCCTAATTTATGCCGTATGCAAAGTGATAAAAAGATGAATCATGTGAATAATGTGCCAATGTGCCGATGTGACAATGTGACAATTGGCTGCGCTATGATCCGCAAGGCAATGGGTCGTACTATGATCCGTAAGGTAATTAGCACATTAGCACATTGGCACATTGGTACATTATTTATCATTGGTATATTATTTACCGGCTGTTCTACCAAGAAGAACACAGCGGGAAGCCGTTTTTATCATGCAATGACTACCCGGTATAACGTGTACTTTAACGGAAATGAAGCATACAAATCGGGATGCAAAGCCATTGAACAGGGCAACAAGGACAACTATATGGAGATGATCCCACTTTATCCTATTGGCAATAAATCAACTGTGGGAACCGGCAGTGGTGATTTTGAACGGGCTATAGAAAAATCCCAGAAGGCTATCGCAGTACATTCCATCAAACGGAAGCCTCAACGCAAACAGGGTAAACGCTACACGGAAGAGTACAAACAATGGCTGGCACGCCGGGAATTCAACCCTTTTCTGCACAAGGCCTGGATGTTAATGGGGAAAGCACAGTTTCAGAAAGGAGACTTTCCCGAAGCGGCTGCAACTTTCTCATACATTGCGCGCCTATATACCGGTCAACCCAAAATTACAGCAGAAGCGCGTATCTGGCTTGCCCAGTGTTATACACAGATGGGATGGTATTATGATGCAGAAGATGTTCTTCTAAAAGTAAACAACGACAGCCTGCCCTATACCCTCGCTCCTGCCTATTCACGAACTTACGGGCATTATCTGCTGGGTAGCCAACGCTACCGGGAAGCAATCCCACATCTGCTTACTACCATCAAAAATGAAAAGAATAAGCGGCAGAAGGCGCGCCAATACTATCTCCTGGGACAAGTATACCAGCTTCTGCAAGATCCCGCCAAAGCCTATCAAGCTTACGGAAAGGTTATCAAAATGAGCCCTCCCTACGAAATGGAGCTAAATGCACGTATCCGTCAAACAGAGGCCTTCCCGGCCGGGGAGGTGCGCCAGGCGGCGGAAATAAAGAAGGCGACGGATAAGCTGCGACGCATGACGCGGAGTGATAAGAATAAGGATTACCTGGATCAGATTTATTATGCACTGGGGAATATTTACCTGGCGGCGGGGGATACGGTGCAGGCGATTAAGGAATATGACCTGGGAGTAGAGAAGAGTACACGCGGAGGGGTGGAGAAAGGGATTCTGCAACTCACGCTGGGCAATCTCTGCTGGGAGATGGGGCGGTATGTGGAAGCACAAACGGCTTACTCCGACGCTATCGGGTTGCTGGAGAAGACGCATACGCAATATGAAGAGATCACGAAACGTTCTGAAATACTGGACGAATTGGTGCCCTACTCTACAGCTGTGGAGTTGCAGGATAGCCTGCAACATCTGGCATCACTGGATAGTGCCGCGCGGATGGTGGTGATCGACACATTGATAGCCCGTGTCATCCGGAAAGAAGAGGAGGCGAAACGGCTGGCAAAAGAGGCCGAACGGGATGCATTGCGTGAGTCTATTGCTGCCGAAAATGCCGCCAATGCCCCACAGCAACCTACTACAACGCAACCTACAATACCTACGGGAGATGACTCCTGGTATTTCTATAATTCGCAAGCAGTAACACAAGGTAAAGCTGACTTCCAACGGCTGTGGGGACGACGCAAACTGGAAGATAACTGGCGGCGGAGAAACAAAACAGTGGTTGCCCTGGACGATTTCGAGCCGGTCAACTACGATGAGGCGGCGCTTCCCGCGCAGGGAGATACGACAAGCGATGATAATAAAGATGCGGCAGGTGATGATGCAACGCTTCCCGCGCAGGGAGATGTGGCAGGCGATAAAGAGAATGATTCTCAGCTTCCTGCCGATACGACTTCTACCGCTGCCATCGATGAAAAGAATCCGATCTTCTACCTGCAACAGATTCCGTTGACGGAGGAAGCAATGGCGGCCTCTAA
The DNA here is from genome assembly GCF_964240755.1 of Bacteroides sp. HPS0048. Classification (NCBI taxonomy): domain Bacteria; kingdom Pseudomonadati; phylum Bacteroidota; class Bacteroidia; order Bacteroidales; family Bacteroidaceae; genus Bacteroides; species Bacteroides sp. HPS0048. The sequence continues at coordinate 25,800 of NZ_CAXSVC010000013.1, read as the reverse complement.
CGAGATCTTGTCAGACGGTCTGTTCAACATGGGAATGATATTCAAAGACAGAATGGAGAACTTCTCCCGCGCTGAGCATTCCCTCGGACGGTTGGTTCATAACTTCCCGGACTTCGGCCAACTGGATGTGGCATACTATAATCTTTACCTCATGCTCGGACGTATGGATCGCATGGCAGATGCCAACCTATATAAACAGGAACTTATAGACCGTTTCCCGGATAGTAAGTATGCCAAGATGCTCGCCGATCCTGACTTTGCCTACATCGCCGTACATGGCAAGCACCTGGAAGATTCGCTTTATGCCAATACTTATAAGGAATACATGGCAGGCAATTACAAACAGGTAGTGGCCAATGCGGAATACTCTTTCAACAAATATCCAATGGGACAGCATCGTCCGAAATTTATGTTCCTGCATGCTGTAAGTGCCTTGCAGGTAGGGGATCAGAAGCAATTCCTGGCCGAGCTGAAAGAGCTTGTGCAACAGTACCCGGAAAATGAGATCACCGATCTTGCCGCCCATATCCTGAAAGGGGTACAGGAAGGACGTCTGCTGGCAGAAGGCAGTATCTCCTTTGGTAGTATCTGGTCGCGCAGAAGTGCGGAAGATCGGACAGACAGTACGCGTATAGCCGGAATGGACAGTACGCACGTCTTTACTGCCGAACGGAATACGCCTTACTTATTCATACTGGCCTACGAAGAAGGAAAAGTAAACGAGAACCAACTGCTTTACGAAGTAGCCCGTTACAACTTCTCATCCTTCATGGTGAAGAACTTTGACCTCTCCTTCTCCCACGACCGGGGTATCGGACGACTCGTCATCCGTTCATTTGCCAACTATGAGGAGGCACAGTATTATCAACGCCAACTTTACGCTGATCCGCATATGAACGAACGTCTCAGCGGAATGCGGGCTGTCCTTATCTCAGAAACCAATTATGAACTGCTGAACCAATTCTATAGCTTCGACGATTATGATGTGTTCTATAAGAAGACGTTCGATCCATATCCGACGGAGGAAGAAGTACCCATCGATGGAAGTACACTGGATGAACCCTTACTGAACCTTCCACCGGTCGATGAAACCGCCCCGGCAGAAGAGGACGAAGGCGAAGAGATACAACAATCCCCCGGCACCAACTACTTCTAGGCGGCGCTTCCCGGCGCTTCCCGCGCGGGGAGGTGCGACAGGCGATGGTGGCGGAATAATAATAGCAATAATAATTGCGCAGCCAAATAGTAAATAGTAAATAGCTAAATAGTAAATATCAAGATGAAGAATGACCGATTACTCTGGGTAGACGACGAGATAGACCTTCTCCGTCCCCATATCCTTTTCCTCGAGTCGAAAGGCTACGAGGTACATACCGTCAGTAACGGACAGGATGCCCTCGACCGTTGCCGTGAAACGGACTATGATCTCATCTTCCTTGATGAGAATATGCCCGGCATCAGCGGCCTTGAAACGCTGGCACAGATCAAGGATATCTCTCCGACCGTACCTGTTATCATGATAACCAAAAGCGAAGAAGAAGATATCATGGATATGGCTATCGGTAGCAAGATAGCCGACTACCTGATCAAACCTGTCAACCCCAATCAGATACTTCTTTCATTAAAGAAGAATCTGCACCGCCGTGACATTGTTTCCGAAGTAGCGCAAACAGCCTATCAGCAGAACTTCGGCAAGATAGGTATGCAGATCAATGACTCTCTCACTGCCGATGATTGGGTGGAGCTTTATCGCCGCCTCGTCTATTGGGAACTGGAACTGGAAGCCAGTGACAGCCCCATGAGCGAAATGCTTTCCATGCAGAAAACGGAAGCAAACACGGCCTTCACCAAGTTTATCAAGAAAAACTATATCGACTGGATGAAGACGATGGACCCCACACGCAAAGGAAATGCTGTGCAGGAAGCTCCGATGATGAGTCCGGACGTGATGAAACGTATCCTCTTTCCGCTGCTGGATCAGGGGGAGAAAGTGTTTTTCCTTGTGTTGGACAACTTCCGCTATGATCAGTGGCGCGTAGTTGCCAGTGAGCTATCCGAGCTTTTTACTTTCGAGGAACAGCTCTATTTCAGTATCCTGCCCACTGCCACGCAGTATGCCCGTAATGCTATCTTCTCCGGATTGATGCCGGATCAGATCGCACGCATGTTTCCCGACCTGTGGGTGGACGAGGATGAGGAGGAAAGTAAAAACCTCAACGAGGCTCCGCTGATACAGACTTGTTTCGACCGTTACCGTCGGCAGCACACCTTTTCTTATCATAAGATAAACGATGCGTCTGCCGGAGAACGTCTTGTGGGTCAACTTCCACAACTGATGCAGAATGACTTGAATGTGGTAGTATTCAACTTTATAGACATGTTAAGTCACACCCGGACGGAGAGCAAAATGATACGTGAACTGGCTTCGACAGAGGCTGCATACCGTAGTCTTACACTATCCTGGTTCCGCCATTCGCCGGTACGCGACTTGCTTAAAGAACTGGCAGCACGAAAGGTACGCATAGTCGTCACCACGGACCACGGTAGCATCCGCGTGGACAATCCGATCAAAGTACAGGCCAATAACGGAGAGATTAATACGAATCTGCGCTATAAGCTATCACGGAATATGTCCTATAACCCCAAACAGGTGTTTGAGATCAGCCGTCCGGCAGATGCTTTGCTGCCATCGCCCAACGTCAGCACCAAGTACATCTTTGCCAGTGGACATGATTTCCTGGCCTATCCGAACAACTTCAATTACTATGTATCGTATTACACCAATACCTTCCAGCACGGAGGGATCTCCATGGAAGAAATGATCATCCCCCTCATCACCCTAAAACCCAAATGAGTGGCGCTTCCCGGTGCTTCCCGCACGGGGAGGTGCGTCAGGCGGTGCTTCCCGGCGCTTCCCGCACGGGGAGGTTCGACAGGCGATGATAGTGGTAAGAGAAATAATCGTTCAAGAGTATAGGATATTAGTATTGAAACGCAGAAACTCACAGATTCACGCAAAGCATATCATCGCTCAAGTATAGCGCAGCCATTTAATCTGCGAAAATCTGCGATCATTTGCGTTTCAACAGAATGTTGTCATAATATAGACTAAATAGAAGTCCTGCTTAGTACAGCGCAGCCAAATAGTAAATAGTAAATCGTCAAATAGTAAATCATCAATAACTTTATGGAAATAAAAATTGAATCATTAGATCAGATACACGAAGCCGCCCGCGAGTTCATTAATGCGATGGGTGATAATACCGTGTTTGCCCTCTACGGAAAGATGGGAGCAGGAAAAACAACCTTTGTAAAAGCTCTTTGTGAGGAATTGGGTGTTTCGGACGTTATTACTTCCCCTACCTTTGCCATTGTCAACGAATACCGTTCGGATGAAAACGGAGAACTGATTTATCATTTCGACTTCTACCGTATCAAGAAGTTGAGTGAAGTGTATGATATGGGCTATGAGGATTACTTTTATAGTGGTGCCCTCTGTTTTATCGAATGGCCGGAACTGGTGGAAGAGCTTCTGCCGGGCGATGCTGTAAAGGTGACGATAGAAGAACTGGAAGGCGGCAGCCGGAAAATTACTCTTTAACACCGATGACACCGCATTATTTCATCTTAGGACTGTTTGCCCTGGCAGGTATCCTTTCATTGCTTGCCGCAGTGCTCAACTGGGGATGGTTCTTTACCGCACACAATGCCCAGGCTGTAGTACGACGGATAGGACGCTCCCGTGCACGACTTGTGTACGGAGCACTCGGATTGCTACTGATCGGGATGGCCATCTACTTCTTCCGGTCACTGAGATAATCAGAGGAGAATATGCCACAGGAATAGTACCGGGCTTTAGGAAGTGGCAGTAGATCGAAAACAGAGATGGCAGTAGATAAAAAAAGCAGATAAACGCAGATTTCCATCTATAAGAAGATGATTTTAGCATATTGCATCCTCGTCTCTTATCTTCGGAAATCTACGTTTATCTGTTTTTTAATAATCCCACCTCGTGAAGCCCGGCATCACGTTCCGGCAGGCTATTATACCGAAGGATCCTCCCCTTCGCCTTCACCGCCTTCGGAGCCGCTACCACCGGTTGAAATTCCCTTTGCCTTACGGTAATCGGTCAGTGAGGCATAGTTTACACCTTCTTCCAGCACGCCTCCGTTCTGATATTTGAGTTGTTGGATAATGTTCTGTCTGAACTCTTTGGAGGGAGTGAATAGGATACGGGGTTCTTTAATCATCACCCCGGCATTAAAATCATTGATATTTTCCACTCCATCACTTTTGAAGGTAATGCGCAGTGTCCCAAGGTCACCTACTTTCACGGTATGGCCCTGCAAGAGCTGTTCGGTAGCATACTTCCCCAGTAAGTCCAGTGCAGCTTCCATTTCGATGGGAGCAGTGCTGGTGTTCTCTGTAGCCGAACGGGTCATTGATTTAACACTTTGAGCTTCCCGGGTTTGAGGGACAGCATACCACTTTTTAGGTGCATCCGGCTTTGCCGGATTTCTCTTCTGTACAAGATTGAATTTCTGCATAACTTGTCTGCTTTTTAATTGTTTATAATGTCTGTGCGGCATATAAAATGGCACAGTTGTTCTGCTTTCAGAGACAGGCTGATGTCATACTTTATGACACCAATAATGTCATACTTTATAACATCAATAATATCGTGTTCAGTGACATCCTTAATGTTATGCTCGGTGACACACGTGTGTTATACTCGGTGACACACGTGTGTCATGCCCGGTGACACAGGTGTGTCATGCTCGGTAACACAGGTGTGTCATAACAGGTGACATCAGTGTGTTACAACAGGTGACATCAGTGTGTCATAATGGGTGACATCAAGGAACTATTTATCGTAGGCGTAAGTGCATTATTTTCAGACATATAGGTATATCATATCTGATAATTACAGAGGCGTCTTGATCGGTGACATACGTGTATCATTTCCGATAATAGGGATAAATCTTAAAGGAAGAGAGACGAGTATTATGTCAATTGCAAATATAACGATTCTTTTAATAAGATTAAGATTTCTTCCTATTTGTTTTCCTGTTTTTTCAATCTTTTTCTGTGGAGCGGCTTAAATAAGTTGCCTGGATTTCATCTCTAAATATTTATTGAGCACATCAATAGATAACTTATCGGGGGTAGTGAGTACGGAATAGATGCCGTTTTGTTTTAATGTAGTAACAATGAGACGCTTCTCATACGCAAACTTTTCGGCAATAACTTGCCGGTAATATCCTTCGGTATCTACCGGTTTCTTCGAGATATACTCTTTCAGATCAGCATCTTCAAAAAACACCACCAGCAAACGATGCTGCCGGGAAAGCTGCTGCAAATAAGCCAATTGCCGGTTCATACTGCCAAGACTGCCGAAGTTGGTATAGAGCACCAACAGGCTCCGTTTGTTTACATGTTTGGCCAAATGCACACAAAGCGCCGAGAAGTCGGTTTCTCCAAACGTCGTCTCCTGTGCATACAAACTTTCAAGCAAGGTCTGCATCTGCCCCGCCTGTTTGGAGGCAGGAACAAACGTATCGAAATGCTCATTAAAAGTAACCAGTCCGGCCTTGTCATCCTTGCGCATGGCAACATAGGAGAGCACAAGAGAGGCATTAATAGCATAGTCCAGCAATGTCACTCCCTGAAAGGCTTGCTGCATAACGCGTCCCTTATCAATCACATTGTATATCTGCTGCGAACGCTCGTCCTGGTATACATTCACCATCAGTTGATGCCGCCGGGCACTGGCTTTCCAGTTGATAGTACGGTAATCGTCCCCTTTTACATACTCTTTTATCTGCTCGAATTCGGTCTGATGTCCTACTCTCCGGATCTTCTTGATACCCAATTCCGTAAGATTATCGCTCATAGCAAGCAGTTCATAACGATGAAGCATCAGATAGGAAGGATATACTTTTATCTTCTGCCGTTTACCGCAGGACAGACGACGCTCGATTAACCCCAGGCGGGTAGAGGCAAACACACGGATCATTCCGAAATCATATACACCGCGATGGTTGGGACGCAGATTGTAAACAATCGTCTTTGCCTGTCCGCTATCAAGGGAGAGCTTGAAACAGATATCACGCTGCTGAAAAATCACAGGTACTTCATCTATTACCGACAGATGGACCGGAAACGGATAACGGCTCTCCACTCTTAATTTAACCTCATTGTTATCACCATTAGAAAAGCGGTCGGCACATGCGCGGGAAGCCTCGATACCCTTCGTACGATAAAGAAGAAAAACGTCTGCCACCACTGCCAGAGCAAGCAAAAGCAATGTTATCTGTCCTAACAGGAACAAAGACCCAAACAGGTATCCTCCGCATAGCAACAGAATAACAAGAATGGAAAACGTATAAAAGCGACGAGATAGGAATAACATAGGGAATTACTTATTTAGTTGACAATTGACAATTGACAGTTGACAGTGAGCTGCGCTGTGATGCTGTATAATGACTTTAAAGTGTTAATGACTGAGTTTGGGGGTGAAAGATTACTTAGTTGAAAGCTTATTTAGTTGACAGTTGACAATTGACAGTTGACAGTGAGCTGCGCTGTTATGCTGTATAATGACTTTAAACTGTCAACAATTCAGTTTAGGGTTGAAAGCTGAGAGCTTATAAAGCCGAAGGCCAAAGGCTAAAGAAAACTACTATGCAACATAATAGCGCAGCTCACTGTCAATTGTCAACTGTCAACTGTCAATTAAATAAGCTGTCAGCTTATTTCGGAACTTCCACCTTATCAATCAGTCGTTGCGTTACTTTGACCGGAGAGTAGCCCTCCATTTCTGCTTCGGCTGTCAGTATAAGACGGTGCTGAAGCACGTAGGGAGCAACAAATTTAATATCTTCCGGGGTTACGAAGTCACGTCCTTGCAACAGAGCATAGGCTTTGGAAGATTGCAGCATAGCTACCGAAGCACGAGGCGAAGCTCCCAGATAAACGGCTTTACTGGTACGGGTCTGCTGTACAATAAGAGCGATATACTGCAACAACGTGCGATCTACAAATACCCGGTCCATCAGGCGACGAAGTGTAAGAAGTTCATCACGGGTAATTACCGCACGGGCATCTTCCAGCTTGACTAAGGCTGCATTTGTATGATGACGTTCCAAGATATCGACTTCCTCTTCCAAGGATGGATAATCCATGGTTATCTTCATCAGAAAGCGGTCCAGTTGGGCTTCGGGAAGCTTATACGTTCCTTCCTGCTCCACAGGGTTCTGGGTGGCGAGGATCGTGTAAAGTTCTCCCATCCGGTAAGTAGTGCCGTCAATACTCACCTGACGCTCTTCCATCACTTCAAAGAGGGCGGATTGCGTTTTGGCAGGAGCACGGTTTATTTCGTCCACAAGTATCATATCGGCAAACACAGGGCCGCGGTGAAAATCGAACTCATTTGTTTTCATGTTGAAAACCGTAGTCCCCAACACATCACTCGGCATAAGGTCAGGAGTGAACTGAATGCGGCTAAAGTCAGCATCAATCAGACGGGCGGTCAGGCGGGCAAGCAATGTTTTTGCTACACCGGGCACCCCTTCTATCAGTACATGCCCATTGGCAAGAATGGCTGTAAGTATCAAGTCTACAGTATGTTCCTGCCCCACTATGACAGAAGCGATCTGTGACTTAAGAGCTTCTATTTTCTCTCCGAAAAGAGTCAGATCAGTACGTGGAGCCTCGCTCTGTACTTCTTCCGAAGGAAGGGCAGGAGGTGTTACTTCTGCTAAAGGTTCATTCGTATCATTCATAATCTATCTGTTATATCCGATTCAATATTTCATTCATACCATCTATATAGTCTTTCATCTCTTGTTCCCAAGCTTCCCGCTCTCCCCGGACAATGGGGCGAAGTCCGGCAAACAGTTTGGCTATCTTCTCCTCTTCCAGTCCCGTCTTGCCTGCTATCTTGCGGCAAAGGAGCGTATCATTGCTATCATCTTCTACGTCTATCTGTATTTCGCGCCGCAAGGCCTCAGCAAAATAAGTGAACTTCTTACGAACGAGGTCGCCATGCTCTTTCTTCTGGAAATAGAGTGTACCGATCAACTCGGTAAACTCCAACGTCTTATTCTCCGGCTGGCGGATAACAGGTATCGGCCTCTGACGCCGCCGTGCAGTGAATATCATAAAAAGCAGAATCGTAAACATGGTAAGGTACAATCCCCAGCGAAGAGCCGTCTGAGACAGGAAATACCGGAACGGCGATTGCTGTTCATATTCTGCTTTGGTATAGGCTTCCGTGCGATACAAGGGCAAGTCTTTTGCCAAAGAAAGCAGACGGAAAATATAAGCGGCATTGTTTCCATCCAGCATCCCGTAGTTGGTAAACAGCAAGGGAGTGGAAATAAGAATGATTTCTCCCTTTCCCACCGGACGACGAATAGCTACCGGACCACAGGGGAGATTGACAGCCAATCGTGCCGAATCCTGTGATTGAGGCAAAGAGTCTTTCAATGCTTTCCGTATCCCGTCATTAAGGGACAAAGTGATCGAATCTCCAGTCCTGGACGCAGCACTGCACTCTCGTCTCACCAACGGGATGGAAAGTGAATCGTATTTTGTGAAGTATACATTGCAGAGATGGGAATAGAACCCAAACTTCGCTTCCGGGTAAGAACTGACAGAATCGGGCAGCCAATAAAGTGTATCACGGCGATTGAACTCACTGACGGACTTTTTCAGTTCCGACGGACGGAACCAGGTGTACGTCATATCATATCCCAATGTGTCCGACAAAGAGAAAGCAGTAGCTGCCAGTATCACCTTGTTTCCTCTCTCGGCAAGGCTCATGATTGCCTTCCTGTCGGTTTTTGTAAAGCGGAAGTTCTGAGCCACAGCAAGTATTGCCAGCGGTTCGCCTGTCGTATCATTCGCGAAGTTATAGAAAGTCCAGTCATTGCAGTAATAGTCTTTAGGCCAGGAGTCAGCCACCACATCATCAAAAATGGCACATCCGAAAGGTTGATAGTCGTTCTGGCTGAAAGTAGGATTCCAGACAAACTTCTTGGGCAAATTGTATTCTACCAGAAACATTATTGCCAGAAGGACGACTATAATAAGAGTAAACCAATGGCTGGTTTTCATGACATGCCTCCTTTCACTATTTCTCTCTGCAAAGTCTGCATCTCATGAAAAAGTGCTTCGGTTGCCTCAAAATTACCATACCGCACCCGAAGGAAGCGGTTGGTCAGTTCGCGAAAAGGAGTCCGCAATGCATTTGCCTTTAATTCATAAGTATATTCCGTCGGAGTTTTATAAGGTTGCCAATCTATCTTTTCAGCATCACTCAATTGTTTCAGTGTATGCAGGTAGAGCAAGCGCACTGCTTCCCGGTACTCATTGCGCAGCATAGCTGCACTTATCTCCTTCTCAAAATCGATCCCATAAATAGTGTCTTCCTCAACATGATAGGCCAACTTCTTTCCGGAACGCATAAAGAGTTCCGGACGTTTTTTGTATAGGAACCAGATCAACAACAGTACTATAAGTATAAATAAGCCCGCCAGCACAATCTCAGTATACTGCTCGGCAAACTTACTGCCAAATATTTTCTGCAACAGCTTCCCTAACCACAAATTGAGCCACCCGATCAGATCGACCTCGGGGGTCTGTAATTCACGGTTATAGTCGTACTCAGAACCACTTTGCCAAATAGCAACGGTTGCGGTGTCATAAACTAAAGTATCGGCAGGTGCAGTCATCCAAAGAAAATCAGAGCTTGTCGAAGTTATCAATATCCTCTTCTACAGAAACACTATCCACCACTTCCGAAGCATGGCCATACTGATAGGCCAGACCAATAAGTGAGAAGATCATTGACAAATAGGTACCGAAGGTCTGCAAAATACCCAACAGATAAAGGAAAAAGCTATAGAGTGGAGATACAGTAACTACATTGCCCCCTTCACTCATGGCAAAGAAATATTTCACGATCGTAGCCACATACCAGGGTAACATAGTAATACCTTGCAGAATACTGGCAATGAAACTCATAATCAACATGATGAGAAAGACTCCTCCCCAAGTGGCAAACCCTAAACGAAACGTCTTTTGGAAAGCTGTTACGATACTCACGTTTTCAAACAGATAGATCGCAGCAAACAGTCCCATGGGAATACCACAAGCTACCAACAAAGGGATCGTGATGATCAAAGTAAATGGAGTCAATACAACCAGCCCTATTATTATTGCCAAAGTAACAAGGTACAACATGAAAAAGAATAAAGTCAGCTTCAGCATCCTGCCCATATTCTTCATCAGTAAAGGACGCAAGGCAGAAAGAGTAATACCTTCGAGGCGTTCTTCGCGCTCATTATAAGTCCTCATCAATGTATAAACCAGTGCGGTAAGCAGAATCACACCAATCATATAACAAAGAATGGTCAATCCGTAATTTACCCAAAACATCGCCCCGAATATAGCAAACGGATTACTGCTACCAGCTTGTATGTTGGAGGAAAGACTCATGGTGCTGCCCATCAAACCATTCAAACTTAATGCCTGCACAAGGCATAAAGGCAATAGAAGGTAAGTTGTAAACTTAAACAAAGGCTTCCAGTTCTCCTTTATAAAATCGAACGAGGCGTTCATCTTCTCTCCAAAGGTACGCTTCGCATACAATACAATTCTAGCTTTCTGTGACTCCATATGACTTTCTGTTTGGTAAATAAATATAATAGAATATGATAAATGCAAGTGAAAGAAGAATAATACCTAACCTCAACACTGTAGGGAACTCGGTATGACGGGTGAGAAACCCTTCGATAAACCCCGCCATAATAAACACAGGAACTGTACCTATTACTATTTTCAATCCCCGCTTCGCTCCACGGCGGAAAGACTCTGCACGGGAGTAAGTTCCCGGAAAAAGCCAGCCATTTCCCAAAGCCAACCCGGCAGCCCCCGCTACGATAATAGCCCATATTTCAAGCGTTCCATGCAACCAGATTGCGAGCATGGATTCGGCCAACAACCCTTCTCCGTAAAAGAAAGTCTGAAAAGCTCCCAACATGATTCCATTGGAAAGGAGCATGTATCCGGTACCGAAACTTGTGAGCAAACCCATAGCAAAGCAGTTGAAAGACACCATGATATTGTTCAGCGTAATACCCAGAAACATCGGCATCTCTTCCGAACCGTTATATACTGCCATCGGCTGACCGTTGGCAATGTTTTCAAGTGTCATATCTACATAGCCATTGCCCAGTATCAGCCGTACAAAGTCCGGATCGTTCCAGGCAGAGATAATACCGATAACCACACTGGCAGCAAAGATAAGAAAAGACACCAACAGCTCCTTACGGGCATCGTGCATAGTCTGAGGCACTTCACGCGTCCAGAAAGTAATGATACGTGTCCACTTCTCCCGTTTATTACGGTAGATCACATTGTGGAGGGCCGAAGCCAGATTATTAAGATAAATCGTGATACGTGAAGAAGGATAATGTGTCTGGGCAAAAGCCAGATCGGCAGTCAGTTCCGTATATGCGTCGGCAAGCCGGTCCGGATTAAGCTTGTCAGCTTTCTCCACAACCTTCTCTGTCTCTTTCCATTTTTCAATGTTCCGGCGGATAAACGTAACTTCTTTCATTGTTTAGGGGAGTCCGGATAGAAGTTTTGTCCGAATCCGAAGCAAAAGTAAGAGAAATATGATATATTTGCAACGGAATCACAAAAATGTTTAAAAAGAAATGGCAGAATCCACCATTATTACAGGACAGTTCGTACGCATCAGCCAAACGCCTGCGAGTCTTGGCGAGCGTATGCTTGCTCTGCTGATCGATTATACTTTCTTATTTATATATGTAGTAGGGCTTAGTCTCACGCTGGCTTACCTCAATGTACATGCCTTTTCCGGATTCTCCGTCTTCTTCTTTTTCTTGATTATCTATGCGCCGATTCTTACTTATTCGCTCCTTTGTGAAATATTCAATCGTGGACAGAGTTTAGGAAAACGGCTTCTCAATATACGGGTAGTCAAGGCGGATGGATCAACACCAAGTCTTAGCTCTTATTTACTCCGATGGTTATTATTCCCCATAGACTTACCGATTACAGGAGGTTTAGGGGTCATTTTCATTCTGCTCACCAAGAATCACCAACGTCTGGGCGACCTTGCCGCCGGCACTATGGTAATAAAAGAAAAGAACTACCGGAAAATACAAGTCAGCCTTGACGAATATGATTATCTGACCAAAGGTTATCACCCGGTGTATGTATCAGCAGCCGACTTATCTCTGGAACAGGTCAATGTAATAACCAAAACACTGGCATCGGGCAAAAAAGACCGCCCGCGTCGTGTCAGGTTACTGGCAGAGAAAGTTCGTTCCTTGCTATCCATTAAGCAAACGGAAGGGAACGACGAGAAATTCCTGCAAACATTATTGAGAGACTACCAGTATTATGCACTGGAAGAAATATAACTCCACAAGTAAACTCAGCCATCATAAAAACGCAGATTAACGCAAATATATCGCAAAGATCAAGTTCTGATCTGCGATAATTTGCGTTAATCTGCGTTTCCTTCTAAAGTTATCTGTTAATAGCTTTATCAGAACTTTAACGGGGTTTCACTGTAGAAAATCCGGAGACGAATTACTCCACTTGTCCCAGAGAGTTTCCATATTCCATTTCTCCCTGAACTACAAACAGCATTTCTTCAGGATCAAATTCACCCATTTCATCCTTTTTAGCCTCCTTCACGATGTAGTCCACCACCTTTTCCAAATCAATGTCAATAAAGCCATCTTCATCGGGTTGTGCATCCAGAATACCACTTTCTGAGTAATATTCATCAATCAGGTCAAGAAAATAGTAAAGCTCATCATCCGAGAACTTTTCCTTCAATTCCTGAGGCAAATAATTTTTGATGAACTCGATGGTCTTTTCATCATCGGCATCAGCGAGTAAAAAATCGTCTTCCAGTCCCATAATCTTAATTTGTTAAGTTGAAAGCTTATAATAAGTTCTTCACTTTCTCTACAAAAACAGGTTTGCCCACAGCACCTACCTGCTTATCCACAATTTCTCCGTTCTTAAAGAAAAGAACAGTAGGAATATTGCGAATACCATATTCTGCGGCCATGTCACTATTTTCATCGACATCACATTTGCCGATAATGACCTGTCCTTCAAACTCTGTTGCCAATTCGTCGATGATAGGACCTACCATCTTACAAGGACCACACCAGGGGGCCCAAAAGTCAACAACAACCGGTTTCCCTTCTGCAAGAATTTCCTTATAGTTGCTGTCAGTAATTGCTAAAGCCATAATTTTAAAAGTTAATAGTTAGAAATTGGTAGCCGGAAGGTTATAGCCTCCAATGCTACGGTGCAAATATACTTAATTTATCCGAAACTCAAGTTCGGGTCGTTCTTTTAAATAAGAGATTAATTCTTTCCCTACAGATAGTTTTACCGGACGGGATATCAAATCAACATGCATCTTTTCATCCCTGTCCGTCACTTTAAAATAGAGCTCGGTATTCCCGGGATGGTCTTTTGTCAATGAAGACAATTCGGCAACCATGGCCGAATTCAAGACAGACAACGGTACAAGGATTGTTATCTTTTCAACCAGTTTCTCCTTCACATCAGGAAGCAATTCCATGGAAGTGATTTTGATATCCAATTCTTCGGGACGCCATTGTTTGGGTTGGCAACGGGCTTTAATGAACAAGAAAGTTCCCTCTCCCAGATAACCTTGGAAAGTAACCCAGTCGTTACCAAAAAACGGTAACTCTGCCGAACCGGAGTAATCTTCTATCTTGGCAATACCATATGGATTACCATTCTTACTGATCCCCCGACGCACACTGGTCACTATTCCTCCCATTGTTATCTCCCTACCGACGAGCGCAGACTTGTCTTCAAGCTCAGCCATACGCGTATTGCAGACATGGTCAAGTACGATAGTATATTCATCCAACGGATGTGCAGAAAGATAAATTCCTACCAAATCTCTTTCTCTATTCAGTCGCTCCAGATCTCCCCAACGTTCGGCAGGAAGAATCTCAGGAGTAGCGATATCAATCACATTTTCTCCACCAAACAATGAATTCACCGCGGCAGCTTTATCTGCCTGATAACGGTTGCCGTAGCGCATCAGCGTTTCAAGGAACACTTCTCCTTTCGAATTTACAGCAAAGAACTGTTCACGTTTCAGTTCAGGGAAACTATCAAAACCACCCGAAAGTGCCAGGCATTCCATATTCTTCTTATTGCAAGCATTCAGATTGACACGCTGCACAAAATCGAAAATCCCCTTAAACGGGCCATTCGCCCGACGCTCTTCCACTATACTTTGTACTGCAGACTCTCCTACTCCTTTCACAGCTCCCAATCCAAAGCGAATATCACCATGCCTGTTTACCGTAAATTTAAGGTTACTTTCATTTACATCCGGACCAAGTACCTGTATTCCCATCGCCTTACACTCATCCATCAGCTTTGTGATATCAGTAATGTTAGACAAACTTCGACTCATAACGGCAGCCATATATTCCGAAGGATAGTTCGCTTTCAGATAAGCTGTCTGATACGCCACCCATGAGTAACAAGTAGCATGCGATTTATTAAACGCATACGAAGCAAACTTTTCCCAGTCGGTCCAAATCTTCTCAAGAACTTTCGGATCATGTCCATTCTTCCGTCCGCCTTCAATAAACTTCGGTTTCATATGATCCAGCTTATCACGCAACTTTTTACCCATCGCTTTACGCAAGGCATCGGATTCACCGCGGGTAAAGTCGGCCAGCAAACGAGACAGGAGCATCACCTGTTCCTGATACACAGTAATACCATAAGTATCCTTCAGGTATTTCTCCATCACAGGAATGTCATACTCAATCGGTTTACGTCCGTGTTTACGATCAATAAAATCAGGAATATAATCCATAGGACCCGGACGATAAAGAGCATTCATGGCAATCAGGTCCTCAAAAGTAGAAGGCTGCAGCTCACGCAGATATTTCTGCATACCCGCAGATTCAAACTGGAACGTACCGATGGTTCGTCCGTCACTATATAATTTATAAGTAGCAGGATCCTCTATAGAAATCGTATCAATATCCAGTTCAATATTCTTACTTAAACGGATATTCTCAACAGCTTCCTTAATGATAGACAAAGTCTTCAAGCCCAGGAAGTCCATCTTAATCAATCCGGTATCTTCAATCACCGAACCTTCATACTGGGTTACGAGCATCTTCTCGCCCGTTTCCTTATCATCCGCGGTGCTTACCGGTACCCAATCGGTGATATCATCACGACAGATGATCGTACCACAAGCATGCACTCCCGTACCGCGCACGTTACCCTCCAGCATTAAGGCATACTTCAAGGTATCACGCACCAACGGATCAGGCGACGCCTCGGCTGCTTGCAGTTCGGGTACATAATCGATGGCATTGCGCAAGTTTAATTTCTTTTCAGGGATTTTATCGGGAACGAGCTTTGCCAGACGGTCCGATTCGGACAAAGGAAGTTTCTGTACGCGCGCTACATCTTTAATAGCCAACTTTGTGGCCATCGTACCGTATGTAATGATATGTGCCACCTTCTCATGCCCATACTTTTCCGTTACCCAACGAAGTACTTCTCCACGACCGTCATCATCGAAGTCAATATCAATATCCGGCAGTGAAATACGATCCGGATTCAGAAAACGCTCAAACAGCAAGTCATACCGGATCGGGTCAATCTTCGTTATCTGCAAACAATATGCTACAGCCGAACCGGCAGCCGATCCACGTCCCGGACCAATAGAGACTCCCATATTACGTCCCGCTGCAATAAAGTCCTGTACAATCAGGAAGTAACCCGGAAAACCCATCGTCTTCATAATATGTAACTCAAACACGAGCCGCTCTTTTATCTCCGGACTTAACGGTTCTCCATAGAATTTCTTTGCTCCGTCAAATGTTAGCTTCTTCAGATAATCCGCTTCCAGTTTGATACGATATAATTTGTCGTATCCCCCCAATCGCTTTATTTTATCCAGTGCTGCGTCTTCACTCAGCACTACATTTCCATTTTCGTCCTGCGTAAATTCATCGAAAAGATCTTTCTCTGTATATTTCTGCCGATATCCTTCTTCTGTTCCGAACTCTTCGGGAATGGCAAAAGTCGGCATAATAGGAGGATGATCTATTGAATAATACTCTACTTTATCAAGAATCTCAAGCGTATTACTCAAAGCCTCAGGCACATCGGCAAAGAGCTCATTCATCTCTTCACGCGTTTTCATCCACTCTTGCTTGGTATAAAGCATACGCTTCGGATCATCCAGATCTTTACCCGTACTCAAACAAATAAGACGGTCATGTGCCTCTGCATGTGCTTCCTCCACAAAGTGAACATCGTTAGAGCAGATCAGCTTCACATTATATTTTTTAGAATATTCGATGAGATGACTGTTTACATTCACCTGCAATGGATACGCTTCATGATTGGCGCGAGGGACAGTAGCCTTATGGCGTTGAAGCTCCAGATAATAATCTTCTCCAAAAAGGTTCTTGTACCATTGGATGGCTTCCTCAGCTTCATCCAACAGACCTTGTGTTATCTTTTTAGGCACCTCCCCACCCAAACAGGCCGAACAGACAATCAAACCTTCGTGATATTTCTCCAACTCATTCCGGTCGGTACGTGGACGCATATAATATCCGTCAGTCCATGCATGCGATACCAACTTGATAAGGTTATGATAGCCCTTTTCATTCTTTGCCAATACTATCAGGTGGTAACCACTCTGATCCGGCTTTCCCTCTTTTTTATCCATCGTGCGACGGGCCACATACATCTCACAACCAATGATGGGCTTAAACAGTTTGGCCTCAGCTTCAGCTATTTTAGCTTTACAGATCGCTATTTCGGCCTCCTTGTCTTCACATTCCACTTTACCGGATTCAATAGCGGAAATACGTTTTTTCTGATCCTTTATCTCCCCCTTCGGTCCACCATTTTTCTTATTGACATAATTAGTAAACTCCTTGATACCGAACATATTTCCATGATCGGTTACGGCAATTCCCTTCATCCCATTTTTCATGGCTTTATCTACCAAAGCACTAACGCTGGCCTGACCATCTAATAGAGAATATTGGGTATGAACATGTAAGTGAACGAAATCCTGCATAATGAATAGGTTGATGATTTTGAGCCATAAAATTACAATCTCTGGGGTTACTAACAAAAATAATGCCCAAAAAGTTATCAACATTTGTATTTCTATGCTCATTTACTTGCTGGATTTTTAAATTAACTATATTTTTGCAGACAATTATCATTAAACAGCGCACATGGGCAGACTAAAGAAATTAAAAAAAATACGTATTCACCGTGAAGGTACTCATATTCTGTGGGGAGGTATCATCTTTCTACTGTTGATCAATGCGGCTCTTTACTGGGGAATAGACTGTAAAATACCATTTTATCTGGTGGCTTTGGCCAGTATCATTGTCTACGGATTGATGGTAAACTTCTTCCGTTGTCCGAAGCGTCTTTTCGGAGGAGAAACCGAGAAGATTGTCGTTGCACCGGCTGACGGTAAAATAGTTGTAATTGAAGAAGTAGACGAACACGAATACTTCCATGACCGCCGCCTCATGATATCTATCTTCATGAGTGTATTGAATGTGCATGCCAATTGGTATCCGGTAGACGGAACCGTAAAGAAGGTAGCCCATCATAATGGTAAGTTCCTGAAAGCCTGGTTGCCTAAAGCCAGTACAGAGAATGAACGTTCGACAGTAGTTATTGAAACTCCCGAAGGAGTGGAAATCATGGCACGTCAGATTGCCGGAGCATTAGCCCGCCGTATCGTTACTTACGCAGAAGTAGGTGAAGAATGTTATATTGACGAACATATGGGATTTATCAAATTTGGTTCCCGTGTAGACGTATATCTCCCATTGGGTACAGAAGTCTGTGTTACCATGGGACAATTAACCACCGGTAACCAAACGGTTATCGCCAAACTGAAATAAAAAACTGTCACAATGGCAAATGCCCTAAAGAACTATATCCCCAATGCAATAACCTGCCTGAATCTTTTTTCCGGTTGTATTGCTTCTGTCATGGCTTTCGAAGCACGCTATGACTTAGCTCTTACCTTTATTATATTAAGTGCTGTTTTCGATTTCTTTGATGGCATGTTGGCACGTACTCTCAACGCACACTCTCCTATCGGAAAAGACCTTGATTCATTGGCCGATGATATTAGTTTTGGTGTGGCACCCTCATTCGTTATCTTTTCATTATTAAAAGAAATGCACTATCCGGCAAACATCGAAGTGATTGCCCCCTATCTGCCATATGCAGCTTTTCTTATCTCTGTTTTTTCGGGTTTACGGTTAGCTAAATTCAATAACGATACTCGCCAGACCAGCTCTTTTATTGGCTTGCCGGTTCCAGCTAATGCATTATTCTGGGGTGCTTTGATTTATGGTGCCCATGACTTTCTGGTATCCGAAAGTTGCCATCCTGTATATATCCTGCTATTAGTCATGCTTTTTTCATGGCTATTGGTATCAGAGATTCCCATGTTCTCTCTCAAATTCAAGAGTTTATCCTGGAAAGACAATAAAATTAGTTTTATCTTTTTAATCGTATGTATTCCCTTATTGATCTTCTTAGGTGTTAGTGGATTTGCGGCTATCATCTTGTGGTATATCATACTTTCACTTTTTACAAGAAAAAATAGATAAACATTCCTTTTGGCACGTTTGTTGTACTATCAGTTTCAAACAACGTATAAAACTAATAGCTCATGTTTAATCTTCTTGGATTCTTTTTTATTCTAATAATAGCCATCCTTGTTATTGGCGTTTCAATTGTAGGAAGTATCTTGCGAGCTCTTTTTGGCTTCGGACGTCGCTCTACATCCAACACGCGTACTTATACCACTACAAATGAAAGACAGCAACAACAGAACTCCCAAAGAAGAGAACAAGAGGAGGAAAGCGTGACAGAAGATGATTTTCAGCCCCGAAGACACAAAAAAATATTCGCTAAAGATGAGGGGGAATACGTTGATTTCGAAGAAATAAAATAGGAAGCAAGGAGAGTTATAACATTATCCCCTTTTTGCCGCAAAGAACTCTTTCATCAAAGCAGCACATTCATCGGCCAATACACCTTTTACCACTATTGTTTTAGGGTGCAATGCCTGCGCGGCATACTTCTGATAACCACGTTTCTCATCTTCTGCTCCGAAAACAAGTTTTCCTGTTTGTGCCCAGGCAATGGCTCCGGCACACATCACACATGGTTCCACTGTAACATATAGCGTACATTCATTCAGATATTTACCACCAAGAACATTGGCAGCAGCAGTAATCGCCTGCATTTCGGCATGGGCAGTTACATCATTCAGGGTTTCAGTGAGGTTATGAGCGCGACCAATAATCCGCTCTTTACAAACAACCACGGCTCCCACAGGCACTTCACCTCTGTCGGCAGCCTTTTGCGCCTCTATGAGCGCTTGTTTCATAAAATAAGTATCGTCCAGCATAGGATTTTAGCGCCTCATATCGTGTTCACCAAAAAGAGTAGGATAATCCTCTTCCATATTTTTATGGATGAACATGAGAATCGTCTCACGAAGCCAACGTGATTTGTTCGTTATCTTATATTTCTCTAAATAACGATCTACAATCAACTGTTCATCTTCGCTTAGTAAAATGCTCATTCGCCGCTCACGCTTAGTGAGTTCAACATGCATCTTAAGGCCTTTTTTAGCTCTCTTTCCCATATTCTCTGCAAATTTACTTTTACTTCTGTAAAAACAAAGAATAAAAAGAGTATTTTTGCATATTAACTGCCAAATTCTGAATTCTAACTACTAAATCTATGGCTTCACACAATGAATTAGGAAAAGCCGGAGAAGATGCCGCCGTAGCCTATCTGGAAAAGAATGAGTATGTCATTCGTCATCGGAACTGGCGGAAAGGACATCTCGAACTTGACATTGTGGCAGCCAAAGACAATGAACTTATAGTAGTAGAAGTTAAAACCCGCAGTGATGCAACTATCATGCAACCGGAAGACGCCGTTACTGTGCAGAAAATCAGGCATACTGTAAAAGCGGCAGACACCTATATCAGGACTTTTCAGCTTGATGTACCCGTGCGTTTTGATATAATCACGGCTGTAGGCAAAGCAGGAGATTTTAAAATAGAACATATAAAAGAGGCGTTTTATCCGCCCCTATTTTGAGCGTATGAATGTAGAAAAAGCAAGAGAGTATTGTTTGAGCAAAAAAGGAGTAACAGAATGTTTTCCTTTTGATGATGTATCACTCGTTATGAAAGTGATGGATAAAATGTTTGCCCTGATCGATCTGGAGGGAACTGACAGTATTTCTCTAAAGTGTGACCCGGAATATGCAATAGAGCTTCGTGAACGCTATTCAGCTATCAACGGGGCTTATCATTTCAATAAGAAATATTGGAACAGTGTCTGCTTTGACCAGGATGCAGACGATCGTCTGATAGAACATCTGATAGACCATTCTTACGAAGAGGTTTTAAAAAAGTTCACTAAAAAACTGCGTGCCGAATATGATGCACTTCCCTGAATCGTTTCCCGTTTCTCTGGTTTATCTGAAAGAGACAGAGTCAACGAACAAATACTTGAATGATCTTTGCAACAAGCAATGTGTCGGAGAACTGACAACTGTTACTACGGATTTTCAAACCTCGGGCAGAGGACAACGTGGGAATAGCTGGGAATCTGAGAGGGGACAAAACCTGATGTTCAGCTTTGTCCTCTATCCTGCCTTCCTGAAAGCCCGCAAACAATTCCTGCTCTCCCAAATTATCTCTTTGGCCATCAAAGAAGAGCTGGACACACATGTTTCTGATGTCTCTATCAAATGGCCGAACGATATTTATTGGAAAGACAAGAAGATTTGCGGCATGCTTATCGAAAACGATCTGACAGGAACTCATATCAGCCGGAGCATTGCGGGTATCGGAATCAATATCAACCAGGAAGCATTCACCAGTCCGGCTCCCAACCCGGTATCCTTAAAACAAATCACAGGACAATCTTACAGCCCCGAACAGATATTGGCTTCTATCATGAAACGGATAAAAGACTACTATGCGTTACTACAAACAGAGAACGAAAGTGTAAACTCTCTCATAGCCGACCGATATACCGGATCTCTTTTCCGTAAAGATGGATTCCACCGATACACCGATGCCAATGGAAAGTTTCTGGCCCGCCTGCTGCGTGTAGAACCGGACGGACGGCTTATTCTTGAAGATCAGATCGGAACGGAACGAACCTATCTATTCAAAGAGGTACAATATGACATATAATAAGCCGCTAACAAGAACCTCTCTGCCCGCTCCGCTTACTTCATTTCGACCTCCAGCTTCCTTATTTTCTCCAGCGTTTTCATCACCTCTGTTGATGGAAACTGGCGGACTACGTTCTGCAGATATTCTTTCGCTTTACCATATCTTTCAGTCATAAGCCGGCTCAACCCATCCTTATAACGAGCATACTGCATACGGGTGGGAGAATTGATCTTCTTATAATCGCGCATCAACTGTTGCTTTTCCTGTTCAGCTTTCAGATAATAATAATTACCGACAAAGATATTAGCATCCAGATTATTAGCATCCAGTGAGAGCACCTTCTGATAGGTCTGCAAAGCCTCTTCTTCTTTCCCTCTACACACTTCTGTCTCTGCACAAGTCAGAAGCCATTTCACATCATTAGGAAACTTTTGAAGAAGCTCTTTACAAAACAGATAAGCCTTATCGTAGTTTCGTACATTTTTATAATGAAGCGTCAGTTCCTGAGCCATTTTAACACTGACATTGCTATTCTTGTCCACACTTGTCCAATAAAACATCTCAGACTTGTCAACATTAAGTTGAATAGCCTGACGGAACAAGCTGACAGCCTGTTCCCATTGCTCGGCAGCCATCGCTTCCGAAACCTTCTGCAACACATCTCCGGCAGCCTGTGCCGAAAGTGTAAGCGGGAAAGAAATCAAGAAAGTAAAAAGTAAAGTTAAGGCTCTCATTTCATTAATACTTATTTAGTTAAGGACTTTGCAAAGATAAGATTTTTATTCTCATCTTTCCAGTACGAACCAATTAAATAGAGTTATTGTTCAGTTAAATTTCATATATATATTTTTTAATCTAACTTTGTCCTCAGAATGAGCAAAAAGAGATCCATCAATAACGGAAATAAGCGTATCCTTGAGATTGCGATACCCTCTATCATTTCCAATATCACAGTCCCATTGCTAGGCCTGATTGACGTCACTATTGTGGGACATTTAGGGGCACCTGCCTATATCGGAGCCATTGCGGTAGGTGGTCTGTTGTTCAATATCATCTATTGGATTTTTGGGTTTCTGCGTATGGGTACAAGCGGAATGACCTCACAAGCTTACGGAAAACGCGATCTGGACGAAGTAACCCGTCTGCTACTACGTTCTGTTGGCGTAGGGTTATTCATCGCCTTTTGCCTGTTATTACTTCAATATCCTATCCAGAAAACGGCTTTTACTTTCATTAAGACCAGCCGGGAGGTGCAAGAACTTGCCACTCTCTATTTTCGTATCTGTATATGGGGAGCACCTGCCATGCTCGGACTTTATGGCTTCGCCGGATGGTTTATCGGTATGCAGAACTCCCGATTTCCGATGTATATCGCCATTACGCAAAACGTAGTGAATATTGTGGCCAGCCTAAGCTTTGTTTACCTGCTAAAGATGAAAGTGGAAGGTGTTGCCCTTGGCACTCTCATTGCCCAATATGCCGGCTTTTTCATGGCGTTGCTGCTATGGATACATTATTATAGACCACTACGGAAACGTATCACTTTCAAAGGGATCTGGCAAAAGCAGGCCATGTCCCGTTTTTTCTCTGTAAACCGGGACATATTCTTTCGGACACTCTGCCTGGTGATTGTCACCATCTATTTCACCTCGGCCGGAGCAGCACAAGGTGAAATTGTACTTGCAGTGAACACGCTCCTGATGCAGTTATTCACTCTCTTCTCTTATATTATGGATGGCTTCGCCTATGCCGGAGAAGCATTGGCCGGTAAATATATTGGTGCCCGCAACCGGATAGCACTACATCAAACCGTACGCCAATTATTCAATTGGGGTATAGGGCTTTCACTTGTCTTCACGCTACTCTATGCTATCGGGGGCAAGTCTTTTCTCGAACTACTGACCAATGAACCTGCAGTGATCGACGAAGCAGGCAACTATTTTTATTGGGTACTTGCCATCCCGCTGGCAGGTTTCTCCGCTTTCCTCTGGGATGGCATCTTTATCGGAGCCACAGCCACCCGGCAAATGCTTGCCTCGATGCTTGTGGCTTCCGTAAGTTTCTTCGTCACCTATTATGCTTTTCATGCCCAAATGGGAAATCATGCTTTATGGCTGGCCTTTCTGGTCTACCTTTTCCTCCGGGGAGTCATACAGGCATTTTTGTCGAAAAAGATTTTAAATACTATCCCGGATACTTAACCGGACATGCTCCGGAGGCTTTATTCGACGTAAACTTTCGTAGTATAATCCGCCCTACCTTTCGTCTGAACATTTACCACATAGACACCTGAAGCCAATAAATGACTCTTGACGGCATTCCCGGTAGTGACGGCAAATGACTGCAACTGCGTACCATTTACATTATATATATTCACGTGCCCCATGGTCTCTGACGAAATCACCACTCTTCCTTTTTCTACCGATACGCGTGGCTGCTGTCCATCGCTTTTTGCGATAGTTATCCCTGTAGCCTTCTTACGAGCTGCCAACTGTGCATCGTAAAGCGATTGCGGTTGCAACCCTTTCTTCTTTTGTCCTTCTATGTATCCGGTGGTATATACACTCGTATTACGGTATTTACGGATAGTTTTTGCCGTACAGCCAATCGCATAATTCTGTCCGGTAGGTACCTTATCCAGGTAAATCATGCCCTGTTGCACATCGCAATTCCAGAATACACTGTTGGTTCCTCCCCAACCATGTCCGCTACCCATATTATCACGTAGAAACATGCCTATTTTACCTGCATTATTTTTCACCGTACCTACTTCTTTCCAGTTATCAAACAAAATTCCCTGCGACCAGAGCCGGTGTCCTTCGGAAGATGCCAATGAAAGCTCCGAACGGAAATTCTGAACTACAATACCACTTACTGTGGCACAACCATTAGACAGGTAATGGTGGCGTCCGTTTCGCCCATAGCAGTTTTTGAGCAGTACTAGCTGGGAACGATGATACGTTTCAAAATTATAATAAGTCCCCCCGGTACACAATCCTGAAGGATCAATAGAATAGCAATCTTCTATCGTACTACGTGTAGTAGAAGTTATTTTAATTCCCGCATGGATAAATCCGGTCATTGATACCCCCTTTACCCAACTGTTTTCCAATGAACTCATATAAATACAGTTCTGGTCGGCATTTACTTTAGAAGTACTTGGAGTACGTTCAAAAGAGATATGCAGATTCTCTATCCCGATATTATGACGTATGGTTGCGGCATTATTTATCTTATAAATATATGCCTGAGAATAAGCTTTGTCAAGTGTATAAAACAAAGGTGCGTCCAGAGTGATCGTATTCCCTTCCACTTTCGTCACATAGCGGTGATAGGACATATCTACATCCTTTGCCTTCCATTTCATAGACGCATCCGTATTCCGGTTAGTGTTTCCACCGTACCATACTGCTTCCAGCCACGCTTCCGTAGTAGGATACTTCACACAAATAAGATCTCCTGCTTTGTAGAGACTTGCATCTGCCACACTAAAACTATAATCTCCCGGCATCACTTTCTCTGTAGTGACATTCGTATGGTTACTTCCCGAACCATTCCCCCAGTTATGCGCCGAGCTGTTTCCCATCAAAATTAACCGCTTTGCTTTCTCTTTGGCATTTCTTCCAAAAAGTACCGTAGAGTCTGTCGTTGCATAACAGTTACCTTCACCGCGCAAGATCACTCCGGGATAAGTCATATTAATCGTTCCGTCCACATTATATCGTCCCGCTTTAAGCAGCACTACCCCACGTATGCCATTTCCATCAGGCGTATAAGCCCCTACTTTATTGATAGCAGCCTGTATATGTGCCGTATTATCCGCCGAAGCATCCGGAAGGGGACTAATGGTCTCTGTCCGGTCAGGTAGATCAACCACGGGGATAGGTTCTCCGTTTTTATAACCCGCCTGACTGAAATCAGGCAAAACAAACCCGTCGGCATCCCGCACATAGGTAAGCGAACCATCATCGCTCATCTTCAATAGTTTTGATTGCCAGGAATCCTGAGCTTGAAGTACGCCTGTACACAATGTAAGGGCAATTCCTAAAGAAAGTAATTTCGTATTGTTTCTCATAATAATTAATATTTCGATTTCTGCAAAGAAAGGCAATATCTCCTATACCGCTTTGCAGCATTATTTCAAATGCTATTAAAATTATCTCAAAACTATCGGTGAGATTAATTAAATAATTTGCCGATATATACCAATACGCCAATGCCTTTCGACGATGCAACGTAACCAATTGGTATACCGACAGAGTAGTATATTGGCAAATCAGCCATCAATTTTGAGTAAAATGACCTCTGCCGTTGCTATCTATTCCTTTCTCCGGTATTGATTAAGTTCTATCTCTTAGAGTAACGTATCGATCTCCGGTACAGGGCCGACGCATTAAAATGCGCTGTCCTGTAAAAGTGTTGACAGGTATTTTTCATCCCATCCTGCTTTCAGCCT